>JBAUEM010000032.1:0-1802 GCA_049678605.1 Dehalococcoidia bacterium
TTGAGGCAGGATCGTCCAACCAATGGCGCACACAAGGTATATGCAGCCGGAGGGGATTATTCACCATCGGTCCGACAACCCTGCGAACAGGCGACCCATTCGGGCTATATACCGTCGAGCAGCACAATCCCCGTTCAACGACTTTGATGGTTACACCGCCTATCGTACCTCTACCTGAAATTGAGGTGGCTTCCGGCGGACGGGCAGGAGAGGGTCGTCCCCGTCAAGATGCACCGGAGCGAACGGTGAGCGCGGCAGGTGTACGGGAATATGTGCCTGGGGATAGCCTGCGCTGGATTCATTGGCGCACATCTGCTCGGAAAGATGATTTTTACGTGCGTCTTTTCGAGAGTACACCGGCAGGAGATTGGTGGATAATCTTAGATTTAGAACAAGGGGTACAAGCCGGTGTTGGCGCCAATTCAACAGAAGAACATGGAGTGGTGCTGGCGGCATCGCTAGCTGACCGGGGCTTACGCATGGGAAGAGCTGTCGGGTTGGCGGCTTACGGCGATCCATTCGTATGGCTGCCCCCCAAAGAGGGCGACGGTCAAAGATGGGAAATCCTGCACAGTCTGGCACTGCTATCGCCGACCCAGCATTCTTTGACTGAACTCTTGTACGGTATCCGCAGGGCGCTAGGTCGATACACCAGCCTAGTCATAATTACGTCCAACGCTAATGGGAATTGGCTTGAAAGTTTGTTGCCTCTGCTCTGGCAGGAAGCTGTTCCAACAGTGCTTCTGCTAGACCCGAATTCGTTTGGTGGGAGAGGAGACACTCGAGGTATTTTAGAAGAGCTATCTAAATGGAGCATTCACCGTTATGTCATCACCCCCGACCTCCTAAACCGTCCTGAAGCCCACCCAGGCAGAAAAGGTCAATGGGAATGGCGGATTTCCCCTACTGGAAGAGCAATACCTGTTACCCCTCCATCTGAAACATCATGGAAGGCACTGGCATGATCACGGGCAGCTTCTTCCGCTCAATCAGGTGGGGAGTGCATAAAATTGGGGGCTATACATTGATCACCATTTTGCTGCTGGTTGCAATAATTGGGAGCATCGCCACAAACCTGGCTGCTAATATCCGAGATATTGATGGTGGAATATTCGTGCTTACCAGCATACTGGCGCTTCTTATTGGTTGGATATTAGCCAGAACCTCGTTCCCGGGATGGATCGCCGTTATTTGGGCGACAGCAACTGGTGCCGCAATATTAGTCATCACGAAGACAGACATCTTTGACAATTCATTGGAATTATCCCGTGCGGTTGTCAAATGGGTTCAGATATTAGCTCAACAAGGTTTTGACGAACCACTGCCGGATGCGGGCACAATACTCACCGCCTCCAGGGATATCGGCGTAGAAATATACTCACTTTTACTCAATTTGGCCCACTGGACAATCGCTCTGTTACAGCAAAAAACGATCCATGACCCAACTTCAGTTTATCTCGTTTGGGGCATGGTAATGTGGGGGGCGGCTGTTTGGGCAGGGTGGGCCGTCCGCCGCCGTAAACAGCCTTTACTTGCGGTTCTGCCTGCCGGTGTGATATTCGCATCCAGCATGTCATTTGTGCGCGGTCAGATTCTCTCGCTGATTCCCGTCTTAGGGGCGGTACTCCTGTTAATAGCATGGTATTCATTCATCACCCAAATAAAGAACTGGCAACTTTCAAGTATAGATTATTCAGAGGAAATCCAGTTGGATTTTGTTATCTGTGTAATATCAATCTGTGGAGCAATCCTTTTCCTATCCTGGTTGGTTTCGTATCTTTCACCTCAGAGAATCTTAAAAA
>JBAUEM010000033.1:0-34284 GCA_049678605.1 Dehalococcoidia bacterium
GAACCATGGCGATATAACCTCACCGAGCTACAATAAGGACAAGCAGATTTCCTTTCTTGAGCCCTCACCTCTACTATTATCTTCCCTTCGCCCTCAGTTACCGTTCCCACTTCATATCCTTTAAGCCTCAACAAAATTGTGGTACCGTTTTTCTGGCTTTTAGCCATCGGTGGTAAGTCCTGCTTTTCTTATCTGGGGTTCTTACCACCTTATCTTGTTTCCACAACTTTTAAAATAGAGCTGGGAGATGTATGGGCTTTAATCGAAGTCAGAGTAACACCACAACGTGGTGTCGGCTTCGATGCCATTGCTGAGCGCATTTATCAATTTCCCGAAGTGCATTCTGCATATCTAGTCTCAGGCACCTATGACCTGGCTATATTAGTGAGAGGCAAAACTATGCAGGAAATTTCCAGTTTTGTTGCGGAGAAACTAGCTCCTCTAGAGCAGGTGCAAAGCACCGTCACCCATTTTCTTCTCAAACGATACAAGGAGAACGGGGAGACTTTTCACCTTCCTAAGGAAATAAATAGACGTTTACCAATAACGCCGTAACATGCTAAACGCAAAGTCCGCTCCAACCGAAGCCCGGGATAACCTAATTTCACAAAAGGTAGCTACCCTCCCCCCATCAGGCATCAGAAAGTTTTTCGACCTGCTTTCCTCCGTGGAAGACGTTATCTCACTTGGTATAGGTGAGCCTGATTTCGTTACCCCCTGGCATATCAGGGAGGCAGGCACATATTCTCTAGAAAAAGGCTATACCATGTATACCTCGAACTCCGGCATGCCGGAACTACGCCAGGAATTAGCCAACTACCTGGAGCTTCGTTATGGGGTGAGCTATCATCCTGAGTATGAAATTCTCATTACTACAGGAAGTAGTGAAGGATTAGACCTTGCTCTGAGAGCAATTATCAATCCCGGTGACGAGGTCATAATTCCCGACCCTTGCTATGTAGCTTATCCTGCCGACATCATTCTGGCTGGCGGCGTGCCTATTCTTGTTCCCACAAACGAAGAAAGCAACTTTGTCGTCAGGGCAACCGATATTGAAGCCAGGATCACGAAGCAGACGAAGGCTATTTTGATAGGTTACCCAGCAAATCCCACTGGCGCGGTCATGTCCAAAAAAGAGGCTGACGCTACTGCCGGGCTGGCTAAAAAGTATGACTTACTGGTAATATCCGATGAGATATATGCTCGTTTAGTCTATGGAGCGGAGCATATTTGTTTTCCCAGCCTTCCCGGGATGAAGGAGCGTACCATCCTGATTAGCGGATTTTCCAAATCTCATGCCATGACGGGTTGGCGTATCGGCTATGTGGCAGCCGAACGCCGTTTCATCCAAGCCCTGGCAAAAATCCATCAATACACTATGCTCAGCGCCCCAACGATGGCGCAGATGGCAGCCATCGAGGCCCTAAGAAACGGTGAGAGCGAGGTCGAAAAGATGGTTCAAGAATACAACAGACGCCGTCGCCTCATGGTCAAGAGATTGAATGAGATTGGTTTACCCTGTTTCGAGCCCAAGGGCGCTTTCTATGCCTTTCCCTCTATAAAAGCTACCAGAATGAATTCAGAAGAGTTTGCCGAAAGGCTGCTACTGGAAGAAAAAGTTGCTGTAGTCCCGGGCACTGCTTTTGGACCATGCGGTGAAGGTTTTGTCCGTTGCTGTTACGCTACTTCGTTATCTAACATCGAGGAAGCACTGAGAAGAATGGACAGGTTTACAAGAAAAAGTAGGCTAAACACAGCATAACTGTTCACTGAAAAAGCAACTATGCGGGACATCGGAAATTGACACCACAAAAATGGACGAACAGAAAGGACATCGTCTGGGTAACAATAGCTAGTATCCTATACGTTGTCTGTTTTCCTGCCAATCCCCTCGTCCTGACAGGAGTCATAGAAGTCAAATCATACTTGCCATTATTCATCATCGGTTGGATTGTATGGGCGTTTGGCATGGTACTGGTTATGGCTCCGATAGTCATGTTCCCACGGCTGGGCGGGGTTCCCAGAGGGAAATCGTTTGTAAGCACCACTCGTCTGGTTAGTACAGGGATTTACGCTGTCGTCAGGCATCCTCAATACACCGGTGGAATTTATGCAATATTTGTCACGACATTGTTATGGTATCCGCACTGGCTGTTCGCAGTACTGGGCGTTATAGGCACAACACTTACTTATCTGAGTGCCAGAGAGGAAGACAAACGCCTGATCGAGAAATTTGGTGACGACTACATAGCCTATATGAGGATGGTGCCGAGAATGAATGTCTTCCTCGGAATAATACGGCTCATCCAACGTAGAAGACGGAGATATAATGCCGAAGGAGTTGATCCTGATGAATGAGAAAGATGGCAGACAACCTTGCTGCTTTTTGCCAAGGGCTTCCCAAGCGGCCTCCCTCTAGCTCCCTCGTCCTTCGGTAAGCTCAGGATTAGTGGGAGGTCTTAATTGCGGCAGCTTTTTCCCCAGCTATCAAAGCCGCACCCAGGGCAGCTACAATCTGCGGCTCCTCAGGAACCAAAAGGCTGCAGGCTAAGCTTTCCTCTATGCTCCTGACCAGTCCGATATCCTTAGCCCCACCACCCACCAGGGCACAATCAGGCTCAATCCCGAGCCTTTCCACCATGGTCTGGACTTTAGCCGCTAAAGTTCGGTGAAGACCAGCCAGGATATCCTCCTTGGCCGCACCTTCAGCAATGCGGGATACTGCCTCTGATTCAGCGAATACGGCACAGCCGGTATTGAAGTTGACCCTGTTTCGAGATTTCAGGGATAGCTTACCGATGTCTTTTAGGTCAATCTGCAGCACCTTGGCAATCACCTGAAGGAAACGCCCGCTCCCGGCAGCGCATTTCTCACTCAGTAAAAAGGCGGTAGCCCTCCCCCGGTTATCCAGCTTAAATACCCTGGTGAACTGCCCGCCAATATCAATTGCAGTTCGGGCAGTGGGAAATAGATAATATACACCCCTAGCCAGACAGGATATGTCGGAAACTGCCCCATGGGAAAAGGAGACATTGGCAGCGCCATACCCGGTGGCTACAGTATAATCTATATCCTTTAAAGATAGCTTTGCCTTGGTCAAAGCCTCCTCCATCACCTGCTCAGCAGTGAGCCTATAATTACCACCGGAGGGCTTTACCTGGTAGGCGATAATCTTGTTTCCCGCCATTACCACTGCTTTAGAAAAAGCGGAGCCGATATCAATCCCGGCAACATAAACCATAAATATCTTAAAACCCCACCCCCGTATCCCCTTTTCCTTAACAAGGGAAGGGGAAGAGCTTTTCCGAAGAGGGAGTTCGTCACTCTTAAACTCCCTATTGGGTAAACAGGGTCACCTCCTGTAAGCGACGTTCACTCCTGGGCAAAGGCGTTCCGCTTTCGGCAGCCTGTTTAACTATATCCCTGCCCAGCAGAGCAGCACCTATAGCTCCGGTAAGCAAAGGCTCAGTGGGCACCAGCACCGGGAAGCCCAGTTTGGCTTCTAAAGCCTTGACCAAGCCGATATTCTTAGCCCCGCCACCGGTTAGGGCTACCTCCCTCTCTATCTTCAGGCGCCTCACCATTCCATATATCCTGGTGGCAATCGCCTCATGCAGACCGGCGATAATATCGGGCAGGGGCACCCCTGCCGAGAGCTTAGCCACCACCTCCTGGGCAGCAAACACGGTACAGGTACTACTTATCTCAACCTTATTTTTAGCCTCTAAGGATAATCTCCCCATATTCTCCAACCTAACACCCAGCTCCTCAGCCGTCACTTCCAGAAATCGGCCGGTGCCGGCAGCACACTTGTCATTCATGACAAAGTCCACCGCCCGCCCCTCCTTAAGCTTAATCCCCTTGCAGTCCTGACCACCAATGTCAATCACCGTCCTTACCTCAGGCAGCAGGTAACCAACCCCCCGGGCATGACAGGATATCTCAGTTATTTGTTTATCGGCAAAGGGGACGTTGATTCTTCCGTAGCCAGTAGCCACCACGTAGGTTATAGCCTCAAAAGGGAGGTTGGCCTTAGCCAGCGCCTCTTCCATCACCCGGTTGGCCAGCTTCCGATGCTCAGGACCGGTAGGGCCAATGACCGAAGCCAGCATCGCCTCGTTCATAATCACTACCTTGGTCATGGTGGAACCAATATCAACCCCGGCAAAATACTGGCTCTTCACCGGCTCTTAACCGCTTCTAATGTATCAATAAAGGCGTCTATCCTGGCTCTGGTGTCAGCCTCATTGTAGGAACTAATATCAACAATATCACTCTCCAGAATTAGCGATGGCATGTCACGGTATATCTTCTTCAGCAGGTTTAGCTGCCATATTAAACCGACGTGCCAGGTACGACAGGAAAAAGCCTCATGCATTACTACGCCGTCTATCTTGTAGTCTTCAATGTACTGAATCAACCGCTCAACATCTGGATGAGAGCCGGGACGCTTCTTAGCCTTATCATACCAGTAAGTCCAATACTTTACCCATCTCCAGGCTATATGCTCCAGAGGGTCGTTAATCTTAGACAAATCGATATCAAAATTATAGACCGCCTCTACCATTCGATAGGTAGTCTCTACCGGAAAAACAGCTCCCTTACTGTTGAAATAGTTAAAATCGGTCAGGGCAAACCACGCTGGTAGCCCGCCACCCCAAATCAGCCGGTACTTTTCATCAGGAATTTCGCCTTCCTTGTTAGCTATCTTGCGCCTTAACTCCTCATTTAATTCCTTAAAGAAATCGTAGGCTTGCTGGGTTGCCATCATAAATGCCATGGGCACCATAGTGTTCATAGCATCCCCGGTACCCATAGGAGAAGGGATAGCTCTACGCAACTCATACGTCTCCCAGATCAAGTTCCAAGTTCTATCAGTCAAGTCAACAAGCTCACTCAGCCTGTCCCAGTCCATCTTCTTACCGGTATGCCTCTCCAGAAACGCAACCAAACCCTTAAGCTCCTCCACGATGTATTTCACGTAGTAATCCTGGACCTCACGGTAATCGTAATCGTTCTCATAGGGTGGCCAGGGAAGACCAAGGTTATAGGCCGGAACATCGGGCATATAATGCTGGGCTGCTTGATACCACTTGTTCCTCGGGTCACAAAGTATTTGACCACTACCGAGCATCACGTCAGGTTTTGCCTGCCCCCCCCAGGGGGCATCAGGAGGCATTTCCCCCAGTTCCTCACGCCAGGCATCAAAACCTAGACCACAGAGGGCATAGGTGCAGAGGGAACGGGAGAAGTTCAACGATTCCGCCCTTTCCAGAAATCTTTGTGCATCACGCTTAACCCCACATATGCCAGCATAGTTCTCAGTCCATGCCGGCACTATGTCCATAGCCCTGATGATTTCATCGTAGCAACAGCAGATAAAGGTATAAGCTATCGGTTTGCCTTCGTCTCTCGCCTGCAACACAGCGGCAATCATAGCCTTAACCATCGGTCCTATTTTAGCTGCCGCCTCAGTAGCTGTCCTTCTCTTCTTCTTTTCCTCTGCTTTCTTTTCCTCGGTCATACCCGTTCTCCTTAATATACCACTATTATTTTGAGTTAAGTAGCTCCAGAAATGCTTGAATTCTGGTTCGCAGTCGTCCAATGGTTGACATGGAATACTCGTCCTCAAGATAGAGGACAGGAATCCCCTTGGATTCAATATAGCTTTTCATCGCCGGTACCTCAAAGCCAAAGGGATCGCAATACTTATAGATATACAGCACCATGCCATCAACCTTAAAATCCCCAATAAAACGACCAATATGCCCAAATCTCTGCTCAAGATACTCCTGGTAGCTTCCCCTCCTCTCCCTGAAGGTCCGACCGCAATATATCTTCCTCAAATACCGCTCAGCTATACCATCAATAGGGTCCGGAGTGACAGCTACATCGGAAAAGAACTCCCTAGCTCCAGGGCACAAATCGTCAGCTACTACCCAGGCCCCGCTATTCTCTATCAGGTCGATAAAAGCTATATTATCCACCTGAGCACCAACCACCATTAGCCTGGCTGATTTGGCGGCCAGAACCCTGTCCCTCTGTTTGACTTCCACAATAACACTATTTATAAGTTCTGTGGCTTCGGCCACCGGGATACTCACCCCCGCTATCAGCAATTTGGCTACCTCAGTGCCTGAGATTAAAGGTGGGCTCGTCTTCCTCAATTCATATAGCTCTCTGACCTTAGCCCTGTTTTGATTATAGAGGCTTATTGCCTGGGTCAGGCTCTGGTCAGAAATCTCCCTCCCGGCAAACCGACTCAAGCTTCGTCTAAATGTATTTAGCTCCGCTTGGTAAAAGTCCAAAGATGGCTCATCGGTGCCGTGGGGCATATTTATAAGATGGGAGTAGGGGAGGTTAAGAGTATATTTCCAGATGTCGTAAGTCCTGCAGATACTGTCACAGGCATGAGGGATGACTATCCCGTCAAGAAACTCATACTTGCCCTTAAGCGAGACATCAAAGCAGCTACGAACCAGAGGGCAAACAATGGTTTCCATCTCGGCGTCAGCCTTGGTGATTGGCTCGTTAACATCTCCCTTTATCCGGAACGGCATAAAGCCAGCCGCAGTTATAATCTCAACAGGAGTAAAGGCGCAGAGGTAGCCTATTATCTTCCTCCCCTGCTTCTTTAGCTCTCTGGCTCGACCGCCATAATCTTGATAGTATCTGTCTGCTGTCGCCAACCCCTTGCCAGCACCTTTTTCCGCCATAATTAGACTCCTTTCCCTAAAAGCCCAGCTTAAGGTATTACCTTTTCATCCTTACAGCTTAGCAATATCATCCCAGGTATAACCCAGCTCCAGTAGAATCTCCTCACTATGCTAAAAGCTCAGGGGCTTCCCTTCTCACTGAGGCTGGTGTTTCATAAAATGCCCGCGGGAAACCCAGCATCCTTATCAGTAACAGTTTGGTTTTTCCAAAAATTGTAGCCTGTAATCTTATACTATATCACCCCCCGTACTGTCAACCCCGTTTTCCGAGTTTTCTGTCGAAAATTCCATCGACTTCGTGAAAAGTCAGTAAATTTGCGATATGTGACTTGACTCCCGCTCTCTTTTATGCTAGCATGAATTGCTCGAAAGGACGATAAGAGTTCGTGGCAGGTAAGCTTTTCTATAAATTTTACTTGACAGACTAATGACATGTGGTGAAACGTATTTAGATTTTGGAAAAGCTAAGTTATTACAAAGATGGTCACACTTGACCAATTGCCTAGAGAATCGGATTTGGTTTCGCTTCACACTGCACCAGCTCCGTAAGAGGCATCAGCCTTTCCCCGGCCTTTGATGTGACGGGCGGTGGTATCTTGCCATCTCGAAGGGGATGGGGAGAGACGTAACCATTACTCCAGATAGCGTTACGGCAATTACCGCAGTGCCTGTCACTTTCACTTCTGTGTCCCCAAACAGGCACTCAGAAGCGAGACGCACAGCTTCAACTTCAATGAGGATAGTTGATGGGCGAGCTATATTCCAAAGAATCTCGGTTAGGTTTTCTGTGATTCAAATCGACGCAAAAGTCATTGGCACGCCTCGACTTGTCGGGGCTGGCAATGACAGGTAAGATTGCGTCGGGGTTTGTGCTGATAGAGTGCAAACGGGCCGGGTGACGGCCATTACAGGCAACGGATAAAGGAGAGTGCAGAAATGAAAGAGAAGAAGAAGTTCGTATGCAGCCTGATTTCCTCGGTCATGATCTTCAGCTTGGCATTACCGCTGCTGTCATCGGTTGTTGAAGCGTCTCCGGTAACGGAAATACGGGATTGGCATGAGTTGCATGCCATCAGAGACAATCTGGGCGGCCATTATCTTCTGATGAACGACCTTGACGCCACTACTGCCGGCTATCAGGAACTGGCGAGCCCGACAGCCAATCAGAGTAAGGGTTGGGAGCCAATTGGAATTTATCAGCCGGGTGGGTCGTTTGACCCATTTATTGGGACCTTCGACGGTCAGGGATATGAGATAAAGGATTTTTTTGTCGCTCGTCCTGAGGAATCTGGTGTGGGGCTTTTCGGTGCTGTGGTGGCATCGGTCGAGGGAGGGGTCATCGAGAATGTCAGCGTGGTGAACGCCAATGTGACTGGCGACAGTGGTGTCGGCGGTCTGGTCGGGCTTAACGGCGGCACTGTCAGCAACTCCTACTGCACCGGGAACGTGACTGGTGAGTCGCGTGTTGGCGGGTTGGTGGGGCTTAATACCGACATTGTCAGCGACTCCTCCTCCAGCGGCAGCGTGACTGGCTATTCTTTGCTTGTTGGCGGTCTGATTGGATACAATACAGGCAATGTGAGCAACTCATATTCGGGTGCTAGGGTGACTGGGGGACTGGGTGTCGGCGGTCTGGTGGGGGGGAATGAGGGGACGGTGAGCAATTCGCATTCCAGCAGTGGCGTGGCCGGAGACGACTATGTTGGCGGTCTGGTGGGACACAACTGGGACGGCACTGTGAGCAATTGCTATTCCAGCGGCAACGTGACTGGCGATTCGCGTGTTGGCGGTCTGGTGGGATACAATGACTATTGGGGCACTGTGGCCACGTCTTATGCCAGCGGCAGCGTGACTGGCGATGGCTCGGTTGGCGGTCTGGTGGGCTACAATCGGGGCACTGTGAGCAATTGCTATTCCAGCGGCAACGTGACTGGCGATTCGCGTGTTGGTGGTCTGGTGGGGGAGAATGACGACATTGTGACGAACTCCTTCTGGGATAGGGAGACTTCCGGGATGCAGGTGAGCGACGGAGGTATGGGCAAGACTACGGTGGAAATGCAGGACATGGCTACCTTCTTGGTGGTGGGGTGGGACATATACGCGGTCGCTCACGGCGAGACCGATGACGCCTACGCCTGGAATATCATTGATGGTGAGAGTTATCCCTTCTTGAGCGGGAAGTCACCCAGTGAGTACGACCTCACCATCTCCGGCACCGCTGGGGGTTCGGTGGCCGTCCCTGGCGAGGGGGTATACACTTACCATGCTGGGGCAGTGGTCGACCTCGTTGGCGAGCCCGAGGAAGGCTACCGCTTTGTCAACTGGAGCGGCGATGTCGACACCATCGCCGATGTGAACGCCGCCGCAACTACCATCACCATGCAGGGCAACTACACCATAACGGCTAACTTTGAGCGACCAGTCAATAGGGCTCTTATTGGTGGGATTGTAGCGGCGGTGGTGGTAGCGGGATTGGTGGTCTTGTTCATGCTGAGACGTAGAAGGAGAGTTGCCGGGACCAAAGGACGCTGAATTGAGCTCTCCCCCGTCCGTGCGGCCATAAGGGCGAAGCTAAAATGGCGTCAACTCTATTTCCCTGTGCGCCCCGTCACTGCGAGACTAAGGAAGTCAGCCGAGGCAATCCCGGCCGGTAGAACGCAGGAAGCAAAACGGAGTTGCCCCTTGTGATAACCGAGCTATGCTACAGAGGCTTCCGGCTAGATTCTTTGCGATTCGACAACTCTCCCTTGGGTTGGACTTCAGATGATCTAAACCTCGCTATTGACAGGGTGGGGGGGTGTGATATAGTATATGATGCTCTAGAAATTTTGGAGAAACCAAACCGATACGCAGAGAGATGGGATATCCAGAAAGGGTAGTAATGGCGGGTGGTGGTCAGGGTGCTCATGCAATGTCCAATGATCCAAGCTTGAAGGGTTACCGAGCCAAGGTTGTTGTGCTTCGATGGCAGTCGGACAGCTAGCTTCAGGAAAACGAAGGGTAGCATCTTGGGTTATGGAACCACTTGGTTGCCTGCCGCAGAATAAGAGTCTATCCAGAGAGAAGCCCTGTCTAGCTAAGATTCCGGTCTGTCACGGCATGAAGGAGGTTGCCATGGTATGAAGAGGTCATTGCTGTACCCGATGCACCAGAGTTTCCATTTTAACCAGTGGTGTGAGCGGGTGACTATATTCTGTATCTGGTCGTGCGCATCGCTACCCAATATGCCCGTTGAAATGAAGGATATGGCTTATTCCCAAGAGTCTTGATTAGCTAAAGGAACCTAAATCTGGAATGAAGCCGAGGAAAACAGAGAAAGGAGGAGACAATGAGCTTCAAAGTTGTTAACGCTGCCCATGTTCCAGGTCTGGATATGGGAGAGAAACTGCTGGGGCCTCTGGATGCCACACTGGCTAATGGATTTTGGCGAACGGAAGATGAACTTATTAGCAATACCGCAGATGCTGATGCTGTCATATGTACCGCTCCGCTTCAGCCCTTCACCCGGCGAGTACTTGGCGAACTTACCAAGTGCCGTATCCTCGCCAGTTTCGGTCTGGCTTACGACCGGGTCGATTTAGCAGCCGCCAACGAGTATGGCATAGTTGTTACTAATACTCCTGGTTACTGCATAGAGGAAGTTTCAGACCATGCCGTAGCACTGATGCTGGCTCTGGGCCGTAAGCTTTTCCAGCTAGATAAAGCAGTGGAGGAGAGACAGGTCCGTTTTGTGCCCTTTAATAGGAAAGGGATAGAAGAGATTGCTAACCCGCCTGTATTTCGAATGCGCGACCAGACTGTTGGCATCATAGGCTTGGGCAGTACAGGCACAGCCACAGCCCTCAAGGCTAAGGGGCTGGGAATGAGAGTTATCGGGTATGATCCATATATTCTGGGAGCGGTTTTGGCGAGCCGCGGGATAGAGCCGGTAGATCTTGGCGCACTCCTCAGGGATTCAGACTTCATTATCATCCACGCGCTGGTTACCGAGGAGACGAGAGGTATGCTCGGCTACGAGGAGTTCAAGAAGATGAAACCTACCTCTTATTTAATCAATACCTCCCGGGGAGACATTCTGGATCAGCCAGCTCTCGTTAGAGCTTTGCAGGAGGGACTTATCGCCGGGGCAGGACTCGATGTCACTGTGGACGAACCTGTGGCCCCGGATAATCCGCTTCTCAAAATGCCCAATGTCATCCTTACCGGCCACAGTGCCTGGTACTCCGCTGTCGCCGACTCGGGCCCGGAATTCTGGTATACGCCGATGGGCCAGGTTATCCTGGCCCTCAAGGGGGAATGGCCTCCTTATGCAGTTAACCCACAAGTCAAAAACAGATGGAAAGAGAAGTGGGGCAAGAAGTCCTGAGGAGAGGTTTACATTCAAGGCAGGTTCAGCAGGTTCTTTGCTTTGTCATGGGCGGTTTACGAATCCCGAGCCCACCGGCAAAGGAGGACAAAATTACGCTTTGCCACGTTCTCACCTAGGATATGTAAGAGAAAGTAGATGATTGAACTAGGTGATGTTACCAGCGCCCAGCAAATTATAGCGGGTCGAGTCCACAGAACACCTTTGATATCTTCTACGACCCTGGGAAAGCGCACTGACACGCACCTTCATTTCAAGGCAGAGGTATTTCAGAAGACGGGCTCATTCAAGCCTAGAGGAGCTATCAATAAGCTTCATCATCTGACAGAGAAGGAAAGAAAAAGAGGGGTTATCACTATATCATCTGGAAACCTTGCCCAGGGCTTGGCTTATGCCGCCTCTTTGCTTGGCACCTCAGCTACAGTGGTGATGCCCCATACGACTCCTCCGAACAAGGTTAATGCTGCCAAGGGCTATGGTGCGGAAGTGGTTCTTACCGAGGGTGACCTTTTAGGAACATGCCTGGAGGTGCAAAAAAAACGCAATTTAACCTTCGTTCACCCCTTTGATGACCCCCACATGGTGGCCGGTCACGGGACGATAGGGCTGGAAATCCTGGAGGACTTGCCGGCGGTTGATGTCGTTTTCGTCCCTGTCGGCGGTGGCGGCCTGATTTCAGGAATTGCCACGGCCATCAAGCTAAAGAAGCCGGCGGTTAAAATAGTGGGTGTGGAACCCGTTGGTGCCTCGGCCATGTGGCAAAGCCTGCAGCAGAAGGCAGTGGTTCATTTAGATAGAATGGACACCATTGCAGACGGCTTAGCTGCCCCCTTTGTTGGAGAGCTGAATTTGGCTTTAGTGCAAAAGTATGTTGATGAACTCGTTCTGGTGTCGGATGACGAAATGATAGAAGCCCTATGCTTGATTTTGGAGCGGTGTAAGCTCCTAACGGAACCGGCGGGAGCAGCCGGATTTGCAGCTCTGCTTTTTGAGAAAGCTAAAATCCCCAGCAGTTCTGAAACGGTTTGCGTGCTGAGTGGCGGAAACATTGACCTAAGCCGCCTAAGCACTTTCCTGGGATTGAACTTATATGCCGAGATGATTTGAGAAAGCTCCTTGAGGAAGCCAGGAAGACTGGAAGGACAACAACCGGACTGGTATAATGAAGTGAGAAGATCGACGTTACCGGACACTTGAGCTCCGGGTTTGGCAAATGAATTGTATGTCGAAACGGAACTAGGAGACTTTGCCAGGGAAAATGAGATTCTGACAAAACACTATAGACAGGAGGTCAATAAATGGGTAAATGGTTAAACGCGGCGGACGTGCTGAGGAATAACGCTTACCTGCATCCGGACAAAATGGGAGCGAAGGATCTCAGCCGATCTCTAACCTTCAAGCAATGGAATGAACGATGTAACAGGCTGGGCAATGCGCTGCTGGGTTTGGGCCTGCAGCCCGGGGATAGATTTGCCGCTGTTGCGTACAACTGTGTAGAGTGGATGGAGATGTACGGGGCAGCAGCGAAAGCGGGGTTGACAATCATACCTATCCTGTTTCGACTGGCACCTCCCGAATACCAGTACATATGCGAGCATGGTGAGGCCAAGGTCTTTGTAGTGGCGAAGGAGTTCGTGGAAGGAGTGGATTCCATTCGTGACCAATTGCCCATTCCTCGTGACAACTATCTCTTCTTCGGGGATGAGAAGGCTCCTGCGGGATATCAACACTATGAAGAAGTCATCAAGAAAGGGTCTTCGAAGGAGCCGGGCATAGAGGTAGATGAAGAATCCCCCTGGACTATTACCTACACCTCCGGGACGACCGGGAAGCCCAAAGGGGTGGTGCGCTCGCATAAGAGCTTCATCGCCTATAACTGGTTGCACGTAGCCAATTTTGGCTTTGACCAAGATGATATCGCTCTCTTGGTGATGCCCACAAGCCACATAAACTCCATCTTCTTTTCCTGGGTCTTTACCTGGGTTGGTGGCGGGGTGTGTATATATAACCGGGTAGGCTTTGACCCGGAGCATTACATCAAGACCATGCAGGACGTAGGGGCTACTTTCACATCATTGGTGCCTACACACTTCGTAATGATGCTTGACCTGCCCGACGAGATGAAGGCAAAATATGATGTTTCAGGCATGAGAAAACTCCTGTGTTCCTCGGCACCTGTTCGGAAGGATACCAAACTGGCCGTGATGGAGTACTGGAAGAACGCTGGCCTGTTTGAGGAGTACGGGACCACCGAGGTGGGCGGTGCGACCATCCTGCGGCCACACGAGCAGCTAAAGAAGCTAGGGAGCATTGGGAGGGAATTATACGGCCTGGAAAAGATAAGGCTTCTGGACGAGGAGGGCACTGAGGTTCCCGAGGGCGAGGTGGGTGAGATATGTGTGCGTGCCCCTTCCATGTTCACCGAGTACCTCAAAGACCCTGAAAAAACACAGGACGCCTTTAAGTTCGGCGAAGGATATTCCCGGACCGGTGACATGGCCCTCCGTGACGAAGACAGGTACTACGTCTTGATGGACCGAAAGGCGGACATGATAATCACCGGTGGTGAGAATGTGTTCCCGTTCGAGATAGAACAACTTGTCGCCGGCCACCCGAAGGTAAAGGAGGTGGCAGTGGTTGGGATTGCTGACCGGAAGTGGGGAGAGGCAATAAAGGCAGTGGTCGTTCCGGTTGAGGGCCTGGAGCCGTCCAAGGAGTTGGAACAGGAGCTCATAGAATACTGTCGAGGTAAGATAGCCGGCTACAAACGGCCCAAGTCCGTGGACTTTATTAAAGCGGAGGCTATGCCGAGAACAGCCACCGGGAAGATCCTGCGCCGAGGGATACGTGAGTGGTATAAGGAAGAGGAATAAAGAAAGTCGTTACGCTTGCTGAGGGATATACTTTCCCCGGGGTTGCCGGTTAGTAGTGCGGGGTACTGCGCAAATAATGGTTCAGGTTATCAGATATCGGGATGGAAAACCTTTCAATGGAGGTTCCTTACGGCCGATACTCATTGCCAAACTGGCAGGTAAATTTAATGTGGCTACACCACTTATAAATTCCGTAATTCAGCTTCCAGCCTGGTAGCTTAACCGTCGCTCCACCCCTCCGGCCAGGGGCCTGACTAGAAGCCGACAAGTGGCATCCCGTCTCCCAGCCATAGGAGCATGGCGGAACATAGGGACAAGAGGGGGCGCTTTATTAAGAGTAACATGCCTTGGTGACAGAGGCTGAAAAACGGGCGAATATCAGTATTGGTCTAGAGGCTGACATGATAAGTTCTAAAATGGGCCTTGTCCAGGAGGAGCGAATTGTCTGCTTGGAACGAGCTTAACTCTGTCTTTTATCCCCGTTCAGTGGCAGTGATAGGGGCATCACCTGATTTTAAGAGGCTGGGTTACCACTGTATGAAAAGCCTGATAATGAGCAATTTCCCCGGGAAGATATATCCCATACATCCCAGCCTGCCAGAAATAGATGGCTTTAAGGCTTGTCCCTCAATAAAGTCAATTCCAGGCGAGGTCGACCTGGCCATTATCGCGGTGCGCGCTTCCCTGGTGCCGCCGATATTAAATGAGTGTGCTGAAAAAGGAGTAAAGGGTGTCGTCCTCATTACCGCCGGATTTAAAGAAATCGAGGATAAAGCCGGGGCTGAGCTTCAAGAGGAAGTAACGACTATTGCTAACCGGGCCAATATCAAGATAATCGGCCCCAACACATTTGGCTTCGTGAATCTGCATGCTAACCTTAATGCCTCTTTTACCCCGGAGTTCTCGCTCACTTTGAAGGGTGGCATAAGCCTGGTGAGTCAGAGTGGCGGCTTCTGCCACCTTATAGCGCCATTGGCCATGGAAGAGCACGTCGGCATGAGCAAAATTATCGGAATTGGCAACAGGTGTAACATCGAATTTGCCGACATCTTAGAATATATGGCTGATGATCCTGATACCACGGTGATAATGATCTATGTGGAGGGGACGGATAATGCCCGCCGGCTGTTTGAGGTCGCCAGTAGCGTAACCAGGAAAAAACCGATTGTAGCCTTTAAGGCGGGAAGATTCAGCGCCAGGGATAAGGCTGCTTATTCTCATACCGGTTCAATAGCCGGCAAGCACGAAATCTATGCCGCTGCCTTTAAGCAAGCCGGCGTTGTTATGGCCGACAGCTCAACTGAGCTAATTGATATAGCCAAGGCCCTTACTCTGTGTCCTTTGCCCGGTGGCAACCGGGTGGCTGTTCTCTCCGGCCAAGGCGGTCCCGGCATAATCATGAGTGATATCTGCGAACAGAATGGTCTGGTATTAGCTGATTTCTCACTGAAGACCACCGAGCGTGTGCATCAGTTGCTGCCTCCTTTAGCCATTCGGTCGAACCCTATTGATATGGGGCCTGCCTGGTATGACACTGAGACAATAAAAAAGGTGATTGAGGTGGTCCTGGCGGACGAAAACATAGATAGTGTGTTACTGTATGCCGCTTATGCCTCAGCGAATAGGTCTTTGCTCAGTGAGATAACTAGCCTACTCAAGTCGGACACGCATGGAAAGCCCATAATTTCCTGCTTCCCGTCGCCAACCGGGGTCTGGGTTGAAGAGAAGCAGGAGTTTGTCCGGAGCGGTGTAGTTTTCTACCCTACTCCGGAGAGGGCAGCTAAAGTGATGGGCGGCTTGGTAAAACACGCATACAGGCAAGCTAACAAGTAACGAGTCCGAGTCATGGAGGATGTAATGGAATACCAACGCACACCACAGGAAGAAATCCAGTCGCGGATTGCCCGGTTTCAGAAGTCCCTTCAAGACAGTGATATCGCCGGAGCCTTAATCTCGCAAAACGTCGACCTCTTTTATTTCGCTGGTACTATTCAGCGTTCCTTCCTTTTTATTCCTGCCGAAGGGGAGGCTGTCCTCGCAGTACACGGAAACCTCGAGCGTGCTCAAAAGGAGTCAAGCTTGAGTCAGGTCGTTCCCCTGAAAAAGAGCCAACAACTAGCTCAGGCTCTTTCCGACTTTAACTACTCAATACGAGGTAGAATAGGCCTGGAAATGGACGTTCTGCCGGTGAAGTATTATCTCGTCCTGCACCGAGATTACCCAGAGGCAGATTTCTTTGATATCTCCGAGCTCGTGAGAAGGGTTCGCATGGTTAAATCGGGGTACGAAATCTCACAAATTAGGAAGGCTTGTGAGATCCTGACCCAGGTTATGCTGGAAGCGCAAAGAAGCATCCGCCCTGGTATGACCGAACTGGAGGTTGATGCACTGCTGGGAGCGTTAGCCAGACGCTTGGGGCATCAAGGTCTGCTGCGAATGCGGGGATATAATCAGGAAATGTTCTCCGCCCATGTCTTCTGTGGCAAGACAGCAACCCTCTCTCCCACCATGAATGTTCCATTAGGTGGTCTGGGAACTACGCCGGCTATTGCCCAAGGGGCAAGTTTTAATGTTATCACTGAGAATGAACCTCTGATTATTGACTTTGGTGTTGGGATTAACGGCTATGTAACCGACATGACCCGCACTTTTGTCATCGGGAAGCTGTCTCAAAAGCTACAGGAGGCTTACTCCGTTGCTAAGGAGATTAAGGACTTTGTGGAACAATGGGTTACCCCCGGGCGGTCCTGGTCCCGGCTTTACAGGGAGATAATAGAACTAGTTCGGCAAAGGGGGTACCAGGACTATTTCATGGGCTACAAGGGGCATCAAGTAGCCTTTGTTGGACACGGGATTGGACTTGAGATTGACGAATATCCCGTTATTGCCCCCGGCTTCCACGAGGAATTCAAGGAGAACATGGTCTTTGCCCTTGAACCCAAGCTGGTCTTCCCCGATGTAGGAGCGGTTGGTGTGGAGGATGACTACCTGATTACCAAAGCTGGTATGGAAAGGCTCACCACTTATAATGACCAAGTACTGACCATAGAGTGGCCCAGAAGCTCGGCTTAGGTTGAATGTCGGGAACCAAAAAAGGGTGACGTAAGCTAAGAATAGTACTTCCCGGCCGGCCGAATAAAAAGTAGTCCATGGCGGGCTCTGCTAACAGTGGCAGCCCAGTTTTTGAGGTTTGACCCCGGGCGAATGGGGCTGCTGCCTGATGGGAAAAGTGAGGCGGCGGCGAGCTTGAATTTACACGCCAGGGGATTTTCTCTTCGAGAGGCAATGGGTAGTCGGTAATTGCAGGTGCTTGTCGCCATACTATTCTGCTTTGGCTATTGTCTGCATAATATAATTGCCCACATCGCCAACCATGTCACCGATCTGGGATTTTCAGCTACAGTTGCTGCCGGTATTTCGTCGGTTATTGGGGGGTCAAGTATTGCGGGCAGGATTGCAGCCGGTAGTATTACCGACAGGGTGGGGAGCAGATCGCCACTTATCATCAATCTTATCCTGATGTCAGGCGCTTTGTTTTTGCTGTTAGCGGCCGGAGAGTTATGGATGTTTTACCTCTTTGCCGTTATTCTTGGTTTCGCTTATGGTGGTTTAGCGGCAATAGAATCGCCACTAGTTGCTGAGTTATTTGGCTTGAGCTCACATGGTGTTATCATGGGGGTTGCTTCGTTTGGCTACACTGTCGGTGGGGCAGTTGGTCCGGTGGTGGCCGGACGTATCTTTGATATATTTAATAGCTACCAGATAGCCTTCCTGGTTTGCGCCGTAGTTTGTGTTCTAGGCATTATACTGGCGTGGCGGTTAAGACCACCGGCTAGCGCAGGAGGTGAGGGTGACCCCAGAAGAAGCGCTGGACTCTATCAGGGCCAATATCTCGAATAAGAACAGGCTGAAGCACATGGTGGCTGTAGGGGCGGTTGTGCAGGCTTCTGCCCGGCGCTTCGGCGAGGATGAGAAGGAAAGGAAGTTGCCAAAACATTTTCCCGGTGTTAGCCGTGTGGTCAGCCAGCACAGGGGGGTGACAGTGCGGGTGTGTGTTTGATATATTATACATTACGAGTTAGAAGCTACAGTTCTTGGAAAAACTAAACTCTCCCTGAAGCTGAGGCTTCTGAGTGAGATGGTGGTAGCTAAAGCAGAATGAGAATTCCCGGTCGTAAGAGGTGAATTTTTCCACGAGTTCTTGGCTTATGGGCTGCGTAATCTTAACTGGATTTTAATATTTATGTGTTATCCTTGGTATTAGGTCGAGGTTGTTCGACAGCTATCAGGAATGCTCGGAACTGAACGGGCGAGGAAAATAGAAGGCCTAGCGGCTGAAAGGGGGTGATAAGCACAGATTCGGAGTATAATTTTATGTAGGGTAACGGAAGAAGAATGTGAATGGGGGGAGGTCTGAGTATGGTTTTATGACGGAAAGATGTGATATAGTTTTGAAAAGTTTTAGAAAGGAGGAAAAAAAGTGAAAAATAGAATACTTTTTATCTCGTTAGCGGTGGTGTTGGCTATCAGCATGGCTGTTGTCGGCTGTACATCCGAGCCGGAGGAGCCGGAGCCGGGGGAACGACAGGTAATTACGCTCGACTTTTGTACTTTCTGGGCACCTGGGGACTTCCAGTATAAAGGCGACCCAGATTTGTACAACGGGCACACAGATATGGGTTTCACGGCCTGGATGAACGCCATAACGGCGGAGGTCGAGGCGAATACCCCGAATGACGAGACCGGTTACACGATCGAGTGGAATACTTCCTCGGCCGCACCACCGGACCTATGGACCGGTGTTCTGGCGGGGACTTACGACGTCATAGCAAGCGGTCCGGGCTATACTTCCGGTATATTCGACTTGTGGAGCGGTCCGCAGCTCGCCGCCACTCTTGAAAGACCTAACGCCTATGCCATGTCGATGGCAGCACAGGCGCTCTATGATGAGTATAGTCCGGCGAAGGCTGAATTCGACGCGAGCGGTGTGAAGGTCATGCACTTGTGGGACACCGGCCCCGGCTACTTCCTGATGACAGAAGGTAACGATATTGATGAACTGGCGGACTTCGCAGCTCTAACGGACCCCATCAGAGCTCCAACTACCCCGTCAGCGGACACTATCGAAGCTCTGGGAGGAACAGCTCTCAAGTGCCCCATGAGTCAGGCACTCGAGGAGTTTGCGGCCGGAACGATTTCCGGTATCCATACTCCTACAGACACACCCGTGGGATTCGGGCTGGGTGAGTATGTGCGCAGCGGTGTCTTCGCTCCATTCAGCTACCAGTTTGTGTTCATGAAGGTAATGTGCCAGGACACCTGGGACGACTTGCCATCCGAAGTACAGGATGTCTTTGACGATGTCAATGCAGTCTGGCCTGAATACTACGGCCAGCTGAGGACATGGGGTGAGGCGGTTGGGCTGGAGTACTGTTTTGACGAGATTGAGGGCTTTACCATGTTAGACCTACCCAACGAGGATCCGGCAGAGTACGCGAGCTGGGTTGCAGCATGTGATCACCTTATCGTGGAATGGATCGCTGGTGACGCAGCTAAGCAGGATTTGTGGGATAAGTACGTCGCTCTGGATACCGAAATGGCGGCAGCGTATGGTGACTGGACACCCAGCGCGGCTCCGCCGACCCCACCGTACTAGAATGACAACGATAGTGTATTTAGCGTGATGTCAGTTAAGGTTCTGTAAAGGAGCTGGGGTATCCCGGGTGTTTTGCCCGGGGTACCCCTCTCTTTTATGAGACAAATCGATTGGTTGCTAACAATCAATCATATAGGATACCCGGGTGAATAAATTCGAAAAACTGTTGGGGTCTGTCACAGGCAAAGTGGCCTATGGTGCTATAGTTGCCCTGGTGGTGTGTGTGGGCCTCGTGGTAGCTAATGTGGTTAAGCGAAGCCTCGGCTTAGGCCTGATTTCTGGTACTAACGAACTTGTGACCTTGCTGGCGGCCTGTATACTCGGCCTGGGAATTCCCTACCTTACCTCCGTGAAAGGACATGTGGCGGTGGGTATCCTGGTGGACCGTTTGGCACCACGAAAGCAGGCCGTCTTTGACGTCGTCACCTATGCGATTTCTATTGCTATCGGCATCTTGATCACCCGGGCGCTGGTCGAATTGGGCCAGTATAATCAGGCTAGTGGATGGCACACCGGAGTCTTGAGAGTGCCGTTTTACTACTTTGTTTACATGCTTGCCGGGTCGCTGGCACTAACATGCGTGGTGCTTATCAAGGATTTAGCTAGGGTTGTGATTAACGTTGTTAAGGGGAGTAAGGCGACGTAATGGATAGGGAGTTGGTAGGTTTTCTATCCATTGTTGTGCTTTTCGTACTCCTTTTTGCTCGCCTGCCTATCGCTTTCGTGATGCTGGTGCTGGGCATGGGGGGTCTTTGGATCATCAAGGGTCCAACGGCCATGTTTTATAGTTCGGCTCAGACCATGTACAACACACTTGCTTCTTATTCCCTGGTAGTTGTCCCCCTTTTCACCTGGATGGGATACATCGGTTTTCACTCGGGCATCAGCGAGGACCTTTATGACGCAGCGTATAAACTGGTGGGAAGTTTGAAGGGTGGACTGGCAATG
The DNA here is from genome assembly GCA_049678605.1 of Dehalococcoidia bacterium. Lineage (GTDB taxonomy): Bacteria > Chloroflexota > Dehalococcoidia > GIF9 > AB-539-J10 > RBG-13-51-36. The sequence continues at coordinate 20,560 of JBAUEM010000033.1, forward strand.
GCTACCAGTATGGCGTGCGCCGCTTTTGGTGCCATCTGCGGTTCCACGACAGCGACGGCGGCCACTTTTGCCGCCCTGTCGCTCCCCGAGATGAAGAAACGCGGTTACAACCGTGGCCTGGCCGGGGCCAACGTTGCCGCCTCGGGCATCCTGGGCGTGTTGATTCCACCCAGCGTCATCTTCATTGTCTATGCGAGTTTGACCGCAACAAGCGTCGGTAAGCTTTTCATAGCCGGTATTTTTCCCGGCCTGCTTTTGATGGTGCTTTTTATGCTAGGCACTTACCTGGTGGTCGCCCGCCACCCGGAGCTGGCGCCGCCTGGTCCGCTGTTTCCCTGGAAAGAGAGGATAAAGGCTGTGGCTACCGGGGGGGTAGAGGTCATAATCATCTTCATCGCTGTCATGGGCGGGTTGCTGGCCGGGTATTTCACGGCCACGGAGGCCGGGTCAGTTGGCGCTCTTGCTACTCTGATGGTAGTACTGGTAAGGCGGCGGCTCACCTGGCGGGGTTTTGTGAACTCGCTAAGAGACACTATTCGCACAGCTACCATGGTCATGTTCCTGGTGGCTGCGGCAGCCATATACGGGAAGTTCCTGGAGATAACATACATTCCCACGATGGTAGCGGCGTGGACGGTGGCACTTCCCCTACCGCCATTTGCCGTCATGATTGCCATCCTGCTCATCCTCATGGTGATGGGCTGCGTTATCGATGCCCTGGCTATGATTCTGCTGACAATACCGATTTTTTACCCGGCAGCGCGTATGCTGGGCTTCGACCCGGTATGGTTCGGAGTTATCGTCACCCTGGCCTTGGGGATGGGAGTGCTGACGCCGCCTGTGGGTGCCAACGTGTACGTGGTCTATGCTGTGGACAAGGAGACACCGGTAATGGAAATCTTCCGGAATATATGGCCCTACCTGATTGCCCTGTGGATCTGTGCTATCCTGCTGCTACTTTTCCCACAGATTGCCCTTTTCCTGCCGGGTCTTATGGGGTAGTGCTTGCACAAGCACATTGTTTCTGGAAGAACTATAGTTCTTTCTAAAAACCGGCCGGGACAGCAGCAGCCTTTGGCAGTCAAAATAAAGCCAAAGACAGGGCTAACAATAACAAGATTGGCACAAGACGGACAAATAAGTCCGTCTTGTGTCTCCTTTTCTAAGCCTGACTCGCGACCGGAGTTGCCCACGAAGTGTTTATATCTCAACCTCGTTGCGAGCGGCATGGAGCAGTAGAACTTGTTGGGGTCGGTGCCGAAGTCAGCGTAAGCCCGCCACCAGGGCGCTAGCCGGGGATGGTTCTTGATATCCTGCAGGGACTCATCCCGAGCAGCGTCTTTCACCGCTTTTCTTAGTAGCTCGATCAGCCTTTGGTTTTCACCGCGGTTATTAACCCCCTTATCGATAACCACCCCCGAATATAATGAGGGAATTTACCTAACACTCCCGGAGATACAATATCTTTCATCGTAACAGTCTACTTTTTCCAAAATTGTAACAGTTCGTTTTTCCCGACAAGCTTGCTGTCAAAAATTAGGGTCTCTCGTTTCCCTCTTGGAATAAGAGTGATGAAGGGGGTTGCTTCCATAGCTCATAACTCCCCTGACCCCTCTTACCTTAAGAGGGGAATCTTTAAAATAGAGATTGTCTGCTTCATAACTCCTCTTGTTCCTGTTCCTTCACCTTGCGAAGGATAAGAGTGGAACTTTGCCATGTTATCCTTCAACTTCGCTCAGGACCAGTCTTGGGAGGGAAAATCTTTAACACGCCGATTCTTTCCCTTTAAATATCCACCTTAAGATAAGGATTCTCTCCTTCTCTATCCCCCTTAAGATAAGGGGGATAGAGGGGGTTATGAATCCCTTAAGAGGGGAAATCTTGGGAAAACTTACCTATTACCAAATGATAGCTCGTTTAGCCTGTTCGGTCAAAGCCTCAGTGTTGTTGACAACATTGTGCTTTCACGCTATTATGTTTTTGGATTCATATATAACACCAGGAGGTATCGTGAAATGAGCGAGAGGAATTTTGCCAGGTTTTGCCGTTTGAACGCCAGTAAGTACCCAGAAAGGGAGTTTCTAATTGAAAGTTGGCCATCCAAGGGGTTGAGGAGGGTTCTTACGTGGAGAGACCTTGAGGAGCAGACTAACAAACTCGCCAATTACCTTATCAAGGAACTTGGTGTTAAGAGGGGCGATACAGTATTGCACCTGATGATTAATAGTCTGGAGTGGTATGTGGCATATATGGCAGTCCTGAAGACAGGTGCGTCAGTGGCACCTTTGAACTTCCGTTTTGCCCCAAGTGATATCAAATATGCTGCTGATGCTACGCAGTGTAAATGCTTCATCCTGGGAGATGGTTTTTTACCAAAGGTTCAGCCTGTCCAGGCGGAGATGCCCTACATCGGGGGGTATGTCTGTGTAGGCCAGACTATTCCAGCCGATATGTTCTCTTACAAACTAATTCTGGAAAAAGGCGACCCTTCGGAGGTATTGGTGGACATAGAGGAAGACGATATGGCCGAGTTAATGTTCACCTCAGGGACGACAGGTGCGCCAAAACCAGTTTGTCAGAGCCATAAGGTTCTATACTCGATAGCTGTGGGAAATGCCCTGACCTACAGTATGGGGCATGAAAGTGTTTACATCGCTCCCCATCCCTTCTATCACAGTGGAAGTCTTTTCCTGTCCTTTCCTTGCTATCTGGCAGCTGGTAAAATCGTGATGCCTATGGAGTTGCAAGCTGCCTCCCTCATCAAGACCATCGCAGAGGAAAAGTGCACGAGGGGGTGGATCACTGTGCCAACGTGGAGCGATCTCCTCAGCGCCATTGAAGCAGGGGAGGTCAAGGTCAAAGACTATGACCTTTCTGCTCTGAGAAACATCGAAATAGGAGCACAGCCTGTTCCTCAAGTGATTTATGAGAGGAGCAAGAAAATCTTTCCCCATATCGGGCTCGGAAACATCTACGGGATTACCGAAGGGGGAGGCGGAGGCCCTACTAATTTATACGATGAAGACATATTCCGCAAAGTCGGCTCTGTTGGAAAGGCTACAGCATTTATGGAAGCGGATGTCTTCGATGATAAAGGGCGGAAGGTACCCCCAGGTACGGTTGGACAGATAGTGTTGAAAGGGCCACGGTTGATGAAAGAATACGCCTTCAATCCCGAGATGACCCGAAATACCATCGTTGATGGGTGGCTCCGTACCGGGGATCTTGGTTACATGGATGAAGAGGGCTACCTCTTCTATTTCGACAGACTGAAAGACTTGATCATCAGGGGCGGGGAAAACATATACCCTGTTGAGGTTGAAGACTGCCTGCGCCGACATCCCAAGGTCCAGGACGTGGCTGTGTTGGGTTATCCCCACCCCAGGTATGTGGAGATTACTATGGCGGTCATAACAACTAAACCAAACGAGACAATGACGGAAGAAGAGCTACTCAAGTTTTGCCAGGAAAAGGGACTCGCCAAGTATAAATGGCCGGAAAAGATCGTCTTTGCCGATGTCCCTCGGAACCCCACCGGCAAGATCGATAAACCGAAACTGCGTGAGATGTACGTGAAACCGGCTCTAGAAGCTATGAAGTCCCAGACCCGATAAACCCAATAAGTTGATATCCGGTCCAGAAAAAAAGGAAGTTTGTACTATGAGAGCTGGCTGCCGAGCCCAACAATTGGGCTGGAGCCGGCTACAGATGGTTCGCTCTTTCGTTCTCAGTCAGGCTTTCCAGCGAACTGTGGATATTAAGCCAACTAGATATCTGGCTGTAATTTGCCTGTGGCAAGTCAGTGAACATCTATCCTGACCAGGATTATACTGTTTTGTAGGAGCTGGGAGGAAATGTAGTAAAGGCCTTTATTTAACAGAGCCAGGACACAGGATTGACAAACATTCAAAGGAATGTTATGCTCAGGCGTTAGGATGATTTCCCCTCAGGGAAAACCGTGGATAAATGTTATCTCTCTAAGATGCTGCCCGAGTTTTTGTGAAAACTAAGGAGCCTTGAGCTAGAGGGAGGTGATAGAAAGATGACCATATCGGAGATGGTAGTCAGAAATAGACGAATGTATCCCAACGATACTGCGCTTATTGAACTAAGACCGAGCCAGGGGCTAAGAAAAGAAATAACTTGGAAGGAGTTTGACGAAAGGGTAAACAGGGTTGCCAATGCCCTTATCGACCGAGGGATTAGGAAAGGCGATAAGGTAATACATTGGATGATGAACTCCATTAACTGGCTGGAGGCATATTTTGGCCTCATTAGAACGGGGGCATGGGCAGTCCCCCTCAACTTCAGGTTTACCAGTCAAGACTCTAAATATTGTGTTGATATTGCTGAAGGCAAACTAATGATTCTGAGTGAGCAATTTATTGACCGGGTAAAAGAAGTCCGCTCCCAGCTACCGACAATCAAGAACTATATCGTCGTTGGCCAATCCATACCTGAAGGTATGGAGGACTTTGAGCAGGTAGTAAGTAAGTCTTCTCCTCAGCCGGTAGAAGCAGGCTTAAGGGATGACGACGAGTGTGGGCTCTACTTCACTTCAGGCACCACCGGGGCACCCAAGCCGATACTGCTTACCCACAAGAATATGGAGTGCGCTGCTATCACGGAGAACCGTCACCATTATCAAAGCCATGACGACAACTTCATCCTCATTCCGCCCTTGTACCACACCGGAGCCAAAATGCATTGGTTCGGAAACCTGGTTGTGGGTGCTCGGGCTGTGTTGCTAACTGAATTCAACCCCAAGAATCTGTTTGAAGCCGTCCACAAGGAGAGAGGAACTATAGTCTGGTTGCTGGTGCCCTGGGTGCAGGACATTCTTCTTGCTCTGGATAAAGGAGAACTGAAGAAAGAGGACTATGATTTAAGCTGCTGGCGGCTTATGCATACCGGGGCACAGCCTATACCGCCGAGCCTGATTAGACATTGGAAACAATACTTCCCCGACATGCAGTATGCATCGAATTACGGGCTAAGCGAAACCACGGGACCGGGATGTGTGCACCTTAACATAGAGGATTCGCATAAGCTGGAAGCTACGGGCAAGGCTGGCTTTAACTGGGAGACTCGCATCGTCAATGATAAAGGTGAGGATGTTCCTCGCGGACAAGTTGGCGAGTTGCTGGTCAAGGGCAACGGGGTGATGAAGGAATACTACAAGAACCCGGAAAAAACCGCGGAAACCTTAAAAGATGGCTGGCTATATACCGGCGATATGGCGAAGCAGGATGATGAGAGGTTCGTCTACATTGTCGATAGAAAGAAGGATCTGGTCATCACCGGGGGTGAGAACATCTTTCCTGTAGAGGTAGAGGAAGTTCTGCGGCGACATGAAAAGATTTACGATGCCGGGGTGATTGGAATTCCCGATGAGAGGTTGGGGGAGATAGCTGTAGCTGTAATCGATCCCAAGCCTGGGGAGACGCTGACTGAGGAAGAGGTAAATCAGTTCTGTGAACAGAATTTGCCCCGCTACAAGAGACCGCGGCGCATTATATTTGATCGGGTACCGCGCAATCCCACCGGTAAGATAGAAAAGCCAAAACTGAGAGAAAAATATGCTAAGTTGAGCAGTTGAGGGCATTTGAGTTGAAGCGGATGAGACTGACTGTGAAATTTCCAAGCATTTCGAAGTGCATATCAATGCGAGAAAGGAGGTTAGCTTGAAAGAATTAACCATTAGTTCCGATGCTCCCGGAGAAAGAATCTTTGTCCTGGGCAATGAAGCGATAGCAAGGGGGGCAATAGAGGCTGGGGTTCAGGTTGCCGCGTCCTACCCCGGTACGCCGTCAAGTGAAATACTGGAAAACCTGGCCAAGGTAGCAAAAGAGGTCGACATGTATGTTGAGTGGTCAACTAATGAGAAGGCGGCCTTTGAGTGTGCCCTAGGCGCTTCAATCTGTGGGGTAAAAGCCATGGCATCAATGAAACAAGTTGGGCTAAACGTGGCTCATGACCCGTTGATAACAGCCAGCCATATCCGCACGAAAGGAGGGCTCGTTGTAGTGGTGGCTGACGACCCCTGGGCCTGGAGCTCGCAGAATGAGCAGGATAGCCGTTACGTCGCCCTGCAGGGCTACATACCGGTTCTTGAGCCATCCTCAATCCAGGAAGCGAAAGATATGACGGCTGACGCTTTTAGATTGTCCGAAGAATTCGGGCAGATGTTCATGGTCAGGTCAGTGACCAGGATAGGCCATGGGCGGAGTGACATTGTCCTGGGAAAAATATCACGGGAAAGGAGAAAAGGCTCATTTAAAAAAGATCCCAGCCTGTTGGTCTATGTTCCCCGCACAGCCAGAATAAACAAACCGTTAATGTTGGAAAGGCTTGAAAAAATAAGGAAAGCGGTAAATACCATGCCCTATAACAAACTACAAATGGCGGGTAAGGCCAGGCTGGGTATTGTCGCCTGCGGATTGTCGTACAGCTATACCATGGAGGCGGTAAAATGGCTGGGACTTGAGGACGAGGTCTCCATACTGAAGCTTGGAACCCCGAACCCCCTCCCTGAGGAACTGATAATCAAACTGCTGAGGTCAGTGAAGGAGATACTGGTAGTGGAGGAGCTAGACCCGTTTGTTGAACTTCATGTAAAAGCGATAGCGGGAGACTATAATATCGCAGTCAAAGTTCACGGGAAGGACGTAGTGTCTCGGATAGGAGAGCTATCCACTAGAGGGGTCACCGAGGCTATTGCCAAGTTGACCAAATCCAAGCTCCCGGTCGACTTCGCCGAGCTAGATAAGCTACAGCAGGAGGCAGCTCCGCTTTTGCCCTTGAGGCCACCGGCCTTATGTCCTGGCTGCCCCCACCGCGCCTCCTTCCGTGCCATCACTACGGCAGCACAGAGAGTAGCCAAAGACTACGGCGAAGATGTAGAGCCTATCTATCCCAGTGATATTGGCTGCTACACCCTGGCCTTGAACCCACCACTACATGCTGTTGATACCACCGTCTGTATGGGAGGAAGCTTTGGGCTTGCCAATGGCATGGCGCGTGTAGTGGACGCCCCGATAATAGCCCACCTGGGCGATTCAACCTTCTTCCATGCTGGGATACCACCGCTGATAAACGCCGTCTATAATAAGGCAAATATCACCATGGTTGTGCTTGACAACTCAGCCACGGCTATGACTGGTTTTCAGCCTCACCCCGGTACCGGCTATACTGCTACCGGAGATGAGACTGCTGCCTTAAAACAAGAGGATATAGCCAGAGCCTGCGGAGTGAAATTCGTCGAAGTCGTTGACCCCTTCGACCTTAAAGCAGCAACCGAGACTGTAGAAAAAGCAATGAGGTTCGAAGGGCCGTCGGTCCTGGTTTTCCGAGCGCCGTGTGCCATGATTGAGTTGAGGGATAAGAAAAAAGCGGGAGAGAAGGTTGTTCCCTATCACGTAGACCAAGACAAATGCAACCCCAAGTGTGATGCCTGCATCAAACTTCTGGGTTGTCCAGCGATAATAAAACAGGGGGATAAAGCGGTGATTGACGCCTTACTATGCACAGGTTGCAGCCTCTGTGCACAAGTTTGCCCCTATAATGCTATAGTACAGGAGTGAAAGAAATGGTAAGAGAATTCAACATACTAATCACTGGTGTTGGCGGACAGGGGGTAATTCTGATGTCAGAGCTGCTGGGAAAGGCAGCAATTGCCGATGGATTGAGCGTTAGAGGGTCAGAGATACTAGGGATGGCGGTCAGGGGCGGCTCGGTAACCAGCATCATCAGAGTTGGAGAGGACGTCTATGGTCCTCTCATCCCGGCAGGAAAGTGCGACATTATCATAGGGATGGAGCCTTCTGAGGCACTGAGGAATGCAAGCTTTCTATCGAAGTCAGGTTTGGTCATACTTAATACGGTACCGATAATTCCTTTCACTGTCGCGCTGGGTCGGAGCAGTTATCCCAGTCTAGAGCAGGTACTAGAAAAGCTGAACAGCATCACCAGCAAGATAATCAAACTGGATGCCGCTCAAATTGCCCAAGAGGCCGGCAGCCTGTTGGCGGCTAACATTGTGATGCTGGGGGCATTATTTGGTACCGAGCTACTGCCGCTAAAAATAGCGACGATAAAGGAGGGTATCGAGGCGCGTTTTCCGGCCAAAGTAGCTCCGGTTAATATAAAAGCCTTCGACCTTGGTTACCAAGTGTGCCAGCAAGTGGTTAAATAGGCATTATGCCACCGGCTCCGTAACATGCATCACTCTTAGCGGGACCTTGTTCCACATCGTGCCGCCAATCAACAGAATCTCACAGCCGGGGCAGCTATTGACCACAATTCAGCCTGTAATGGGCCAGGAGATCATTACCAGTCTGTAATAACCAATCGGTGCTGATAGCGTCCAGAATAATTGGCGGAAACAAAACAAACTCCTCCGGTAAATCATGACCGAACTCCTTTAGCTTTTCAAATGGTGTCTTTCCGTCCAACCCTTCTCCATAATGCAGTCTTACTAGGTCATAGAAGTATTCCCAGCCTGCTGCCTTTTCCAGGAAATCCTGTTCATCCTGGATACTGGCCAAAAAGGGGTATGAACCTCTTTATCATCAGCGCAGTGGGAGCGCTCTACCCTGCCATTGTAGCCCTTCCTTCCCTTAGGTATCCTGATTAGATTAGACCTTAAGGGTTGGTAATATTTCTCCTCCAGCATAGCTAATTCCTCCGGGTTACTGCCCCCAAATTCCTCTCCCCAGTCGGTTTGCCCTACTAGTTCACTATCTAAGCCATATCTCCTCAGCCATAGCATTACCAGGAAAGTAAAAAAAAATGTTAACTAAACTGAATTCTCGGCCGTAGGCAAAGAAGCGTAGTCCACGTTCAGCCTCACAGAAGATCCACTGGTACCGAGGTAATCTCTGCCTCAGCATGTGACTCCATAGCATTGTTCCCAACGTCCCCTTATCCAGAGCGTCTTTGATATCTACTTGAGCTCAGGAGAAAGGCTCCGCCACTTCCCAGGCCCAGAAGGCAGGGTAAAATACCTTTCTTGGCTTCCTTTTCCCTTTAAAGCCATTGGGACTTAAGATATGGCGAATGATGCGAAGCGAGAACACTACGCCTTCGTCCTTGGCTAAATACCGGGCAAGGCGTTTTCTTCCATACCCAGTTTTCTTTCTTGCCTTGAGCGCCTCCTGTTCAACCTTATTGCTTATTTTTTCCGGCGAAGAACGAGGTTTTCTAGATTCATCCTCAAGTCCTTCCTCTTCCCTCTCCCTCGCACCTCCTTACCCACTTCCGTACTACACTACGGGAGGTACGCCACAAGTTGACGGAATGTTCAATTCAAAAACAACCCGACGCTTTCATAGAGATACATCCAAAAGAGCCCCCGTGTGGCAATGCATAGGCTCTATTCTAGAAGTTGTGGAAAATTGTAAGGTGGGGTAAGAACTCCGGGAAACAAGAAAAGTAAAGGAAGGAGGTCTTACCACCAGTGACTAGAAGACAAGAAGATGGTATCACAATTCTGCTTGGGCTTAAAGGATACAGAGTGGAAGAAGTGACTGAAAGCGAAGACGGGATAGTAGTAGAAGTGAGGGCTGGTCAAGGGAAGGTAGTCTGTCCCTACTGTGGCGGAGAGAAGTTATATCGACATGGTTCAGGAAGAAGAAGGAAGGTGCTTCACAGCTGGAGCAACGGCAAAAAGGTTTACCTTGAGCTACATCGCCAGCGCTGGCGATGCCACGACTGTGGTCGCTCTTTCAATGATGGAGGAGAGCTACTGCGTCCTTACTCCACGATGACAGTCTTATCTTTCCCGTACGGAAGCTTAATTCTCATTCGATCACTTTCCATCAAGACAAGCTTTAAAATGGAATTCAACAAAATGCCAATTTGTCCATATATTGTCAATTATACCGTGAAGTGAGAGGGACTGAACATCAGGAAGCAGCAAATTTTCATTGACTGGCAATAGAAAAGCAAGGTAAAATTCATGGTAATGTACAACAAGGCTGTGCTCGATAATGGCTTGAGGGTTATCACCAATACCATGCCCCACAGCCGCTCAGTATGCCTTGCCATCCTCGTGGGCGCTGGCTCCTGCTACGAAAGTAAAGAGGAGGCGGGCATCTCCCACTTCGCCGAGCATTTATTCTTTAAAGGCACACAGCGGCGACCAACGTCTAAGGAGATAACTCAAGATATTGAAGGCGTTGGTGGCATAATCAATGCTGGCACAGACAAGGAGGTAACTATCTTCTGGTGTAAGGTTGCTAGCTCTCACTTTCCCATTGCTCTAGACGTGCTATCTGACCTCTTGCTCAATTCTCGCTTTGCTAACAAAGAGATAGAACAAGAGCGTCGGATTATCAGCGAGGAAATCAATATGAACCTGGACCTTCCTCAGCAAAGGGTAAATATGCTCATAGATGAGCTGTTATGGCCAGAGCAACCTCTGGGGCGCGAGGTCATTGGATACAAGGAAACTGTATCTTCAATAACAAGGGAGCAATTATTAAACCACGTTGCTCGCAGATATATGCCCAATAACACCGTGCTCAGCATTGCCGGCAACATACAGCATGAAGAGGCGATGGATCAAATCGAGCCCCTGTTTAATAAATGGGCTGCCGGGGAGCTACTGACTGGCTATATAACTAATGACAAGCAAACGGAAGCCAGGTTGCGTATCGAGCCCAGAGATATCGAGCAAGCGCATCTTTGCCTCGCTGTTCACGGCTTTTCTCGCTCACACCCGCAACGTTTTACCCTTGACTTGCTTAATACAGTGCTTGGCGGTGGCATGAGCAGCCGCTTATTTACGGAGATACGAGAGCATAGGGGGCTAGCCTATGATATTCACAGTTATACCGAGCACTTCCTCAACTCGGGGGCATTTGCTATCTATGCTGGCATTGACCCCGAGAAGATAGAAACTGCTGTGGCAGCCATCCTCGAAGAGATATCTCAGATTAAACAGGGAATTACCGCCAGTGAGCTTACCAGGGCTAAGGAATTGTCAAAAGGAAGATTATATTTGCGGTTTGAGGATAGCCAGAATGTAGCGTTATGGTACGGTGGCCAGGAAATATTAACGCAGCAAATCCTGGACATAGACGATGTTATTTCTATTGTGGATGCCATTACCATAGACGAGCTAAAAGAAGTGGCCGAGGAAATTTTAACCGATAGTGGGCTTAATTTAGCTGTAATAGGACCGATTAAGGAAGAAGAGTCTTATCGAGATAGTCTTATCAAGGAAAAGCCTTTAAGGCAATTGCTTAAGATCTAATATTATACAGAAGGAACCGCCATGAGGCGGTTCCTTCTGCTTCTGGTGAATTTAGTTGAATTCCAGCCACAGAGGCTACATCATGCCCTCGTATCCTCCTCCTCCTGGCATCGCCGGCATTTTTTCCTTCTCAGGAATGTCGGTTACCAAGCACTCCGTAGTCAGAATCATAGTGGCAATGCTCGCCCCATTCTGGAGAGCGCTCCTGGTGACTTTGAGAGGGTCTACAATGCCTCTTTCTACCATATTTACATCTAGTTCGTCTTTGAGGGCATCGTAGCCTATACCAGGCTTGCTTCCCTTTATGGCATTTATCAGCACTGAGCCCTCCCGGCCACTATTTTCAGCGATGCACCTTAGAGGCTCTTCCAGGGCTCGTTTCAAGAGAGCCAAACCAGTAGCCTCATCACCCCCCAACTTGAGCTTCTTCAAGGCCGGCAAGGCATTGAGGAGGGCAACACCACCGCCAGGCAGGATACCTTCTTCCACAGCAGCTCGAGTAGCTGACAAGGCATCCTCTACACGGTGTTTTTTCTCTTTAAGCTCTGTTTCCGTAGCCCCACCTACCTTAATCACTGCCACGCCGCCCGCTAATTTAGCCAGTCTTTCCTGTAATTTCTCCTTATCATAATCCGAGGTGCTTATATCTATCTCAGTCCTGATTTGTTTGATTCGAGCCTCAATATCTTTGGCCTCGCCCTTGCCTTCGACAATGGTGGTATTATCTTTATCAGCAATCACCCTTCTGGCTCGCCCTAAATCCTCCACGGTCACCGAGTCTAATTTTCTGCCAATCTCCTCAGATATAACACTGCCTCCGGTAAGAACGGCTATATCCTGAAGCATGGCTTTTCTCCTGTCGCCAAAGCCAGGTGCTTTAAGCGCCAGGGGAGATAAAGTGCCCCTCAGCTTATTAACCACTAACGTAGCCAGCGATTCGCCTTCCACATCTTCAGCGATAATGACCAGATTCTTGGACATTTGAACAATCTTTTCCAGAGCGGGTAAGATATCGTTTATGGCAGAAATTTTCTTGTCGGTGATGAGAATGTATGGGTCTTCTAGCTCTGCCCTCATTTGTTCGGCATTGGTGATGAAGTAAGGGCTAATGTAGCCGCGGTCGAACTTCATCCCTTCAACAAACTCGGTCTCGAATTTCAGCCCTTTGCCTTCTTCGACAGTGATAACGCCATCTTTGCCCACCTTTTCCATAACGTCAGCAATCAAATCGCCAATGTCTTGGTCAATAGCTGATATAGCGGCTACCTGAGCTACCTGCTCTTTACCAGCCACCGGTATAGACATTTTCTTGAGCTCATCAACTAAAGCCTCTACCCCTTTATCAATCCCACGCTTTAAAGCCATGGAATCAGCTCCAGCAGCGATGTTCTTGAAGCCCACACTAATAATAGCCTGGGCTATAATAGTGGATGTACTGGTGCCATCGCCACACTGGTCGTTAGTTTTGGTGGCTGCCTGCTTTACTAGCTGCACCCCCATATTCTCAAACGGGTCAGGCAACTCTATTTCTTTGGCTATAGAAACGCCGTCGTTGAGAACCGCAGGAGCGCCCCATTTCTTATCCAATGCTACAGGCCGCCCGCGTGGTCCCAGAGTCACCCTGATAGCATCAGTCAGGGTATCTACGCCGTTCTTCAAGGCTTTCCTTGCTTCCTCGCCGAAAATAATTTGTTTTGCCATTCGCTTACCTCCTTTTCTTAACTCTTCTTGGCCAGAATATCGCCCTCACGCATGATAACCAGCTCTTCATCATCTATCTTAAACTCGGTGCCAGCGTATTTGGAATAGATGACCTTGTCTCCCTTCTTTACCTCCATGGCTATACGTGTGCCCTCTTCAGTCAACCTGCCTGGACCGACAGCAATAATTTTCCCCTCCTGGGGCTTCTCTTGGGCTGTATCTGGTAAAACTATCCCTCCTTTGCTTACATCTTCCTTGGCTGTGGGTTTTATCACTACCCTGTCTCCCAAAGGTTCAATTTTAGCCATGTTCCCTCCTTTCCTAGATTTATTTTAGCACTCTACCCTTGAGATTGCTAACTTTTTATTATATCAGAAAAACCTAAAATGCAACAAGTTTTACTCGTTCATATGAGTAGTGACACTTCTTTTTTGTCATTGCGAGGAGCGATAGCGACGAAGCAATCTCTAAGCGAGATTCATCAGTCCAACTATAGCAGGCTCCAGGTTCGCAATGAGATTGCCACGCCCCGACAAGTCGGGGCTCGCAATGACACGGAAGGTTATTACCCAATGTTACAAACATATAATGTGTCACCCATCTATCTGAACTAGATCACAAGTTTTACTAAAACTTGGCAAATTTTTCTTGAATTATTACACTAAACCGTGTATAATTTTTGAGAGATGGAGAGAAGAAAAAAAGAAAAAAGACAATGGAGTAAAGAGGAGGTCCGGGCGCTGAGGCAACACCTGAACTTAACTCAA
>JBAUEM010000034.1:0-19209 GCA_049678605.1 Dehalococcoidia bacterium
GGGTTAAGATGACAATCTCGTCGCCTTTACGGAATTTTGTGTCGTCATCAGCAAAGTGAAATTCATTGTCACGATAGTAAAAAATGACCTTCGCATCTTTGGGGAGTCCCAGTTCACTGACACCAACTGCGTCATCATCACCAGCCGTAAAAGTGAAAAATCTAGCGTCTTCCTTTAACAACGCAGATAAATTGATATTGTCAAGTCCGCGTACCATATTGTCCAGGTGCCGGCTCATCGCCCATACCGGGATAATAGTATCTTCAAGCCCGAGTTCACGGCATAATTGCACCAAATCCGTATCTTTGATGCTGGTTATAACGCGCTTAAAGCCCATCGAGCGTCCCAGCAGGGATGTGATGATATTAATCTGGTCACTATTGGTCAGGCAAAATAGAATATCGCTGTTTTTGGGATCAACTTGACTGAGTATTGCCGGCTTGGCCGAATCGCCATGCAGGAAGCTGCAATCCAGTTCACATGAAATCTGATCGATTTTTTCCTTATCGGCTTCTATAATAATCACTTCGTGTCCCTGTTTTATCAATGTTTTAGCTGTTATAATCGTTAACGAGGTGGCGCCTGAAAATATAATCCTCATATTATTCCTCCAGTCTTCTTCCAATCCAAGTCCGAGGATAGAATAGCACTAACCAGGCAATAATTTCCAATCTCCCAAGAAGCATATCCGCACATAGAACTCCTTTGAGAAGCGGATGCAGTTCGGGAGCGCTTATTCCAGTCGATAACCCGACTGTACCAATCGCCGAGACAACCTCGAATAACGAATCAAGCGGGTTATGCCCCATGCCTACAAATACTAGCCATGAAATCGCAATGAACCCCAGAAAAACAAAAACGATGCTTAGGGCGTTCTGTATCTCGTCTGTTTCCAGCCGGCGCCTGCCAAGACTAGCTTCGGCAACAGCTTGCCTGGGCATACCGGCGCGCTGTAGAAAATTATAGAGTAACTGCACCAAAATCAATAAACGTAGAATCTTGATGCCCCCGGCAGTAGACCCGGCGCCGCCGCCCAGAAACATGGCAAAAATAAGCGTAAGTTTTGCACCAGCGCTGATTTGAGAAATATTCAATGTAGCGAAGCCTGCCGTTGTTTGAGCAGAAAAAGCATTTAATACTCCATGGCGCAGGGCTTGAATCCAGCTAAAACCATCCTGGGTAAAGAGAAACAATGCCATAAGTAACGCTGCCACCAAACCGGCTATAAAAAGCCCCTGCATTTGGCGGTCTCGTATTAACACTCTTCCGCCCTCTTTAAACGAGCGAAAGTATAAAACCAGTGGAATAGCGCCTGCCAGTGATAGCAATATCACCATTGCTTGCAGCCACTGACTATTCAATCCTGCCAGGCTGGCATTATGAGGTGAAAACCCTCCGGTAGATACTGCGGAAAGAGAGTATATTACGCTGTTGAACCATCCGGCGCCCAGTAACCCTAATGCGACAATGCCGAAGCCGGTCAGAATTGAGTAGACAATAAGCACACGGCGAGCATGTGTCCTGGTACTACCGACCAGGTCCTCCTCATAGTCTTCCAAATCGCCAATGCGCTTGGCTGTCAGACCCGGCCGTATCATTGTTGCCACCGCGAGAATGACTATACCCAGACCCCCGACCCACTGCATCCAGGCACGAGAAAATAGAAAAATAGCCGGTTTATCTGCCACTGAAGCCGTAACGCTCAAGCCTGTTGTCGTTACGCCGGAGATGGTCTCGAATAGCGCATCTGTAAAGCTTAAGCCGGAAGCCATGGTAGGCCAGGTCATCACTATCGCCGCAAATAGAAACACCAGAGCGGTAACGACCATCGCTTCGTTTGTCTGGATACGTTTGGGAGTCGGCAGCCTTTGCAGGAAAAAACCCATAGTAAAGACACCCACCACAACAATGGCATACCGGAGTGTAACACGGTAATCGCCGAGTAAAATGGATACAATTAACGGCACCAGCGTAAGCACTGCCAGAACGATGCAGAGCTGGCCGAAATATTTCAGTACCGGCAGAGGTCGAATGGAATATATCAGTGCACGCACTATTCACCCCGGTTCATTTCAATTCTATCATTGATATTGACGCCATATCCGGTTCTCGATAATCATATGAGCTTAGAGATGCAAGTTGGATACGAAGTATATATATATCCATTACAACCTATTATAGCTCTTTCAAAGAGGTTGTAACATGATGTAAAGGAACGTGAAACCGAGTATTGTGAAGACCAATCGTGTGATAGGGGTAGCGCATTTTGAAGAAGGCTGATATGAGTTTTATATCTGGGCACCGTGAGCCGCTAAAGTGGAGCTGAGGGGATTCGAACCCCTGACCTCCTCCGTGCAAGGGAGGCGCTCTCCCAATTGAGCTACAGCCCCACGGTCAACTATTGTATCAAATACTGTGTGGTAGCAAAAGCTTTGTGCTGTGAGGTCTTTTAGCAACTCGAGTCGTCGTTGCGAGCCCTTCGCTTCTTGTCATTCTGAGCCGAAGGTGAAGAATCTCATCTCCGCTCAGGGTAAACTCCGCGTGGCAATCTCAAGAGATTGCTTCGGCGAGTTCCCTCGCTTGCGCTCGGGACGCCTCGCAATGACATGTGGTGATTGGTAAACGGTCTCATGCTATTAAGCTTATGGCATAGCTGCTATACTAACAAAGAGGATACATAGATGCCAAGCATAACCTTTTTAACGGCTTTCGTCGCGGGTATTTTGTCATTTCTATCACCTTGTATTTTACCGCTGGTTCCGGTATATCTGGCCAATATAGCTGGTGCATCAGTTCTTACTCCAGACCCTCCTGCTCGAAGACATATTTTCCTCCATACCATCAGCTTCATAGTTGGTTTCTCTCTGGTTTTCACCGCTTTAGGAGCTTCTCTTGGCTTATTAGGAGCCGCGGTGCCACAAGGAGTGTTGGAAAAAGTGGCCGGTGCTCTATTAATCACGTTCGGCATATTCCTAATAGCTGCTACTAAGGTGCCCTGGCTCAATTATGAGAAACGCCTTGACTTTGGCAGGGCTAAAGGTACAGGCTATCTGAGGTCTCTGTTAATAGGGGTAATATTCTCCCTGGGCTGGATTCCCTGTGTTGGCCCAATTCTGGGGGGCATACTAGCCCTGGCAGCGAGCTCACAAACAGTGTGGCAGGGAGTTTATCTTTTACTTGCTTATTGTTTAGGGCTGGGACTGCCTTTCATCGCCGTGGGTCTATTGTTGGGGGCAGCATCCCGATACCTAAGATGGCTTAGCCGCCATGCCTTCGTCACCTCCATAGTAGCCGCGGTACTGCTTATCAGCGTAGGAATTCTGATGTTGACCGGTTACCTGGAATATCTCATCGGGCTTATGCCAGGAGGTTACCAATATGGCCAGTAGAATGTCAAAAAAGACTCGGTTAATAATAATGGTGATCCTGATTATCGCGGTTGTTGCTCTAGTTGGATGGGCTCTGAGTCGTGGTTCCTGCAGTCCGTCAGACTCAACACTGCAATCCCACGAGGCACCAGACGTCGCATTGCCTACTATGACAGGGTCTAACATAACCCTGTCTGAACTGGAAGGGACTCCGGTAGTGCTTAACTTTTGGTCCATAGGTTGTTCCGCTTGCAGGATACAGCTGCCCTACCTTGAGAATGTAGCCCAACAAAGTGAAGGAGAGATAAAAGTTATAGCCGTTAATATAGTTGATAGTGCTGCAAATATACAAAAGTTCTTCGGCGACTATGAACCAACCATGATAGTAGCATTGGATAAGAATGCAGAAGTTTTCGTGAACTATTGCCAGAAGGATAACCCACGAGGGTATATTCCAATTACATTCTTCGTCGATGGCGAAGGCATAATTCAGTACATAAAAATTGGCGCATTTAGTAGTGAGACGGAGCTGTGGGATACCCTGGACAGCGTTTTTGAAACTACAGCTCCTTAAACTTCCTAAGGACAAGGGTAGCATTAACTCCACCAAAGCCAAAGGAGGTGGAAAGAGCTATATTTACTTGCGCCTTTCTGGCTATATTAGGGACATAATCTAAGTCGCATTCAGGGTCCGGAGTATCATAATTTATAGTAGGCGGTATAATACCATCCCTCATAGTAAGAACAGTGAAAATAGCTTCTACTACACCTGCTGCCCCCAATAAATGACCGATCATAGATTTATTGGAGCTTATGGGCACCTTTTTGCTGTGTTCTCCTAAGCCTGCCTTTATAGCTTTAGTCTCAGATACGTCATTGAGAACAGTAGCTGTTCCATGGGCATTAATGTAATCAACATCGGCAGGTGAGATAGCGGCGTCATTCAAAGCCAGCTTGAGACACTGTGCTTGATTTTCCCAGTCAGGCTCGGTTATATGAATGCCATCGATGTTGGAGCCGTAGCCGACAAGCTCGGCATAGATTTTAGCCCCTCTTCGCATAGCTGACTCCAGTTCCTCTAAAATAACAACCCCAGCACCTTCTCCGATTATAAAACCATCACGGTCTTTATCAAAGGGGCGGCTCGCCTTCTCGGGCTCACTATTCCTTCGGGATAGGGCTCTCATCTTATCGAATCCGGCAACGCCCACGGGAAGAATGTAGGCATCGCTCCCTCCGGCAATCATGGCATCTGCTTCGTCATATTGAATAAGCCTGAAAGCATCACCAATGGAATTGCTTCCGGTAGCACAGGCAGTGACCACACACTTGCTCGGTCCCCTGGCACCAAAAGCCATGGAGATCTCCCCTGCCGCCATGTTGGTTATAAATGCAGGAATGAAGAAAGGAGAAACCTTTTCTACCCCCTCATCGCGAAGGGTGAAAAGGTTCTTTTCATACGTGGCCATGCCGCCAGCGCATGAGCCTAGCACTACTCCTACCCTGCTGTCGTTATTTCCATTTATAGTCAATCCAGCATCATCCATTGCCAGACGAGCAGCCACTAGCGCATACTGGATGAAGGGGTCTGTCCTTCTAATTTTTTTCTTATCCAGGAAATCTTCAGGATGGAAATCCTTAATCTCGGCAGCAATCTGCGACTTGAAACCGGAAGGGTCAAACTTGGTGATTCTGGCCACCCCTGATTTGCCCTGGCATAGCTTTCGCCAGGATTCTTCAACACCCGTGGCTAAGGGAGTAACAGCACCAAGTCCAGTGATTACTACTCTTCTTCTAAGTGCCTTGCTCATTTTTGTTCAACGCTTATTCCCCAGCCCCAAAAAGCTTTTTAAGCTAATTTTCTACCCCTGTTAGCCCCGTCACAAGTAGTAAAGAGAGGTATGAGTGCTTATTCCAGTAATGGCTACCTTCTAGATTTTTGCTTCGATGTAGTCAATTGCGTCTTGAACAGTTTGTAAATTTTCCGCGTCCTCATCGGGGATTTCGATTTTGAAGGTGTCTTCCACCGCAGTAATCAATTCAATAAAGTCCAGGCTATCAGCGTTAAAGTCATCAGCAAACGACGCCTCCGGGACTATTTTCGATTCATCAACCTCCAACAGCTCCACGATCAACTTTTTTAGCTGTTCAAAGGTTTCGTTCTCACTCATTTTGCCGCCCCCTTTCTGGCGCTAATTTCTTAAGCCTTACTTGAATCATATTGCCTGAGGTAGTCCTGCTTGATTTACCATTTATGATAAATCATTCGTTGCCCAATATTACTAGTACGCGTGTGATAGTTTAGTTTTTCGAGCTCCTAATTTGTATTATATCACCCCCCACACTGTCAAGGGAATTGGGGGGCGTACAATGGCAACTGCTCCCGGGGTGCGGTTGGCTAGCTTTTTGGCTGGCACTTCATCTGACAGTTCAAGGTTTGGGATGAATTCCAAGCTCCCCGGGCAGGACTCGAACCTGCAACCAAGCGGTTAACAGCCGCCTACTCTACCATTGAGCTACCGGGGAACGAATACCTTAGCGCAACTGCTCAAATTCGCTAGGCTGATTTTGGCATTTTTTAGGATTTTCCTCAAGGTGCCTTTCCCTAAGTCTCTCTTTTATGTATCGGCACGGTTACCCATCTTCCATCAGTGTAGTGATAAACAGCGTGGCTTCCACCTTGGCGAATGCGAATTTATAGTCTGGTATACACTGCTGTTTACTTTGTCTCGCTCTGAGAGATGTAACCCTCATCACCAGGCAAATTCGGTTGCTGGGCAGCTTGCATGGCTAGCTCATCGCAGCGTGTATTTTCCGGGGTTCCGGCGTGCCCCTTAACCCAGCTAAACTGTACCTCATGATACTCGCATAGTTGCAAGAGCCTCTCCCAGAGGTCGGGATTCAGCGCTTTTTCCCGTTTATTGCGCTTCCACCCGTTTGCTTGCCATCTCTGGGCCCATCCTCTCGACATCGCCTTGACTAAGTACTCGGAATCACTGTACAACGTCACCTTGCATTTCTTTTTTAGGGCCTCTAATCCAACAATCGCAGCCATTATTTCCATTCGGTTATTGGTAGTTTTGCGATAGCCCCCTGATAGCTCTTTTTTGTGACCTTGATAGAGGAGTATTGCTCCATACCCGCCGGGGCCAGGATTTCCAAGGCATGCGCCATCGGTATATATGGTCACGTGCTTAACTTTTTCCATTATAGTTTTTGTTTTGACATCAAGACGTCAAGTCTTTCACTTGGATAAGGCTACACCTTTCCTTTCTGATTTTAGTTGGCTGCCGGGCCAGGATTCGAACCTGGGCTAAAGGATCCAAAGTCCTCTGTGCTACCACTACACAACCCGGCACTGATACCCGCTTAAATTTGGTGCCGAAGGTCGGACTCGAACCGACACGGGGGTTGCCCCCCAACAGTTTTTGAGACTGCCGCGTCTACCATTCCGCCACTTCGGCGCACTTACCCTAGAAACCTTAATCCCCTTAAACATTCTCAGCGACCTCCCCTTCGCAAGGAAGCGTTCTACTGCTAACCTGGTTCTGCTCTATAACCTCATAGTTGGTGCCGAGGAGCGGAGTCGAACCGCTGACACGCGGATTTTCAGTCCGCTGCTCTACCACCTGAGCTACCTCGGCTTCAGGGATATTGTAGGTTTTCCCCATTCTAGTGTCAAGCAAGTGTACTCGTGATTGTTTAACCGCCGCCTTGAGCGGGGGGAATGCTAAACGGGCTGCTAGCTTGGGGCACCAGGCTTGACCAGAGGGATGTGAGCAGCACAAAGGGGGCATTCTTGAGGTGAATAAACTGTGGTGGGGGCACGAAGACAACTGAAGAAGGGCAGGTTAAAGTCCAAATTTTCCTCACTGCGGTCGACAAGTACTCCAATACCAATGACAATTCCCCCCAGTTTATCCACAGCACTTATCGTCTCCCTGAGCGAGCTTCCTGTGGTCAGAATGTCATCAACAATAAGGATGTGTTCGCCAGGCGCAATTTCAAAATCGCGTCGGAAGACCCTTACCTCTCCCTCTTTTTCGGCGAAGATGCTCCTCGCTTCTAATTGGCGGGCGGTTTCAAAGGCCAAAATAATGCCGCCGGTGGTTGGCCCAGCAACTACGTCTATTTTTTGCCCTTTAAAGTGTTGGGCGATAAGGCGACACAGTTTCTCAGTAAGATGCGGGTACTGCAAGATGCGAAACTTTTCCCAATAAACAGGTGAGTGTAATCCTGAGGCGAGCAGGAAATGGCCTTCTTTTATTGCTCCAGCCGTCTTGAATATCTCTAGCACCTCGTCACTCAAGTTGCAACCCCAAACGAATGGCTAACCATCACTTCTTGCTCACCGGCTCCGTTCAACTCCGGGTAGCTGTAATGCTGGACTACCTTCCATTTGCTTGGTGGCCAGTAGGTAAACCAGGCCTTGCCAATGATATTATCCCGGGGCACCGTCCAGCCATTATGTGAGTCGTTACTGCTATTGCGATTGTCGCCGAGGACGAGGTATTCGTTCTCAGGAACTTCTGTGGCTGACATCGTGTAGCTTGGTGACGCCATGATATATTCCTCCTCCAGGGGGATGCCATCGATAAAAACCTTTTCATCTTTAATCTCCACGGTCTCGCCGGGCAAGCCAATAACGCGTTTGATGAAAGGGTGTGGGGAATCAAACGGCGGGTCAAAGACTATTACCTCTCCTCGCTGTGGGCCAGAGGAGCGGTAACACACCTTGTTAACCATAATGCACTCACCGTCATGGAAATTGGGCTCCATACTGGACATTACCACAGTATAGCTCTGTACAGTGAGCCGAAGGCAAACAAAAACGGCTACGGCGATAAGAATAGTTATGCCGACTTCACGAAGAATTTTCATTAGCGAAGCTTCATTCTACCATAAACCATAACGTTAGTTCATTCGTTATAGCTCTACTTGTCGGCACTATTCCTTAATGCTAACACTCGAAGACATATTCTGGCTGAATGCCTTCCAAAGCCTGCATGTGGTAAAATATATGTGTGAGGAATCGCCGATGATTGAGTTAGCGAGACTATTCAACTTAAAACCTGAAGATGAGCGGAGGCTTAATTCCCATGCATTAGAGCGTATGCATGACTGGGAAGCTCGCATTCTAAAGAAGACGCCACAGCTCGATATCCAGGAGATCATGGCAGACCTGGATACTTATCTACATGACAACGAGAGGGTTGAATTTAACAAATGCTTGGCCGCTATAACAAGGTGGCTGTCTGGGTGTATGGATACTGTAAGTAGATATTTCTTGCATGCCTATGCCACATGGGTTATTGACCCGATGTTCCGAGCTGAATCGTTGATAGTGAGGGCATATCAAAGGGCTGAGGCGGAACGACGGGAAAAGGAATACGAGGATAGATGGTGTGCTGCATTCGTATCTATGAATCCGCCTGGTGATGACGCCAAGAAATATCTGAACGATAAGGAACACGACGAGTTCACACTAGCTGTCGGAAAAGCCATCGAGGCATACCTAGAAAGAGGCGGAGCATACCTGGATGACGCGAGGGCTTTTGACTATGGCTGGTGGTTAAAAAAGATTCAAGGGCGCAAAGAGGAAGAGGCACAAAAGCTGTAGGCTACACGTGCAGCCGATGAATACAATCATCGCCTTAATCAAGAAGTAGCAAAACTGGCCTCTCGACTTGACCGTAAGCAGAGAGACCTGGCAAGTTATTCCCAGGCAGAAATTCGGGATAAGCGGTATACCGATCACAACTTTGATTATGTTCTCTCTCAAGAGAATGAAATGAATTTTGACAGTTTTCACGACCTTAGACACACTCACGCTACTCTCTTGCTAAAAGGTGGCGTACACCCTAAAATAGTAAGTGAAAGGCTGGGGCACGCCAATATTGGCATTACCCTTGATACTTATAGCTATGTCTTGTGGGGGTTACAAGAGAGAATGGTGGCAAGGAGTTCTGACCTAGCTAGCATGGGCCGCTAGCTCAATTGGTAGAGCAGCTGACTCTTAATCAGCAGGTTCAGGGTTCGAGACCCTGGCGGCTCACATTAGATGATGAACCTTTCCTGGATAGGAGACATTATTCTAGCGTCTCGACAATAGCTATCTAGGTGTTGATCTTATCCCGAAATCGGCTCGGGTGCGAAGAAAGCGAGTTATATCTTCTCGGTTTATTATTCCAATGACTTTCCCGGCTTCTATTACCGGTATGTGATTGGCATTTTCCCCATTCATTTCTTGGAGCACACTCAAGACATCTTGGTCAGCATAAGCTACCTTTAATTTGCTTGCCGGGGTCATGATATCCTGCACAGAGGTAATTGCCCAACGAGTGCGGGGGACTTTCTTTATCTGCTGCAGGGTGACCATGCCTTCTAACCCAGCTCCCCAGCTTATTAGGAAGCAACTTCGCCCTGTGGGCAATATATATTGCTGGACTAGCTCCATTAAATTCAGGTGGGGAGGGATTAGGGGACAATCATAGTCCGTAACCTGGCGTGCCGTGATACCAATAAGGGCATCGCGGAGCAAAACCTGCTGATAACTAGCTCTGGCCGCATCACGGAGGAACCAGCCAATTAATATGAACCACAGGCCATTAAACCACAACAAGCGGGGAGCAAAAATAATGGCAATGCCTCCAGCCATAAGGGCATAAGCTATCCCCTGTCCCACTTTGGTAGCGATGCGGGTTGCCCTGTGGTAATCGTGGGTTTTTTGCCACACGAGGGCACGAAGTATTCTGCCTCCGTCTAACGGAAAACCGGGGATTAAGTTAAATACAGCTAAAATCACATTTATCAAAGCTAGCCACCACATTAAGCTAGCGGCCAGGCCTTGCTGTGTTCCTGCCAGTAAAAGATGCAAGCCGTAGAAAATACCAGCCAGAGCCAGGCTGGTTAAAGGGCCAACTATGGCTATTGAAAGTTCTGCTCTGGGGTGAGTCGCTTCCTTAGTTATCTGAGAAACACCGCCGAAAACAAAGAGGGTAATCTCTTTAACCGGGATATTGTTACGAATAGCCAGGATGCTGTGGGCTAGTTCATGGGTAATAACGGAAGCAAAAAAGAGCAAACTGGTTAATATGCCCAAAATTATTCTCTGCTCTATGGGGTAAGTTTGGTCTACGACGGAAAACACGAGTAAGAAGGTAACCCAGGCAAAGATAATAAACCAGGTATAATGGAGTCGCAGGGGAATACCGAAGACCCTACCTAAACTTATATTACCCCTCATCATCCTTCTTGCGGCACAGTGCAACCGATAAGCTTGTAAGCTAATTTAGCCAATAGGAAAGCGCAAGAACCTGGCCCCTCCCCGGGGCAAAATTCCATTAAATCGAAGCCCACTACATGCTTGTGAAGGGCAACCGATTCTATTATATCCAAGACTTGCCGCCATGACATGCCGTCGGGCTCGGGGGTGCCTACTGCCGGCATAATGGAAGGGTCTAGAACATCTACATCTATGGTGACATAGACATCTTCGCTAAGCGAGTCTACTATCTGGTCTATAGAAGCTGTATTTGATGCCAAATCAGACATATAGAAGGGCTTCAGCTTGTTTTGTGTTAAGAATTGTTTTTCTTCCCAGCTAAGGCTGCGCACTCCTGCCTGCGAGATAGGGCAAAGCTCAAAGATGCGGCGCATAACACAAGCCTGGCTATATTTAGTCCCCAAATATTCATCTCGAAGGTCAGCATGGGCATCCAGTTGCAACACAGAAAGTCTGGGAAATGCTTCCTTGAAAGCTCGAACTGCCCCTAAAGAAAGGGAGTGTTCTCCACCAAGCAACACTACAAATTTCTCCTTTTGTATTAAGCCTTTAATCACCTGATAAACTCTGTCAATCATGTCTTGGGGGCTGCTCAGTAGGGGTTCTACCTGGGGCAGGGTAGAAATACCAACTTTATATATCTCGTGGTCTAGCTCTAAATCATAAAGCTCTAAATACTGGGAGGCGTCGATAATAGCCTGTGGGCCATGGCGAGATCCGCCTCGCCATTCACTGGTGCAGTCGTAGGGGACAGGCAGAATTACAGTCTTGGCTTGCTGTAAATTTGAATAAGGTGGGGCTAATCCAGCAAAGACCCGATGTGGCAGGAATATCCCCTCATGCCAACAAGCGAAGGGCTCAGGGTGACAGTCGCGGTCATTCATGGTAAATAAAACTTTGGGGGTTAGCCATCGCAGGTTCTGCTTTGGGCCATTCTCTATCAATCAGGCAGGTTCGCAATTTAACCAGCTGGAATCCCTCTCGGAAATCTTTTATTGCTTTCTCGGTATCAAAATCCTCGCAAGAGAAAATGTCTATGTTAATGTAATTCCGCTCAACAAAGGTATGGATGCCAATATGACTTTCCGCTATAAAAACAAATCCTGATATTCCCCAATCCTCTAACACCGGTCCTACGTATCTGAGCACGTATGGCGGTGAAATCCTGGTCATTCCAATCCTGGCGGGATAACTTTCCAACCACTTCCGAAGGAAATCTTCGTCTCGGAGAATTTTTTGGTTACTGGAATAACCATCTATAATTAAGTGCATTAGACCTCCTCGAGCAACATCATTTTAAAATATTAGCTGCGAGCCCTTCGCTTCCCGTCATTCTGACCCTGAACCCTTCGCTTGCCTGTCATTCTGAGCAGAGCGAAGAATCTCCCTGCGCTCAGGGCAGGCTCCGTAAAGGAGAAGAATCTCGCGTCGCTCAGAACGGGCTCAGCGAAGCAGTCGTAGTTAGCATTTACTTACTGAGGTGCCTAGGTATCTTTCTACTATTGCCATAGCGCAATATTTGCCGCACATGCTGCAAGTCTCTCCGCCAGCAGGTATCTTACTATGGACTTGTTGCGAAAGTTCTGGGTCTAGAGATAGTTTAGCTTGGGTTTCCCAGTCAAGAGCCTTGCGAGCCCTGGACATTTGTTCATCCCACTCTTTGGCACCTTTTACGCCCTTAACAATATCGGCAGCATGAGCAGCTATACGAGAGGCGATTACCCCTTCTTTAACATCCTCTATATTGGGGAGGGAAAGGTGCTCAGTGGGAGTAACATAGCACAAAAAGTCTGCGCCAGCAGCAGCGGCAATTGCCCCCCCAATAGCAGCAGTTATATGGTCGTAGCCAGCACCTACATCAGTCACTAAAGGCCCAAGGACGTAGAAAGGCGCCCCACGGCAGAGGCTCTTTTCCAATTGAACATTAGTGGCGATGTGGTTCAATGGCAAATGCCCGGGACCTTCTATCATAGCTTGAACGCCAGCTTCCTTGGAGCGCTCTACTAATTCACCAAGGATAATTAACTCTTCGATTTGAGCCCTGTCAGTGGCATCAGCTAAACATCCGGGACGCAAGCCGTCGCCCAAACTTAAAGAGAAATCGTATTCAAGAGCCAAGTCCAGTAGGCGGTCATAATATTGATATAAGGGATTTTCCTTATCATTGTGGAGCATCCAACCGATGAGAAAAGCTCCTCCTCGAGACACTATGTCGGTCATCCTACCCTGCTTTTTAAGTCTGGCCAGAGATGCCTGGGTCACTCCGCAATGGACGGTCATAAAATCAACACCGTCTTTGGCATGTTCTTCGATTACAGCGAAAATCTCATCCGCACTCATATTTACGATGGCTGCACGATTCTCAATAGCTTCAATACCCGCCTGATAAATGGGCACCGTCCCCACCGGCAAGGTGCTGGCACGCATGACAGCCCTCCTGATAGCCGAAATATCACCTCCAGTGCTCAGGTCCATCACAGTGTCGGCACCAAAGTCGATGGCGGTCTGTAATTTCCTTAATTCCGTGTTCAAATCACAAAAATCTGACGATGTGCCTATGTTAGCATTGACCTTGGTCCTCAGCCCTTTGCCTATGCCGCAGGGGATTAGATTTGTGTGATTAATGTTGGCCGGAATTATGATTTCACCCTCAGCCAAGCCTTGGATGATAAAATCCGTCTCTACACCTTCTTTTTCGGCTACGTGCTTTATCGGGGGTGAAACAGTGCCCTTTCGCGCTAGCTCAAGCTGGGTCATCTTCCTAAAAACCTCGCATAAGTTGCAGCAAGACTAAAGTATAAAACAGGACGATTGTCAATGCAAACGCAACCCCGGCAATAACAAGGCAGGCAAAAGCGAGGAACCTGCAGGCAAATTCAAGACAAAGCCCTTAAGGTTTGCTTCTGGATTTTGAACAGTTTAGCTATCCCTTGCTGGGCTAAAGAAAGTAAGGCATCGGCAGTTTCTTTAGAAAAAGGTTTGCCCTCGGCAGTTCCCTGAATTTCCACAAACTCATTTTTGTCGGTCATGACCACATTGAAATCAACTTCAGCCTGGTAATCCTCTTCGTAGCAAAGGTCAAGTAGTATATTGCCATTCACAATGCCCACGCTGGTGGCTGCTATCATTTTATTTAATGGCATAAATGGCAAGACGCCCTGTTTTCTTAAGTTATGCAAAGCGTGATAAAGTGCAACGTATCCACCTGTGATAGCTGCTGTTCTGGTGCCACCGTCTGCCTGCAATACATCGCAATCTACTACAAATGTCCTTTCTCCCAGGATGGCTAAGTTAGTCGCTGCCCTTAAACTGCGACCGATCAGGCGTTGGATTTCTTGGCTTCTTCCTTCTCCCTTGTTGCGCGGTGTGCGAGTAACTGTGGAGCGAGGCAACATAGCATACTCCGCAGTAACCCAACCTTGGCCACCACCTTTAAGAAAGCTGGGCACCCTTTCCTCCATGCTCACAGAGCACAGCACCCTTGTTTGCCCTAGTTCAATTAAAGCTGAACCCTCGGCGAAACTCTGGTACCCTAAAATTACGCGCACGGGACGAAGCTCGTTGTCAGCCCGGTTATCTATTCTTGTCATACTAGAAAGAGTATAGCAAACTATCCAGTAATCTGCCTGCCTATTTTGAGCGGTTATTCACCACCGTCCTCTTTTCTGGTAGGTCTCGATAAATCTTTCGATAGAGCGGTCATAAGTCTTCTCCACATCGTCGGGGAAAAAGCAGGCTGGCAGCTCGCCTGACCGCCAATGGTATCTTATGCATTCGCAGCAAATGCCTTTCCTACTGCATGGCTCATAGGTACAGTTACATTTCTCTTTGTTTTGCTCCACGGTGCATTCTCTCATATTCGCTCTCCTTCGATAATTGTTTAGCTAAATGCTTCTTTGCTCCCAAGTCGAGATGATACTATGTAGTGAGCATGAGAACACAAATCTGCGCCACTTTCCCAAACATATGCTATCATATGTCAAAATAGGGGGTATTGGAAAGGAAGGCGGCAGGTTGCAGCTACCACTTGATGCTTATCTTGACATTGAGACCACAGGCTTATGCTCATTTTATGACGAAATAACCGTTATTGGCATCTGTTTAGCCAATGACATGGAGAATAGACTGGTTCAACTTGTCGGGGGTGATGCAACCAGGGCTAACTTGCTCAGGACCTTACGTTGTGTGGATACAATCTATACATACAACGGCAGCCGCTTCGACCTTCCTTTTATCAATTTCCGTCTGAGGGTAAATCTGAGAGAGCATTTTCATCACCATGACCTGATGCATGATTGCTGGAGGAACAATTTATATGGTGGCTTCAAGGCGGTAGAGCGGCAATTAGGTATTCCTCGACGGCTGCGGGGTATTGGTGGAGCAGAGGCGGTGATACTTTGGTGGAGATATCAGATTCACCGTGACAGAAAGGCGCTGGATTTGTTGCTGGAATACAACAAGGAAGACGTGGTTAATCTGATAACATTGAGGGGGAAGCTAGAAAGGTTCGGATATGGAACCCGCTGAGGAAAGCGGTTAAAGCAGATTTTGCTATCTCGCTTCGCTTAATCTTCATCCCTCCCATGGAAAAGATTCATCATAGTAATAGAGGTCGTTAAAGGCCGTGGTAATTTCATATTCGTATAGTTCAGAATCAGGGTGCGCCTTGGGGGACCCGAACCAGGAATGCCAAGAAGAGAGTTGAGCAGGCGCTTGGGACTCGATCCTCCGCCACTCCCCGTCGTGATACCAATCCTCTATCAGGAAGGCATGTCCATATTCCTCATCATCAATACCAAGGGCGACATATACCCGCTCCGCATCAATGCCATAGGCTCTAAGGAGGGAGCACAATAAAACAGAAAAGTCCTCGCAATCCCCAGTGCTGTGGGACAGGGTTTCTTCGGGGGTTTGCCAATAGTCCTCACCCCAACGGTCTTCATCAGGTTTATAATCTATATTATCAGCAACCCAGTCTCGGATATCATCAAAGTCAACTTGAGAAGGTTCGTATGGGGGGTCACCGAGGATACCTTGCAAAGTTCCCTCAACCCATGGGCATTCGGGCGTGATGTAAGACTTAAATTCAGACTCCGTCGTCGGAAGCCCAAGACCAGTAGGGCTCTCGGGGTAACTGAAGCAGCTGAGGCAACTCAACCCAGACAAGATGAGCAAGCCAAGCGCGGCTCCACAAGCTAAATGGATTAAAAAGCGCCTTTTCACACCCAAGCCCCCGGTCATTTTAAGTAATAATTTAGTTTTTCAAAAATTTTAGCTTATAGTATATCACCCCACGCATTTGTTCCGCCAACCGCGGCTGGAAGCGGGTTTACTGCGATTTTTCCTGCCTTCGTGCTATGATTTAAGGCATATTTGTGGGAAGAGAGACCGGAAATTCATGATAGCATTCGAGGCGAGATGCAGCACTACCGCTATGGGGATAATGCCTCATAGGGATGTTGAGCGGGCGCTGGAGCTTGCCTTGAGCCTGGACATCCCATTCTGGCCCCAGCTTCCAAAAGTGAGCTTGTATGAAGATATGTATGTTCAAGCATCGCAGAATTTCCCGGGCATAGCTGTTGACTTTGACAAAGAGAGGCTTAGTTTTGACACTTCACGATTTGAACAAGAACTCGACGAGTATTTCGTGAAAATGGATGTCCCGGAGGCTTTTGCCCTCACCGCCGAGTATTCCAGGGTATTCCACAAGTTTCTCTCCAAGGAACTTCAAGGTTATAAAGCTATCAGGGGACAAGTCACGGGCCCGGTGAGTTTTGGCTTGAAAGTGTTGGATGAAGACCTGAAGCCGATCATCTATAACGAAGAGGCGAGGACTATTTTGTTTGATTTCATTCAGAGAAAAGTCAACATCCAGTATCAAGAACTCAGGAAAAGGAATCCCAACGCCTTTGTCTGGGTGGATGAACCGGGGCTGGGCTACGTGTTCAGCGGTTTTTCCGGGTACAACGAGCAACATGCTAAAGAAGACTATCATAAGTTCGTTGAAGGCTTAGAAGGTCCCAAGGGGCTGCACCTCTGTGCCGGGGTGAATTTGCCCTATCTGTTAGAGTTGGGGGTAGAAATTCTGTCCTTCGACGCCTATCAAATTGGGTTTATGCCCAGGGAATATGCTGATAGCGTTGCTGAATTTATCAAGGGTGGTGGGGTTATCTCCTGGGGCATTATCCCCACTGAATCCACAGTCCTGGCGATGCAGACACCAGAAACACTGGCTGCGATTCTCTCAAACTATTGGGAGGTAATCTCGGAAAATGCAGGTTTGTCCTTGAACCAAATTGCAAAGCAGGCATTGGTGGCCCCAGCCAGATGCTGCCTTAGTGATTTAGGCCAGGTCAACACAGTCGGTAAGACAGTAAGCGAATGCCAGGTCTCAAGCATTGAGGAAGGGCTTGTTGAGAAAGCATTTGCCTTCTTGCCTGAGCTCTCGCAGATACTTAGAGACAAGTATGGCGTATGAAGAATGGGATTCAATTCTTGCTCGGGGCTCTGTCCGGGGTCTCAGCCCGAAGGGCTTATGCCCAATTCTATTCGGGACGCTATAATTATGAGAAGGAAAGCGATATGAAAGTATTAGGCATTATGGGCAGCCCTAGAAGGAGAAGCAATACCGATATTCTCCTTGATAAGGCGCTGGAAGGTGCCAGGGAGGCAGGAGCTGAGGTCGAAAAGGTGCTGGTCTCAAAACTCAAAATCTCACCATGCCTGGAAATATATGCCTGTCGCAAGAATGGCAACTGTTCCATTAAGGATGATATGCAATTGCTCTATAAAAAGCTTCTGGAAGCAGACCACATTGTTTTTGCTTCACCGATGTTCTTCTATGGTATTACCAGCCAGGCGAAGGCAATAATAGACAGATGCCAGGCGCTTTGGGTGAGAAGACATGTGCTGGGCATGGGCAAGGAGGATAATCGGGTACGCAGAGGGGTGTTTATCTCAGTTGGCGCCACTCAGGGCAAGAAGCTCTTTGATGGCGTAGTGCTCACGGTGAAGTATTTCTTTGATGCTATAGGCGTGAAATATTCTGGTGATTTATTAGTCAGGGAAATTGATACCAAAGCTCAAATTGAGGAGCATCCTGCGACTCTCGAGGATGCATTTCGCCTTGGTCAAGAGCTTGTCCTTGGGAAATAGAGACGGAGAATGAAGGCAATAAGAACTGACAATCTAACCAAGATGTTTGGTCATCTTTTTGCGGTAGACCATATTTCATTTGAAGTCGATGAGGGAGAGATTTTTGGCTTTCTTGGCGCTAACGGAGCCGGCAAGACCAGCACCATCATGATGCTGGCTACGGCGCTAAATCCCAGCTCTGGGACGGCCACTGTGTGCGGGTATGATATCATCAGAGAGCGGGACAAAGTCAGAGAATCAATAGGCATCGTCTTTGAGGATCTGAGCTTGGATACCAATCTCACGGCGAGAGAGAATCTGGACTTCCATGCCATCTTGTATCACCTGCCCACACACCAAAAATGCTTGACAGCGCAGGGGGGGATATAATAATGTGTGACGTAATACTGTAAGCTAGAGATTCCGAGGAAACTAAACTCTCACAAAAGGTGAACCTTTCATACGCACGAAAGGTGTTTCAGTTTTCGGATGAAGGATAATCGGAGATGGCAATGAAAAATAGAAAAATCCTCTTACCAGCTCTATTCTCTATCGCTCTGGTCTTCAGCCTTATTCTTCCTGCATCGGTAATGAGAGCTTCAGCAGCCGTGCCTCTGTCAGATGACCATTCTATTAGTCATTTGGCGATAGATGGCTCGAGGTTTGCTTCGGCAATGGCCCTGAATACGCCTCAAGGGCAGGTAACGCCCATGGTCGCCGCAGGCAGCTATCACAGGGTGGGGCTTAAGGACGACGGCACCGTGGTCGCCGTGGGAGAGAACACCTATGGGCAGTGCGATGTTGGCGGCTGGACGGACATCACCGAGGTCGCTGCGGGTGGCTATCAAACAGTGGGGCTTAAGTCCGACCGCGCCGTGGTCGCCGTGGGAGATGACACCTATGGGCAGTGCAATGTCGGTGGCTGGACGAAAATCGTCCAGGTCGCCGCAGGCGCCGCTCACACGGTGGGGCCTAAGTCCGACGGCACCGTGGTCGCCGTGGGAGAGAACACCTATGGGCAGTGCAATGTCGGCGACTGGACGGACATCACCGAGGTCGCCGCAGGTGCCGCTCACACGGTGGGGCTTAAGTCCGACGGCACCGTGGTCACCGTGGGAGAGAACAGCTCCGAGCAGTGCAATGTCGACGGCTGGACGAAAATCGTACAGGTCGCCGCAGGCTACCTGTACACGGTGGGGCTTAAGTCCGACGGCACCGTGGTCGCCGTGGGAGAGAACACCTATGGGCAGTGCAATGTCGGCAACTGGACGGACATCACCCAGGTCACCGGAGGTGCTGCTCACGCGGTGGGGCTTAAGTCCGACGGCACCGTGGTCGCCGTGGGATACAACGGCTTCAAGCAGTGCAATGTCGGTGGCTGGACGAATATCGTCCAGGTCACCGCAGGCTACGTGTACACGC
>JBAUEM010000035.1:0-57620 GCA_049678605.1 Dehalococcoidia bacterium
ATGCAAGAATAGGCTCTCTAACCATATAGGCGGTCAATTTGACAAAACTGATTAGTTAAATACTCTCCTCGTAGCTGGCAGTTCCCCTGACTACATTAACAATTAGCTTTATCGCCCTGACCAGTAATGCGATTCCTGTCACAACTGAAATAAAAATCAAGAATACCTTGACGCCCAAATAAGTGGCATCAACTGCAGCAGGGTTAGGTATTACACCAAAGTCGAACGGAAAGACAGATAGAAGAGTCAAAACCGTCCAAAGTGACAATGCATTTATAACGATATGAATCATTTCACGCAGTATATACCTATCCAGAATAATCAAAATAATGTGACCGATAATAGTTATAACAAGAGTTGCTGTAAGAATCGGTAGCCATAGATTGATGTCTTCTGTAAAGAACGGATACCTTATCCACGTAGTAATGCCGTCTACTGTCTCCGAATGATAATAGGCTACGTATTGATTAAAAAAGTTGAAGAATATTAATAAAGCGATACTCCAGGCAATGGCAAAAGCGGAAGCCGTTATTCTTCCACTTCTACCTTTAAAATGAGCGTCTATTTTATCTCCGATTCGTTTACCTGAATCTGCAGTGGGGGGTGGTGTAGGTGCTGCTGCCTCTGATTCCGCTGTTGGTTCTGAGGGCGGAGGTTCGGAATATTCCCCTGTTACCCCTGATGAAGCGACTATCTTCTCAGCAACGTCGCCGGCCCATGGTAGTTTATACCACTCACCACTAGAAGCCTTGACTATCATTATTATCCAAACAATGACCCCTATAATTACTATAATTGAAGAGAAAGCATCACCGACCACCGGTATCAAACCAAGTATAATCCCGGCAACTGTGAGGGTGCCGAACACAATAATTGACTGCGCCGCGTGGAAACGAACAAATTTGTTTCTCTGCTCTAAAACGAGAAAGATGATGCCGCTTATCCATACGCCAACATAGCACAATAGTCCGGCAATATTCGGTGATAAGCCTGTACTTGTACCTGCTGGCTCTGTCAATTTCTCTCGCTCTATCTTTTCCCGTGCCTCAATCCGCTCCTTCTCTTCCTCATAGATTCTTTTTTTTCTTCAGGTGATAATCCCATACCAACCTCCTTTATATTGGCGTCGTAGGTTCAGAATAGCCATCCACGCTTTCTTTGTCAATACCACCGTTTAATCCGAAACTCACTATATTAAGAAGATGGTATCTTACACTTCTGCAAATGCTACCACATAATTATGGCCATGAATCTTGGCACACTTGGGGCAGGTCGTGTAGTAGAAATAATACTTTTTAACTGTCTTGCCTTTTTGGTTTACATACTGAGCGATTTCTTTAATCCATTTTGGAACGGCGTTATACGGACCATCGAAAACTTTGGTGATATATGTTCCTGATAGTTTGACGTTTTCAGCGTTCGGGATTTCTTTTGTCACATTGATATATAGCTCACCTTTCCAGGGTGATGATTCGGTAGCAAGCATGATAAAGTCCTTGATATCTGGATTTGCTCCTGCGTCTTCAATTTTCTTCCACATCCTTCCAACTGTTTTACCGAACGTTCCGGGTAGCGGCATATGCATGAATTGCATCATCGTGTCTTTGACAAAGAGCTTGTCTTCCCACGTTATTTCTTTATCATGCCATGGTTCAGGATCAAACTTAGGACAACATTGCGCGTCACTATCATTCTTTATCATATTTCAAGCCCTCCTTTTATTTGGTTCAAATCCAGCTGCTGCCATATTCTGCAATAGGGACAGGATGGATCCCCCCTGTGCTCACCGCCTATCGGTCAACCTGGCTTGTACTTCTGCAATCAGATCCTGAACCGCGATACGTAATACTGTCTGGCCTTGCTTTAACGTGTCAACGAGAACATCATAGTCCTCGTAGAAATAGACTGTCTTCCCATCCGTGAACACTACGAAGGATGATAAAGCCTTGGATTGACCTCGTATAAAGCGGAAGCTCGACCGTATCCGCTGTAGAGGCAGCGAACTATCCAACAATTTCATCAGGACCTTTAATTCGAAGATGTCTTCTATAGAATAGAGACGGCGTGAACCTCTTCCGGATGCTGCTCTCAGACTCGGGCTCACCAGGCCTGTCTTATCCCAGTACACAAGCTGGTTATAGGTAGCGCCGACCACATGTGATACCTCTGAAGTACGGAAGGATATAGGTTTTTTTCTACGCGGCATTGCGAATTCCAGCCAATATAATATGAGTCATATCATTATACCACTTGCAGCTTAGACACTGGTTCAAATCCAGCCGCTGCCACTTGGTTTTAGTTCCATAAGGGTAAGGGTGAAGCAGTAGAAGCCCGCTGCTTACTTAGTAATGTAAAACCGCCAGGCACAAACCCATGCCTTCGGATGCTCGTCGGGAGGGCAGCTGATGCATTCGACCTTAATTCTGGGATCTATCATCCTGGCAAATGCCGGAAATTCTGCCACTCCGGCCGACTTGCAGGGATAATCGGGCAGCCCCTTGCGCCTTCTTGTTGTCTGTACCAGGCATTTCACCATACGAAGAATGAGTTCATCGCCTGACCTTTCGATGGCCTGCTCATTGATGTGTGCGTAAAGTCGAAAGCTTAAAGCTTGTTCTAAACCGTCCAGCCCGCTTTGCTGGGGAAGCTGCAAAAACGATTTTATCATGGCTGCTTCCAAAGGCGAATACCTGGTCCAGCAGGTATCGTTACACCTTTTGCTGGTATCCATATCATGGTTATCCTCGACAGCTCGGAACCACACCCCATCACTTGCCAGCCAATTAAAGGACATAGCTTTTATCAGGCCGATTAACCTTTCTTTTTCCATGTTAACCAGCCAGAGTGGCAGGCCGTTTTCAGTTTGAAAGCCGAGGGTCTTGGATAGGCGGTTTATAGCTATGGGGGAAAATGAGGCGGAAACCTCTTCCTCAAGACGAATAGCCTCTTCCAGACCCAGCTGATGGATGACCTCGTTGAACCATATGCCATAGTGCAATATTATCCGTCTTAATACATCAATGGCGTAATGAGCTAATTCAATTTGACCAAGTTTTTCTAGGGAGTTTGTAGTCATGTTTCTTACTCCTTGGAATTCAATTTTGTAATATCGAATATTTCAGAAATCACCACCCGGAGATTTCCTTGGCTGCCGTAGATATCCACGGGCAGAGCCCATGGCACTCTGCCCTTCGGGTTATTAGAGTACGCTCTCCTAACTGGTCACATCAGTGCCCGGCCTAGAAAGTACGGCCAGACTATTATGGCAAGCAAAATCTGCCACCAAACCAGCCCGGCATAACCGATTGTAAATAGCCAGCCGATGAACCAGATAGGGCCTATCAAAGTCGCGGAGCGGCGGCGGTACCAGCGTTTTTCTTCCTCTGCCATGTTTTCCTCCTTTTACAAGATAATCTACTCTTGATTTGGTAACTTCACTCAATAGCAAAATGCTTTTTTCGCGGCCATAACTTCACGGAGATGATATTGCTGGCTCAGCCGTAGCTGCCTTTTTTCTCCAGCGGAGCCACAGGGCCCAGGCCGTTACCAGCCCAGCCAGCACAGCAATGTAGATTTCCGCATGAACGGTAGTAAAGAGCCCTGCCAGCAACAAAAGTACGCTATAGTTCAATAAGCCGTGAAGGACAGAGGCAATGAGGTAAAACTGCCATCCCCAACCCTTGGCCAGACCATACCCGGCCAGGGCGGAAAAAGCGGTATGAGCGGCTACTGTAAAGAACCTCTCCCAAAATCCAGCCAGTGCCCAGAAGCCACCGGTTTGCACTAGTTCCCAGGTCCACCCTGAGGCGAAGATGGCATTGTGCGCCCACTGCGCTTCGAAGATGCCAAATCCAGCTCCGGCCACAGCGCCGATAGCGAGTCCCAGCTTGGGGTCAATGTGCTTGCCACTACGCCACCAGTAGACAACCACCGGCACCAGCTTTGACCCTTCCTGCACCAGTCCGGTGAGGAGTATTTGTGGTATCCCCGCCAGAAGAATCCAGCGCATGAGAACCTCCTGGCTCCAGAAATGGCGCAGCGCTTGTCCAGCCCAAGCCTGGAGGGGAATCTGAATAAAGCTAACAGCGGCCAGGGTTAGAAAGGCACTGCCTGCGAGGATCGCCCAGAGCCAGGGTTTCTTAAAGAGCGGCGGCCGGTAACCGACCAGCCAGACCGCACCGAAGGCTATAGCCAGACCGATCCCCCAGGCGCTGGGGTTTTGGAAGAAAGATTTGAAAAAGATGACCATGTAATCTATCATGGACTCCCCCTACGCTTTAAACCGGTTCTTATCCTATTCATTGTACATGTATCCTTCGACGCCTCTTAGCATTCACACATTATACCTGCATGTGAAATAAAAAATATACCCCTGAGCAGGAACGCCCAGGGGCACGTTGCAGGTTTTGATAAGGCTTTGGAGTTTTTTGATTCTCCCCAAACCTGCTCACTCCACTATCAAATCAACGAATTGATTCTGTCTGAGATTAAACAATCCATGTTCGCATATTCGGAGAAAGGGTATAGCCGGAGTAGAGAGAACGGCCAGAGTCGTACGTATATCGGGAGAATTACAACCCAGCTCAGTGGCTGCCCGCTGAATCTCATGAAGCCTAGTACCTACAGTCTCCATAGATTCGGTGGAGATCATCCCCGCCACCGGGAGCGCTATTTCAGCCAGTATTCTGTTCCCGGCACATACTACTATTCCCCCGTTTAATCCCTTAATCCTGTTTACTACCTGTGCCATATCAGTTTCATCGGCGCCGACCACTATAATATCACCACAATCCCAGACATAACTGGTACCAATTGCCCCGTGCTTAAGTCCAATGCCTCTTATGAGGCCGACGAAGCTCTTCCCGGTGTGATAAAACCGCTCAATAGCAGCTACCTTGAGTATATCCTGGTTGGCGTCGGGCTTGAGCTGACCATCCGATACCGGTATATCTGCGAAATCTTCTCTGGTGACTAAATGGGTAACCTGGTCTATCAGCCTGACTTTCACCTGGCTGCCACTACTTTCCACGGGTATAGCGAAGTCCTCAGCCTTAAAATTCCGGGCTAGACGAACGCTGTTTCGGACTGAGCTTGGATACTTGTATCTCTTAGGCAAGACAACCAGTCTTCCGTTCTCGAAAACAACCTGCCCATTGCTGATTACACACTCAACCCGAATAGTTCGCAAATCTGGGACAATTACAATGTCGGCGTACTTGCCCGGGGCTATTCCGCCGATGAGGTGGTCTAGCCCGAAGTACCGCGCTGGGTGAATGCTTGCCATCTGTACCGCCAGAACTGGATTGAAACCCAGATTGATTGCCTTCTGCACCACGAAGTCCATATAGCCCTCATCGATAAGCTGCCATGGTGCTATTCCATCGGTTGATAACGCCAGTCGTGTGAAATCAATGTTTTCATCCCTTATCTTGGAAATGGCTTCCAGGTCCCTCCTTATTTCGCCTTCTCTTATGAATATAAACAGTCCTAATCTTAGCCTTTCCATAACCTCTTCTGCGGTGATTGGTTCATGACAAGAGGAGATGCCGGACGAAATATATGCTTGTAGCTTGTTGCTGCTGGCACCAGCGCTGTGCCCCTCAACTTTCTTGCCCATCCTTATTGTCTCGGCGATTAGGTCAAGGATTCGCTGGTTGCCACCCACCACCGTACCCCAGTACGGCTCGCCTAAGCCGATAACCCCCTTTCGCCTGAGCAGCCTGCGAAGCTCATTAACGGTGATGGCATGCTCTTCGGTTACCGGGCTTAGAGTGACCATCGGTGGAACGGTAACGAGGACTTTTATCGGTTGGTTCTTGCCAGATCTTAAGATTGCAGTAGTCCCCTCGTACGCCAGCACCGCAGCGATGCTGGAAGTCTCGGTAATGATAGTGGTAGTGCCCCTGGCGACAGCATACCGCGATAGCTCGCTTATCGAATACATGGAGTCTAGATGGGCATGACCGTCAATAAGCCCGGGTATCAGCGTCTTACCGGCAGCGTCAATGACCCTGGTCGAGGAGCCAATAGATTTACCGACATTCTTGCCGACATAAGCTATTTTGTCGCCTTTAATAAGTACAGAAGCTCCTTCAAGCACTTCCCCGGTGTAAACATTCACTACAGACCCGTTGACGATGGCTAAATCAGCTTCAGCCTCACCTAGAGCCACCTTCATTAGTTGGTACCTTTGCTCTTGATTCCCTGCTCCTGCCCGATTGCCGGCTCCAGTCATAAAACGCCTCCTTTCTATAACATACCGTCCCGTTATGTAGCCTCCGGACTAAAATTGCGCTCGTTAATTTGTGTATTAGTTCAGTCGTTTTCGGACTAAGCGACTGGGGTAAAATGCTACAACCTTCCTCGATTTTTATCAAATACTTGCCTTTGCTATCGCTGCGGCTTTTTGTTCACATCTGCCCCAGTTCTGGTGCTTTGTTCACGAGTCTTATACCTTTCTTGTCCCTGCCCACCTTCCATTGATGCACAACACCCTTGCCCTTTATGTTGTATCTCCTCCCCTCATCAGAACTTGAACACCTTCCTGCCACCATATACACAATATCAATTAATAGCGTCAGACAAATGTAGAGCCCAATGCCCCAGGATAGCTGTGTACGAATAGTAAAAGACCACAATAATGATTGGTATTAGATAAATTCCCAGGGTCTTGGCAAAGAAAAAGGTTTTCGCCGACTTCCCAAAGCGGCTATATTCCAAAACTGCATATACCAATGCCGGCCAAAAACCCAACTTCAGATGTTCCCAGACACTCTCATTCACGGCGGCAATCGGGGCGATAGGAATCCAACGCCCGGACCACTCGAACGCAAAGTGCAGCACCGACCTCAGAACAACTATGAAGACGATTCCCTCTAGCTCCCAGCGCAAAATGCCTTTTCCCCACAATTGAACCTTATTTCTCGATTTAAACGAGCTTCACAGTTTCTTTGTATCGGGGAACCTTTGTGGTCCACCCGGTCCTCTCGTTCAGGACCTTAGCAAAGCTATTGGCTGCTTTTTCTTCCCCGTGAGTGACAAATACACAGCGCGGCGGGACACGAATGTCAGCTAACCAATCTAGTAATCCATCACGGTCGGCGTGGGCAGAAAAACCATCGATTTTTTCAATGTGTATTTTTACCGGATGTATTTGCCCCAAGAGACGGATTTTCTTGGCACCATTCAGCAATATTCTGCCCGGCGTTCCCTTCGTTTGATAGCCGACAAATAATATTGTGCTTTCTGCCCTTCTGATGTTATTGACAATGTGGTGCTTCACACGGCCACCGGTTACCATACCGCTACCAGCTATGATGATACTGCTTTCCTTTATGTTGTTAATGGCCTTGGACTCTTCCACACTCTGTACCATTCTGAGGTTTTCAAAACTAAAACAGGAATTACCCTGGCGCAGACGCTGCATCATCTCTTTGTCAAAGAGGTCAGCGTGATGTTTAAATACTTTGGTAATCCGTATTGCCATAGGACTATCCAGAAAGACAGTTAAAGGTGGAATTTCTTTACGTAAAAATAATTCGTTCAGGTGATACAGTAGTTCCTGGGACCGCTCCAAAGCGAAACTGGGAATAATGATGTTGCCCCCGGCGCTTACCGTCCTTTTGATACAATCGCGTAATTGTTTTTGAATATCGATGCTCTCGTGTTCTTCGTGAGTACGGTCGCCATAAGTTGACTCTATAACTATATATTCGGCCTCATCGAAAATAGCCGGGTCATTTATTATAGGGCGGTCAGGCTCGCCGATATCACCAGAAAAAATTACTCTGTGGTTCTTGCCATCCTGTTGGATATTTATACTTATGACTGCAGCCCCGAGTACGTGACCTGCTTCATAATAACAGCCTTCGACATTGCTATCGATTCCGACACAATTCAGATATTCTACGGCGGAAAAATGCGGCTCAACTGCTTCGGCATCTTCTACAGTATAAAGAGGTATTTCAGGATAAGGACCACGGCGCCCCTCTCTTTTATGGCGTTTTGCCTTATATATAGCGTCTTCTTCCTGCAGCTTTGCGGCATCGAGAAGGATAATCTGGGCTATCTCAGCCGTCGCCTGAGTGCAGTATATCTTGCCCTTGTAACCGTCACGTATCAGTTTAGGTAAAAGTCCACAATGGTCGAGATGGGCATGAGTCAAAAAAACAGCATCGATTGACTGAGGGTCAAACGGAAGTGGCTGCCAGTTTCTCCCCTGGTACTTCCGCTCCTGGTACAGCCCACAATCTATAAGCACACGGGTATCCTGACTCTCTAAAAGATAGCAGGAACCTGTGACATTCCGCGCTGCACCCAGAAATGTCAGTTTAGCTAGCACAGATGACGCGACTCCTTAGTAATTTTTTACAGCCTCCTTAGCCCTGGCTATGATTTCCTCGTCGGACACTCCGTACGATGTTATTGCAAAAGAGCCTACTACCTTGCCCTGGCTTCTCTCTATTTTAGCCGTTATGTTCGCCAGAGCTTTCTCTGCATTGTCGCCGCCCATGGTAAAGAATGGAATAATACTCAGACCTTTAAAATTTGTCTGGTATATAAATGAGTTAATAGCCGGTGCTGGTCTCGGACCCCACATTGGAGAACCAATAAATATCCTTTCGTGTTGCTTTAAATCGACATCTATGGGATTTATCTTACTCCCCCTGTTCGTTATAGCTGCGAAGCCACCAGTCAAATAGATGAATGGCCTGGGTACGGGCCTTCTCTCCTTAATCTCCAGTAGCGTTGCATTCAGTGCTTCGGCGATTACTTGAGCTACCAGCTTCGTTTTACCTGTCAGGGAATAATAAACTACTAACGGTTTCATGCAACCTCCAATTTGGTTAATTGAATTATACATCCGACCAACCCCAAATGCACCAACTCACTGAAATTCATGATAGCTTGCGGCTTTATCGGTCAATAACATGTAGCAACTTTTGCGAAGAATTACACTCTGAGAGGTGATATCGGCCTGGCAAGGACCAAAGCCTTT
Organism: Dehalococcoidia bacterium; assembly: GCA_049678605.1. GTDB lineage: Bacteria > Chloroflexota > Dehalococcoidia > GIF9 > AB-539-J10 > RBG-13-51-36. Next base: position 8,999 of record JBAUEM010000035.1, read on the forward strand.
TGTAAGCTGACCAGTATCGAGTCTGCAGGGGTAGGAGAAAATTCAGGGAGAATTCATGGAGAGTTCATGGTGGGTTCATGATGGAATGGTAGAATATATTCACCGACATAGGTCGGGCGCGGTAGCGAGGCTTTCTCTGCTATTGTGTTCACTCCTCTACTCCTTTCTCCTGGGGGTCCCGGTTAGCTGAGCCGGGACCCCTAACTTTATGATAAAACACGCTCTGAGAGGCAGAAGTTGCATTATGAGCTAGTTGAGCTAGCTGATGACTGGGAGAATCTGTATAAGCCGCTGATGACATGCTTTTTCTGTGGCCACTTATGGTCAGAACATGAACGAGATTGGTGGGGCAATCCAATTTGCCCAGACTAGGGGTCAGTGAGGTTTGAGGGTAGCTTGAGGGTTCACTGGAGGATTGAGTGGAAATAGCCAGGAAGGCAGCACAGGCTAGGTGGGATAAGTAGGTATATCCAGATAACTGTGATTATGGGTGAGGGGTAATCGCAAAAATCGTAATTTTACCCCTGGAAGGCCCATAAAACCAAAAGACTCTATATGCTGCTGGTGTTTTCTGTTGTGCATATGCCTCAAAAACCTTCTCCCCATTGGGGCCTTTCAAACTGAAAAATGGATGAGTTTGAAGGCTTTTGTGTCGGGGATTTTTAGCTAACAACCCTATGGTCTTCTTAACGGCCTTATAACGTTTCTTTTGGGATGCATTACTCTTAAGGTGGATATAGGTCGCCTTTGCCTCGTCAGTCCATTCCAACTCAAACAACACGGCTGACCCTAAAGAGTGGCTAAGTCAATTTTTGACACCTTGCCCTGTGCAGCATCGGCAAGTCCCCGTTTAACCGACGCAAGGGCATCGGGGTTATTGAATAGCCATAGTTCTGAAGCAGGGATGGTTACTTGTGGGTCTAGCACAATTTGCCCAAAGCTATTCATATATATATGATATGTAACACCTTTCTCCATTGGGACTTTGGTCAAAATCACTCGCTTTTTGGCATCTGGCTTCACATTCTCTGCTACTATTGTTAAATCCTCATCCTTTATTATAGTTGCCATTTTGCCCTCTCTTCATGGGTGGGATTGGTTAGCAAGTGGGATATTCCCACTTTTCCCCACTTCCCACATTCTAGCATAGCCATTGGATTTGTCAAGTCCCGGTTGTATCTAAACTCGTAACCACATCCCTATTTACATTCTCCTGGTTCTCTAGTATCGTCTCGCATCTCGAAGAGAAGAAGCCCTTAGTCGCCGGTTCAAATCCAGCCGCTGGCAGTTAGTTTTTGAGCCTGTTTTACGCATTTTATTAATACTCCTTGAAATTTACTTAACTTTTTTCATTCGCATCCTTTCCCTTCTGTTTAGCTATATAGTCTAAATAATATTGTGATAGTCCCTCTAACGTTGCCAATATAGGTTTACTAGAACCTGGCTGTTCCTCCTGCGCTTTTTTGATTTCTTCTTGTAAGCTTGCTATGCGTGTAAGTGTAGCTTCTATGCTATTCGTTCTTTTAGCAGTGTTTAATGATATCATCAAGCTATTAACGCCTAACCCAACTGAGAGAACACCCAGTGCATAAGCATTAAACACGGTTTCCCCACTGAACCGACCAATAATTCCTAAAATTACCGCACCAATGATGAAAGCACATACACTAATCAATAGTCTCCACTTCATTTTTTCTCTCCTTTAAATTTTCTTTCCTTTGATAGTCCAAGCTGAGAAATAACTTCCAATTTATAGTTGTCCAGATTATAGCACCGTGTTTTGTTTTTCGACTATCGAATATTTACAGCTAAAATATGTCCCACAAAGCTATTGACCTTCTCCTGGTTCTCTAGTGTCGTCTCGCATCTCGAAGAGAAGAAGCCCTTGGTCGCTGGTTCAAGTCCAGCCTTTGCCACTTTTTTGTTAGCTTGTCATTTTACTAAATATTGTTTCTGCCTTTTCCGTGTCCAAGACTTCTAAGGAATGTTTATTTCTTTTAACAAATTCCCTTGCCTGAACCATAAAAGGGCCATCGCCTGTAATCAGCAAATCACATTTTTCGCCCAAGGCTGTGGCCAAATGCATAATATCGGCAGGTTCAATGTTAGTCGTTCGTGCTATGTCTAAAGCAAACTGCCACCCTTCCCCGACAAGTTGAACTGGCGTAACACAATCATATTCCTTGAAGAACCTATCCAATCTCGCATTTACCTCATTCAACTCGGAGTCAGTCAAGTCTTTATTAGACCTTTGTCGAAGGATAGCGTTCAAGTCATAGCCCTGGCGAACCATTCTATAAAAGAAATCTTCTTCCTTCTCTATTCTCCATAACTCTAGGAGTGTATATATGCTGGTTATACATTCTATCTGGCGTTGACGAATAGTCTTCATCAAAGAAAGAGAATAGTCTTTTCTCCTCTTTATGCAATCCCTTATTACATTAGTGTCGATGTAGACCTTGTTGAATTTCACCGTTTCTTCTTTGCGAGGAAGCTAACTCTAACCGGTTTCGTGATTGTTTTCTTCGCTCTAAACGATACCCGTTGGCCTGCTTTCGTTTTGAAGGAAACTCTGACAGGCTTCGTCACCCGTCTATGTGCTCTAAAGGTTACCCTCTGCCTTCTAGCCATGCTGAATTTAACTCCGCTTTTCAGGAGGCTGTGGTTTCTTAGGACTTTGGGGTGGAGTGTAGCCAGCATCTTCCTTATCAGGTTTCGCTGGTGTACGTGTCGGAGCGTACCCCTCTTTGACGTCAATGTCTATTTTCTTATCAGCCATATAGCCCTCCTAGGGAGAAACATTATTAGCTCCAAATACTATGAGCAGAATCACGCCGGACACGAAAGCAACCATAGATAACCAATTGAAGATTTGGGTAATTATTGTGTAAACGTTGACGGGTTCCTGTTTCCCCTTGAAGCTTCCGCCTAGCCATTCGTCCAATATCTCTATTTGTCTTAAACAAGCTTTCTGACTCAACAAGAAAGATAGCAATGTGGTGCAAATACAGACTGCGAAAGAAACCCAAGCGGAAATCAGGAATATCATTGTGCCGACCTTTGGCTCAGGTGCAAACTGCTGTACAAATAAGAATGATAACCCAAAAGTACCGGCGGCCATCGTCAAGACAAACTTATCATAACTCCTCGACTGGTCTGACAAAGCATCCTGTAAAACCTTGCGCTCCTCGCGGTACATCTGATACTCAGCTTTATTATCGCTAGGCTCGTTATCATCAGCGCTCAATGGCCGCTCGTCGGGTGGTTCGCCCTGGCCTTGTGGTTTTGACTCCCTAATTGGAGCTATACTGAAACCTAAAATCAACAAAAGTAAGCCAAATCCTATCGTGAACAAACCTCTAGCTAAGTCGTTCGGTACCGTTACTATTCCAAAGAAAAATATGGTCAACCCACTGCCAATAGCTATAGGCGACCAGAATCTCTTATCTCCTCGCCACAAGTTCAGTTTACGCATAATTCCTAGATTAATAATATTATTAATCTAGTTCTATGGCAAGTCGAGGAACAAAGACATGCACGAGCTATACAATTAATACCCTGGCTTCTTCAAGGTCGGTAGAGTCTTTCCAGTCAAAACAGTATCTTACAAAAAGAGGATTTTAGCCTTAAAACTTGTACCTCATCCCTATTGACCTTCTTCTGGTTTTCCAGTATCGTCTCGCATCTCGAAGAGAAGAAGCAGAGGTTCAATACCATGTGGCTCAAGAATGGCGGGCCACATTAATGATGACTAACCGATATTGCCAGGCAGTAGGATGCTATGACGCTAGAGAGAGTCACAAACGTTATTCACCGGTGGATAGACTGATACATTAGGCAGGATATTACCAGTTCAGTGAAGTTTGAGGATAGCTCTAGTCCCCACCACAAAATAATGAAATAAATGACAAAAAGCAGATAGACCGAACTCCACTATTCCAGTCTTGAATCAGCTGTCTTCCTCATAATTTGTTCATCCAGATCACCTAGGAGGCTACATAGTGTCCGCTGCCCTGTTGTTCCAGGACCAGTGCCCCTGGATGATTCTGGACGAGGATCCACGAACAAATAAGCGCCACACTCGTTTTCTCTGCAGTGCAACAAGCCGTAGGGGCATGCATACCATATAGATACTGCTTCCAGCATATTCATATATCTTTCCTCCTTTCCAAATCCGCTGGCTCAACTTTGCTCTCTGCTTACACGGGTTAACCGGAAAGAAATCATCTTATGCTCTAAGATAACCTATAACTTCTGCTAACCTGCTGTCATACTTCTGAATAAATTTGTTATCTGGTTCTATAGATTTCCAGAAGGTGTATTTACCATAAATTGAATCGAAGTAGAAGGGATTTCTTATTTTCCTATTACTAATGTGTGATAAATATCCATACCTCATTATGCAATGTAATTCTTGTCTTAGTTTTCTCTTATATTTCTTGGGAATTTTAACTCGATCTCCCGATATAGATAATCCAGTTACAATCTTCCTATTTTGCTTGCTAATTAAGAGAGTTTTATCAGTGTTTATCTCAAAACCGCAATCTTCTATTATCCTTGAAATGTAATCGATAGTTCCCCCTCTTATCTTATCCCCAGAAAAACTAAGATCATCCGCATATCTCGTATAATTGAGATTTAGTTTCTCGGCCATATTATGTAATCGTTTATCTAAGGTAAATGCAATCACGTTGCTTAGATATGGGCTTGTAGCTGCGCCTTGTGGCAATCTATTATCGTAGCAACATATTCTTGCCAGATAAAAAGATACGTTATTTGCATAACCGCAGCGTTGAAATACGTTTATTACTCTGTTTATATTTATGCTGGGGAAAAAATTCTTCAAATCTATTTTCAATAAGGATTTCTGTTTAAGGTGTTCTTTAGCATTCGTTTTAATTGATTTATCTGAAACATAACCGTGGGCAGCCGAATGTATTAGTATATTCTTTAATATGTGTCTATTAATCCATTTTTGGCATTCAAGCAGTGCCGGATATGGTGCTTGTATTTCTCGTAGTTCTTTCTTACTCCTTTTAGGTATACTGAAAATTCTATAGTGGTTCTCCGTTGAATTAATAACTGAAGCTAGGTATTTGGTAGTGACTCCTAGTAGATTTGATAAATGATTAAATTCAAATATTAAGGGGTATTTGCTATCTATAGATTCTATGTAGTTCGTATATGCATTAATTAATCTCTTTTGGAGACCAATTTCAGTATATTGCCTTCCCCATGACTTCGACCGATTCATCTGAGCATTAATTTAAAATAAAGCAGGCGGTTACTATTCTATTCATGCTTGCATGCTTTATATCAACACAAGAAATAAGTGAAGTGTAACTGTAACGTAATTTTTGTGTTGATACCCGGCAGAAAATTTCTTATTTTCTTTATTTTCTGCTGTGCGTTGACAGATTTATCTGTCAACTAAAAGGTTAACGATAGCCTTAACCATCAGGGCGACCTACACCCTTATATGCGCTAACCGCCTGCATTATTTCCTCCTTCTTTTAGAATATTTTTTCATAAATTTCTTATCTAGATATTTAGGCAAAGGAATGTAAAAATCATTTGGACTAATATGATGTTGAATGAAGCTCTCAGGAATCTTCCTCCACGGTTTCTCTTTAGTTAGTAAATAGGAAGAGTTATTTAGAAACCATTGTCTACCGTCTGGAGTAATCTTCACTCTTAAGTCATTATCAGTATCCTCTTTAACATAGTTTAGGCCGAGAAGCTTCTTAATTGACATTACTACAGTATATATATCTAGCCGCAATCCCTTGGCTATCGTATAAATGTAAATATAATTGTCTGCTTTTATCAGCTCTGAAAGTATCAGTTTCTGTGTAGAAGTAAGTCTATTCGTCATATTAAAATCAGGTTAATTATCTATATAGTAAAGTGTTTCTCGGCCTTCCATCTTTATAGCTACTCCGCCAAAATATTGGAAACACATTGTTTTGTGCTCTAACTAATACTATATCATTATCTGTTTTCAGCTTTATCCTAGCGTAAAGTGCCTCAGATTGTTCATACCCGAATGAGTATTTATGGTTGCTATTTTTGAAAATCAGGGATTCCATCTTTACCATGCTACGTTTTGCTATACTTAACTCAGGCTCAGTAAAAAAATCAGTGATCCCTCTCTTTAATATATATTCCGCAATCACTTCGATGTTGTGTCCCTCAATATATTGCTTTCCTGTCTCCATTGCAACAAAAGATATTACTTTGAAATTTGATACCTCAATGCATGTGTTTCCTTTAACCAATTCTCTACATCTCTTAATCCTCCCTGCTATCCTATTGCCTGAACCAATGAAATCATCGAGTATTATTATATTTATGTTTTGTTCTTTAGTGGATTCAATGAAGGTCTCAACATGAGAAAACAGATTTTTGACAATATTATGCTCTCCGCCTTTACGTTTTATCATATCTCTGAAAGGGTTACAGATGTGTTGAGCACTATCAGGGATGTCATCCTGCGTTGTCGGAGCTATTCTGCAATTATCTTTTGTGATTGCTCCATCATTGACTATATTCTCCGCCTGATTTTTATAAAATGTCCAATACGCAGTCTCTTCTGTACATGTGAAATGAGGAATAAGTTCTAGTAGCATTCTCATTTCTTCTTCATTTGAACATTCTTTAAATAAATTATCCAAGGCTCCTATATGTTTTCGACAGTCAAGCCAATCTTGTTGCTTTATTAAACGAATTTTATAACGCTCAAATTCTTTAGGGTCTATAGACATATATTTACCGTATGAACTTTATGTATTAGAAGTATGGATAAATTACAATATATACTGTCTGTTGTCAATGTCCATACGACAAAAGGATGTCCATCGGAAATTGTTGGCAACAGTTACTCATAATATTGCCTAGTATTAAAGCTTAGTGTTCTATTGCTTGTGCTCCAGTCTTATATGAAACACAATAAGGTTAAGATACAGCTAGATGAACCAAGGGACTACCAGACAGATGCTCTTCAGGTCAGTAAAGTTTGAGGATAGGTTTTAGAATGTGCTAAATAAAAACAATCTTGGATTATTGATTTATTCATGACTCAATCAAAGCAGGTATGATATATTTTTCAAGAAGCGTAAATGTCTTGACAGTAGAAGTATATGTGCCGCCGGTGAAAACAACAACCGTGTTCAACTCAGGAAAGACAAAAATATTCTGTCCTCCCCAACCCTCAGCATAAAACATGTTTATTTCCTTACCTGAATTAGAAAATGTTTTAGTCCACCACGAATAGTAATAACCAACATTCCTCTTATCCGTACCCGGGACATTAATCCCTTCGTTACCAGGAAATGCAATTGCACTTTTTTCGACCCATTGCCCAGAAACAATTCGTTCCCCGTTCCAAACCCCCTCATTGAGAAATGTCACACCAATTTTAGCCATGTCTCTTGGGGTCATTTTTAAACCGCCGGCTGCCTCAATCACACCACTTTCAAATCGTAACCACCAATCAAAGGAATCAATCTCCAGGGGCCCAAATAAATATTTGGCGGAAAACTCATCAATATCCATTTGTGTAGCATTTTCAATAATTCCACCCAGAACAATCTGATTTCCACCATAATACCTAAAGCTTGTTCCGGGTTCATCTATCAGTGACCCTTCTAAAACAAAAGTGAATGGATCTTTATTCTGCTCTGCCTCTTGAAACCAAATTTCAATGATAGGATTATCCCGACTACTGTAAGGTGCATTCCACTCCATCCACTCTAATCCGGAGGTCATGGTTAACAGATGCTCGATGGTAATTTTGTCTTTCTCATCTGTATTGAGGTGCTGATGTTCTGGCAAATAATCAAATATGGACTGATGCACACTATCGATAAAGCCTTTATCTATGGCGATTCCGATACAGATTGAAGTGATGCTTTTGGTCACGGAATGAACACAATGTGACATAGACCTATTCCAGGTCACCAATTCACCGTGATGCTTAGGAGCATCCCATTGGTATTCATGACCCTGAAAATACTCTTCTAATACCAGCATGCCATCCTTAAAAATAAGCATAGAGTGCACTTCTCTATATTTGCCCCGGTTTATCTCATTTACTGCCTTTTCAATCAATGCCGAATCGATATTTACTTCCTCTAAAGTGCTGACATCAAGTCCATCACCGATGTTCTCAGGTGGTTGATAGGTGTATTGAATGGAAGGTTCTGATTGAAAACTGACAAATAATAATACAACTAATAATAAAAGAGTTGAAATTAAAAGAATCGTGTTTCTCATATTAATCGGAATTTCCCATTTCAATCCAAATATATATTATTGCTAACGTTTTTGCTAACGAACTTTTCACCACTATAAAAGACCTGGGCAGATGGAAGTCCTTGGAGAAGGAGCTTCAGAACGCTGGTTCAAATCCAGCCGCTGCCAGCTTTTATATCAGAGGCCCGGAACCGAGAGGTTGGCATCTGGGGCAGAAGCAGGTGCCGCGGTTTTGCACCAGGACCCGCTCGATGGTGCTGCCGCAAACGGGGCAGGGTTCGCCTCCTCTATGAGCAACCTTAAAATCGAAGTGAGCTGTGCCCAGCTCGCCCTCGGGACGGACGTAGGTATCCACGCTGGCGCCTTTGCTGCCGATGGCTGCCCCAAGGACTCTGCGGATGCAATGATATAGGGTTTGCACTTCTTCGGGCGACAGGGCGTCCGCTTTTCTCAGGGGGTGAATCCGGGCGGCAAAGAGGGCTTCATCGGCATACATATTGCCGATTCCAGCAACAATACACTGGTCGAGAAGCACTGCTTTTACGGGGATGTGATGCCGGCTTAACCTTTGCCCCAGAACGCCCGGGGTAAAGCTTTTATCCAGTGGCTCGGGACCCAGCTTGCCGACCACAGTATTGGCATCGTCCACCAGCCACATTACCCCCAGCCGGCGCCGGTCGCTGAAAACCAGGCGGTGCCCGTTGGAGAGGTGAAAAACCGCCCGGGCATAGCGGTCAACTCCTCTGGGATTTAACAGCAAGACGCCGGTCATCCTGAGATGCATAATCAGTGACCTGCCATTCGATAGGTGAAAGATGAGATACTTTCCTCGGCGTCCCAAGCTTTCTACCTTCTGTCCGATTAACCCGCGGCGGACTTCTTCAGCAGAACCACCGCACACCAGCTTAGCATCAAAGATGGCAACTTGTGTGAAGCTTTGCCCCACGACCCAGGGCGAAAGCTCGTTCTTAATCGTCTCCACCTCAGGCAGTTCAGGCATTTCGAGTTAGTGTAGCAATATGGGGTCGTGAAACTCAATCCGTCCTTCATATTCGAATGCGGTTCAGAACCCAGACTCGCATACCGGGCTTCGAGTCTAGGATAGTGCACACGGTTCCTTCGCTTCGCACCAATTGTACCTTACGAGTCGTTTGTGATATAGGATGAAATATTGCAGGGCTGGCAGAGAACCCTTTTGCGTGCCCTTCGCTCAACGTTCGGCGGGGGAAAGAAGCTGCCGAAGCAATTCAGAGACGTCCTTCCGTTGGGCAGGTTTGGAGCCAAGACCGAACTCCCTCAGCAATACACTTCTATCCACGCCAGAATTCGGCCCGGGAGATAAGCGGGCGGCTTATCGCCTCGAGGGTTTCCTCCCTCATTACACCGTCTTTGACCAACTCGTAACCCGCTTTTCGCACTGCATCCAGGACGGCTGTGCCGTCCTGCGTCAATTCTCCCTCCCGTCTCATCACGCTCACATGGGGTCTGAGCACTGCCCCGGCGAAGTCCACACTGGCATCTTCAGCGAACTCCTTGACGATACGCAGTACCGTTCCAAAGTTTTGTTTTTCCCACCAACCACTGGTGGACACGAGCACCATTGACTGGATTCGCACATTCTTGCGAAATCTTGCCCGCGTCCGTCTCTCGCGAAACTCGAGCACCGGATCAAGCAAAGGACAAAGCCTGTTGATGATGTTTTGCATGTCCCCAGGCAGGGGGATGTAAACCGGCGTGGCCAGGATAAGAATAGCGGCTTCCCTCAGCTTGGGATAGAGCAGCTGCATCTTGTCCTTGATACAACATTCCCCTGGCATCTCACTCCAGCAGTACATCTCTCCACAAGCGCACGGCTTAACTTTGAGGCGGCTAGCGTAGAACAGCTCGACATCGCATTCGGCATCCATCATGCCCTCAATGAAAGGATTAACGACCATCGCTGTATTGCCTCGTTCCATTCGAGGGCTGCCGTTTATGGCCACTGCTTTGCTCATCATATCCCCCCTTTCTGCCAATGCATCAATAAGCACCGATCCCAAGCCCCGTGCACCGTGTTCCCCGACGGAACCATATCAAGGGGTCCCGTGCAATGAGTGCGCCTGACGATTGGCCGCCGTTGAATTTCTATTGACTGTTTCTTACAACAACAGCGAGTCTCCGTCTTGATAAGGCGTAAAATCGTGGTCACTTCTTTCCATTCTCACAGCAAACACCGTTTCTGTCAATATTTGGCAGACCCCTGTGGACTGATAGCGCTCACCAAACCCCGCTCTCCAATCCCTTTTATCAGCTCTGCCATGTTCATAGACTTCAAAAGTAAGGTGCGTTTCCTTATCGACTTCACCCATCAGCCCATTCGTCCCTCGCTTTCAGTTGTCCTTTCGTGTAACGCCTGAGCGCATCTGAAATTCCGAGCGAGTCGATACCCTTGTATTGATTGGTGCAGCATCTCTCCAAGCCTCATGCCTGAGGTGTGGTGAAGAGGCCGCGAAGCGAAGAATTCGGACTTGGTACTTCACGCCTTACGAGCCCGCTCTTTTCTTTCAGCTAGGTATTCTGTAAAAGGCCTAGATGGCTCTCCTTGCCGCTGTTGGATAACGGCTAAATCCAGAATATCTTCCCTGAGCTGAGGATCTTCCAGCAAACGCGCAATGACTGCCTCCTTCTCTGCCTTGGAAAGCGATTGTAGCGCCATCAAGTAAATTTCAGCTCTCGATTCAACAGCCTTCACTTGACTACCTCCTCTCATATCATAACACAATGGGGATTGAGAATTCCTCTATCCGAGTCGAGGGGAATCCGAACTTTACCAGTCTGCCTGTCGGTTGTCATTGCCACCTCCATCCTGTCATTGCGAGGCACGACAGTGCCGAAGCAATCTCGGAAGTGGCGATCAGATTGCCACGCAGAGTTTGCCCTGAGCAGACTTGAGATTCTTCGCCCTTCGACAAGCTCAGGGCTCAGAATGACAAGAAGCGAAGGGCTCGCAACGACATTAGTGATGTAAGGATTTATGCGATTAACTATAGTTTCTTTGCAGTCTTGTTAAGTCCACAAAAGTCCTGTATAATCCAGATAAGAGGTGAAAAACATGGAAAAACTTATGACCGTTGATGATGTAGCAGAATATTTAAGGCTTAACCGGGAGGTGGTGCTTCGGAAGGCGAGGAAGGGAGAAATTCCAGCGGTCAGGGTGGGAACCAAAACTTACAGGTTTTATAAAGAACAGGTTGATGAATGGCTCAGGAGCAGATCTATTGTGAAGATAGAACCTCCGGTTTACCCTTTGGGGGTCAAAGGACGTACAAGCAAGAGGGACTTGTCATCAGTCATCAAAGAAACAACTACAGGGACAGAAGCAGAGAAAGCTGCTACTTCAAACAAAGAGCACCAATTGGCTGTTCTTGCAGAGGCTAGGAAGCTTCAGGCCGAGATGGAGAAAAGACTGGGCAAGCCGTTACCAAGTTCAGCCGAGGAGATTCGTGTTTTAAGAGAGGAGCGAATCCGCCGTGCCTCTTAGGGTGTGCGTTGACGCTAGTCTAGCAATAAAATTGGTTGTTCGGGAAACTTTTAGTGACCGAGCTTTGGACCTTTGGCAAAATTGGATAGAAAGCGGTGTAGAGCCCATTGCTCCTCCTATTTTTCCGTTTGAAGTATCCTCAGTCATTCGGAACAAGTATGTTAGGAATGAGCTAACCGCTGAGGAAGCAGAGAGAGCATTTAATCTCTTTACCAGGCTTAAATTTATTGTACTGACGTCGGAAACATTACTAAAGGAAGCATGGGACATGGCGAAAGAATTAGGACTTCCCACCCTTTATGATACAGCTTATCTGGCTTTGGCTAAGCTATGCAACTGTGAATTTTGGACTGCGGATGAGGTCCTTATTAACTCCCTGCAAGGAAAGTTTTCCTGGGTAAAGTGGATAGGAGGATGAAGCACAAAACCAACAGCAGTAGTGGTGCTATATTGGGGAGAAACTGACCAAGCCGCAGACAAGCGAGCAACTGCTCTAGTCTGGAGAGTAGTTTTAATGTAATTATGCTATAATTGGGGTGGTAGGGAGAAAATGCAATATACCGCTATTGTTAGGAAAGCACCCGACGGGTTCTATATTGCCAACTGTCCTTTAATTCCGGAAGCTCACGCTCAGGGTGAGACTTACGAGGAATGCTTGGCTAACATTAAAGAGGTGCTTGAGCTTTGCCTTGAATGTCGCAAGGAGCGTGGTGAGGAGATCCCTGACGAAATTGACACAAGCTGGGTCGCAATAGGGGTATGACAAAACTGCCTCCCCTCAAAGCTAGGGAGGTGGTGAAGGGACTCCAGAAATTAAGGTTTGAGAAGGTACGGCAAAAGGGGAGTCACGCAATATTTCATCACTCGGATTGCCGCCGAGCTGGTGTCCCTATCCATCCTGCTAAGAGCATTAGCCCATATTTACTCTCGGATATTCTTAAGCAACTCGAGATTAGCGAAGACGAGTTTTTGCAAGCTATAGGGCGGAAGTTGTAGGTTGTCGAACGGTATCATCTATTTTGAGAAAGGATCTGTGCTCTTCAAAAATGTTGCCTTGGAAGCTAAAGCAGAGGTTCTCTTTCCAGGGATGAGTAAAGGTCTTGTTTGTCTTTTTGGGAGCTGAAGAGTTCCTCCAGCAGCATTATCTGTCCTTTGGACTTGAGTTTAGCTAATCCTTCGAGGCATTTGGGCTTGGACAGGCTGGGGGTCCATTCCCGACAAGCTTTAGGACGCGAGCCATATATGGTGCAGGAGGCTTTCCCATCCGCATCCCAGGCCAGGAAGATGCAGCCTTTCTTTGTGTGCTTGAGCAGGTAGCCTTCCTTTATCGGCACCTTCACAACATATCTGGAGATGCATTTTGAGCTCGATATTCCCAGGGCTGAGGCAATGTTGTCTATGTCTTTGGGGGTGAGTGGAGCCTGGTAGCAGGCCAGCAGATGCCACAGCGAAAACAGGGGATGGGAGTTTGTTCTGTTATGGTAATTTCTTTTCCTCCCGATGTCTTTATAATTGCTTTCTCTGTTGACATAGTGCTATGGCGTTTAATAATGTCATTTTTAAGCAGGGCTTGCCCTGAGTGTCACAAGATTCTTCGCCTCGCTTATTCCCCCTCATTTATGTAATTGTAGGCCATTTGATTTTGATTTTCATTCAAATTTGGGCATTTTTGTAGTTGCCTGATTCATCAGGCACATCCTGTCATTACGAGCCTTCTGCTTCTTGTCATTGCGAGCACCTGAAAGGTGCGTGGCAATCTCAGCCCACAACAGCCCCACCGGGATTGCTTCGGCTGACCAAAATCAGCCTCGCAACGACAAAAAGGGGGAGCCCAATAAATTGGGCAACTACATTTTTAAACTTTAAATACCCTTGTCACCGCGAAGAAATCAAGCTCAATATCTTCTCGTGAAGCTTTTTGTTAGAGAATAAAAGGTCGCTTGTTTGGGGCTTCCAGAGATTGCCCTGAAAATCGCTAACCTTTCCACCAGCTTCTTGGACTAATAAGACACCGGGGGCAACATCCCAGGGCTCAATCCTGGTGGAGAAGTAAGCCTCTCCTTTGCCAGCGGCAACCCAGGCTGTTTCCAGCCCAGCCGAACCTAGCTTGCGTATGTCCGTAACCCGGGGGTAAACCTTATACAGAAGCCCGCCTGTTCTTCCCCGGTTTTTCTCTCCACCTTCACAGTAGAAGATGTAGCTCTGGCCGAGGTCTGATACATCGGATACTTGAATCTTTACCCCGTTTAAGTAAGCACCTTTGCCCTTTTCAGCAAAGTAAAACTCATCAATCGCCGGGGCATAAATTACCCCCAGTAGAAGTTCGCTTTGGTGCATCAGGGCTATGCACACGGAAAAGAAAGGGTTGAAATTGGCAAAATCACCTGTGCCATCCAAAGAATCTACAATCCAGAGCCAATCAGGATCACCCTGGCGAAAACCGCTTTCCTCGGTGAGCAGGCTGTGGTGAGGATAATGTCTCTTAATCTCTTCAACAATTAACCTGTCCACCTCTTTATCATAGCTGGTAGCTGCTTCTTTGGCTGTGCTTCGCTTCTTGAGCAAAGCCCAGTCCTGGCGAAAATGCTTCATCAGGGTATCGCCAGCCTTTCTGGCCAGGCTCTCAATTAATTCCTTCATATATTTCCAGTTATTTTATCATTGCTGTTAAAATAGAACTAAACACAGAGGTTCTCCGATGAGTGGGGCGGAAGGACCTTCGTTTGGTTGACATAATATATTGACACTGAGGGCCTAATAAACTAGACAACTCGTGGGCGGAGACAAGTCCCGCCCTACGGAAGGGCGCGGCATGTAATCGGAAATAGTCTTTTTTGCTCTTGCCGTCTTGGAATTTGGCATAGACCGCAAAGTCGTATGGAACGAGCGCTTTCCCATCTATCTAAAGCACGGTATGAAGGTTTATACGGCGCACCACCCTCTGGCGCTTACCACTCCAATGAGTTTTATGTTCCGAGCATAGAGTTTATCCAAGGTGGTGTCATCCAGCACCAGAAGTCTCTTTTCTCGGCCCGCCAACCCTGTTGCCTTTTGCTACAACGCCTCCGTGTCTGTTTGCTGTCTTTGCAACAGGCGGGTAAAGGCATCATGAACCAGCCCTTTACCCTGGGGTTGACGCAGAGCAGTTTCCATGCAGGTGAGTGCCCTTTGGGCAACAATAGAAAACTGAATGCAATCTTGGTCATCACATTGGTAGGGTTCGTCTTAGGATCTTCTTGCCTATACTACTTGACGTTTCTGTTGATCTAGACGATAATCATAGCGACTTGACGGTCGGGCAATCAGTTGCGTAACTCATAATAATGCAAGGAAGCTTTTCATTGGCTTGACAAAAGAGTTACCTTGCCAACGCCTGTTTAATAGATTCCTCGGCCCGAATTATACTTATCTTTGCAAATGGCTTTACCTTTGAATGGTGCGTTCGTTACGGTGGTCGGTCACTGAGTTACTATCATGACTAGATTTTTCTATGGCTATTGGATAGTTCTGGCAGGGTTTGTCACTCTGACCGTCTCTAGTGGATTGACCTACTACGGATTCAGTGTTATGAACACGCCCGTTGCCAATGAGTTCGGTTGGAGTCGTGGCGAGGTGACTCTTGGCTTTACATTTCTTGCCGTGGCCATGGCTGTTACTTCGCCTCTTGTAGGCTGGCTTACCGACAATCGTGGTCCTCGTCAGGTTTTGATTATCGGCACAATTGCATTGGCGCTCTCCCTAATTCTGCTAAGCAGAACTTCATCCCTCTGGAGCTATTATCTACTTCATTTGGGTCTTGGTATGGCGACGACGCTTCTAGGGGCTATTCCAATAAGCGTTATTATCTCCAATTGGTTTCATCGGCTGCGGGGTACAATGCAGGGACTAAGCTTTATTGGCATCGGTTTCGGAGGATTTGCCTTTGGCCCTCTTATCGGCAATTATCTCATCCCTAATCTTGGCTGGCGAAATACTTATGCGGTCATGGCTTTGCTGTCAGCGGTCATAATGACATTAGTCATATTATTTCTTGTCAAAAATCACCCTCGGGACAAGGGACTTTCCTCCTATGGAGGAGAAGCAACGGGGATAGCAGACGACCACGGGTCCGAGGCAGGAAAGGCACCGGGACTGAGCCTGAAGGAGGCGCTCGGCAGGTCCGCCTTCTGGCTGATAGCCTTAACGTCAGCAGTTTATGGGATGGGTCTGACCGGGGGCTTACAAAACTTGGTAAGTATACTTACTGCGAAGCCAGAGTTTACCGCTGGAGATGCGGCATCTGTAGCGGCATTTGCAGTTGGTATCGTCGGACTATCCAGCGCAGCGGGCAAATTCGTCTTCGGTTATCTTTGTGACAGGATTGACCCCAAATATACTACTGCCATCGCCTACGCTTTTACCGCGTCATCGTTGGCTGTTCTGACGCTGGCACGATCTATGCACCATCTATGGCTCTTTGGTATATTCCTTGGTCTGGGAATGGGTGGTTGGGCACCAAATATGGCAATGTTAACAGAGAAATACTTTGGCCGGAAGCAGTACGGGTCAATACTAGGAAACATCCACCTAATCTTTATGTTAGGAGAGGCGAGCGCGCCAGTGGTTGTTGGTCTTGTCTATGACCAGGCGGGCACTTACTACCCGATTCTCCTCACTCTTAGCATACTTTGCGCGGCTGCTATTCTACCGATTATCATTATCCGAAAACCCGGCTTGACTTGTGCAGTCAAAAATACTCCTCAGACCTGAAACTGCGGTCCTGTAGCTTCGTTTTTGGCTTGCACCAAGGGCGGGGCTTGCGCAGTTGGTCGCTCTTTTGAACATGCGGCCATTATTAAACGAGCGAGGATTTGTATTCAAGTACGTAACTCCTAAAAAATCCGGATGTATAAGGAGGTGAGAGAATGGCGATAGCCGAGGTAAGCGTTGTCCCGTTAGGAACGAAGACTCCTTCAGTCAGCCAATACGTGGCACGGGCGGTTAAGGTCCTGGAGCAGGAAAAGGACATAAAGTACGAGACGACCGCAATGGGAACAATCATAGAAGGTGACTTAGGCAGGATTCTAGCGGTGGTAAAGAAGATGCACGAAGGGACCTTTGGGGAGGGGGTTGCCAGGGTGTTGACCACGGTTGAAATTGACGACCGGCGAGACAAGGCCCAGGGCATGAAGGAGAAGGTGGATTCGCTCAAGAAGAAGTTATAGGATTATCTTAACAGGGTCTCAGCATTCTCCGCAAACTCAAGAGCCCGTTGATCCTCTGCCACAGGTCTCGTAGACAATATACCCTGGATAAGTCGGGCAACTCGGGGACGGGGAAGTGATCAACCGATCGGAGCGATCATGCTTACCCATGGAGGGTCTCCTGCTTGGAGGACTGGATCGCCGGTGGGTGATGAGCGATACCCCGCCCCTTTCCGAGAAAATCAGAGAATTGTGTGGAAAACTTGCCGGATTTCCTTAAACCCTTGACAGAATCCTAACATATATATGCTATAATCATAGATGCTATAATTATCATTGACACATAACCGGTTGGCGAAAATATTCGAGGCTGTCCAAGAATGTAGGTGCCCAGCAACTGGGTCTGGTGAGTCAGGCAACTACAGAAATCTGGAGGCTGAAGGGAAAAAAAGAGTCAGGAAAGGAGAGAAGAGCCTCTGCCAAAGGGTGCTTAGAATGGACTAGAGTATCAGTTGGCTGAGTGAGCAGGAGGCATTGAACCGCTGCCTTTAGATGGTCACCTGGGTGGCGGGGAGCCAATGGTGAAACCGACCTGAGGGAGGTCGGTTTTTTGTTTTGGAAAAGGAGATGAGAGTTCATTAGAGGCAAGTGTTTCAGAGAACAACAAATAACAGCAGCCATGCCTGCTGCTGACACAAAGGGGCAAATTTGATAGAAAGGAGTGATAAACAGAGATGAAAAAGGCATTATATCTAATCTTGGCGCTAGTTCTGGCGTTAGGATTAGTGATACCGCTGGCAGGATGCGGAGTTTTAGGCATAGGCGGCCAAACAGCCATGACGACCGCTGGAACAGGGCGCATTGACGTCGACAACATCCCGGATGGCGGCGTAACAGGTGGCACTGACCACGGTTTCTGCGACCCTGAGAAGCCGTACGAATGGCATTTCGTCATCAATAAGCTGGATCCCGAAGAAGCAGCGCCCGCATACATGACTGCGGTCTTCGCGGTTGAAGGTGAGGTAAACATTCCTCTGGAAAAGGTTACTCCAGGGGGAGTTGCGCATTATACGCTGGAGCAGTACCTGGATGCTACACTGGTTGGCGCCTATGCATACCTTGAGCAGCAGGTAACATATAACCGCTTCAACCTGTCGCATGCCCCCTGTGGCGGTGGGCCCGGCCCTGTGATTCAATACACCATTACCGCCAGTGCTGGGAGTGGGGGCAGCATCTCACCTGAGGGTGCTGTGGGCGTCAGCCACGGCGGGAGTCAGACGTTCAACATCACTCCCAGCACGGGCTATAAGATAAGCGACGTCCTGGTCGATGGTGCCTCAGCGGGGGCGGTAGCAAGCTATACCTTCACCGACGTAACGGCCAACCACACCATCCAGGCGACCTTTAGTCTGATTCAATACACCATTACCGCCAGTGCCGGGAGTGGCGGCAGCATCTCACCTGTGGGTGCTGTGGGCGTCAGCCACGGCGAGAGCAAGGGTTTCAGCATCACTCCCAACGTGGGCTATGCTATAGGCGGTGTCCTGGTCGATGGCACCTCGGTGGGGGCGGTATCAAGCTATACCTTCACCGACGTAATGGCCAACCACTCGATCCACGCAGCTTTTAACATGATTCAACACACCATCACCGCCAGTGCTGGGGTCGGCGGCAACATCTCACCTGTGGGCGCTGTGGTCGTCAGCCATGGCCAGAGCCAGAGCTTCAGCATCACTGCGAACGCGGGCTATGCGATAAGCGACGTTCTGGTCGATGGCAACTCGGTGGGGGCGGTATCAAGCTACAGTTTCCCCAATGTAACCGGCAACCACACGATAGAGGCGGTCTTTAGCGTGATTCAATACACCATTACTGCCAGTGCTGGGGGTGGCGGCAGCATGTCACCTGTGGGCGCTGTGGGCGTCAGCCACGGCCAGAGCCAGGGTTTTAGCATCACTCCGAATACGGGCTATGCTATAGGCGGTGTCCTGGTCGATGGGACCCAGGTGGGGGCAGTATCAAGCTATACCTTCACCAACGTAACCGGCAACCACTCGATCCACGCAGCTTTTAACATGATTCAACACACCATCACCGCCAGTGCTGGGGTCGGCGGCAACATCTCACCTGTGGGCGCTGTGGTCGTCAGCCATGGCCAGAGCCAGCCCTTCAACATCACTCCCAACGCGGGCTATGCGATAAGCGACGTCCTGGTCAACGGCATCTCGGTGGGGGCAGTATCAAGCTACACCTTCACCAACGTTACCGAGGACCACACGATCCACGCGGACTTTAGCTTGAATCAATACACCATTACCGCCAGTGCTGGGGGTGGCGGCAGCATCTCACCTGTGGGTGCTGCGGTCGTTAGCCATGGCCAGAGCCAGGGCTTCAACATCACTCCCAACGCGGGCTATAAGGTAAAAGACGTCGTGGTAGATGGCGCCTCGGTGGGGGAGGTATCCAGCTACACCTTTGCGGGTGTCGCCTCTGACCATACGATCCACGCCAACTTTGAGTTGATACAGAACGACGAGCCCTGCTATAGGCTTACCCTGGCAGTCTCTCCTGGGGGGGGCGGAACAGCGACTGACGAGACCGGTGCTGCCTGTTATGAGGAAGGTAACATCGTCGCAATAAGAGCATTAGCGACAGAGTGCTACGACTTTGTTAGCTGGACAGCGCCTGCGGGCGTATTCGCTGATGCATATGCAGCGGAGACCGGCTTCACCATGCCGGGTCGAGCTGTAACGGTCACCGCTAACTTCGCGTTCATTGGTAATCCCACCAGAGCATTACCCGACCAGGTACTGCCGGGAGAAAAATTTGAGGTAACCGTAACCTTCGCTGCCCCATATGACGGTTTTCACGCCATTGCACTGACCGATGTAGCCCCTGGTGGTTGGGATGTGAGCGTCAATGTGCTCTGGGCCGACCCGGAGGCGACGGCGGTCCACACTCCAGCCGCTGAGACGGCGGCATATGTCTGGTATGGACCTTATGACGTCTGTGTGCCATTCACGACAGTGTATGAGGTCAGGGTACCGGTTAATGCCGAGCCTGGCACTTACACCTTTAGCGGTTCTCTCAAGTATTACATTGAACCACACCCAGCCCCGCCTTACGAGCAGGAAGTCAGCGGTGATATCCAGGTACGCGTAAAGGAGGGTGAGACAGTCAGGATTGCGGGGGTGACAAGAGAGGTTGACGGTGCCATCTTGCCCGGGGCAGCTGTTGTACTGTACCAGAACGGTGAGGCAATAGGGAACGTCGTGAGTGACGAGAGTGGGGACTATGAGTTCGAGTTCTCAGAGCTTGGGGATTATGAGGTGGTGACCAGCAAGGCAGGATTCAGGGGCGAGGCTCAGTCTATCTCGGTAGCCACGCTGGCAATATATACCCTTGATTTTGTCGGTGACCACGGGCTTATTCCCGATGCCCCCAGCATCTCTTACGTCCTGGCGTGCATGAGCCTATGGAAGTTTGGGGAGCCACCTTTGCAGTTGAGCACGGTCAGGGTATTGGATGTGGTAAGTGCCTGGATATATCCGATGACTTAGGAGTAAAAGAGGAGGCCGACATGGACTTTACCGGAGAGCGCAGCACCAGATTGAACCATAAGCTGCCCAAGCTGGATGGATGGGTGTCGTCGATTCTCGTGATTGCCGGTCTGCTCACTATTCTGGGCGGCGCGGCGTGTCAGGGCGAGCTGCCGGATACGACAACAGCGCAGCTTGAAAGGGAATTGCCGAACACGGTCACGGTGGGAGAGGAATTTGTAGTAACCGTTACCTTTACCTCGCCTGAAGATGGTTTTCATGCCATAGGACTGACCGATGTGGGCCCTGCCGGCTGGGATGTGAGTGTTGATGTGGCGTGGACTGAGCCGCACGCTATGGGGGCCAACACTCCGGGAACTGAGAAGGCGGAATACATCTGGGAAGGGCCTCACGATGCCGGTGTGGAATTCACCGCAGAGTATAAAGTCCGGGTGCCTGTCGATGCCGAGCCCGGGGACTATACGTTTAGCGGTTGCCTTGAGTATTATATTGAACCATTCCCAGCGCCCTCTTCCGAGGAAGAAATCGCCGGTGACATCCAGGTGACGGTCTCCTAGGGCTTGCAGCCTCATACCGACGAACTGGTTGACGGCTATAAGTGGGCGTGGCCTACGATGGACCCTTTGTGGTCTTCGGTGGCATCAACTTACGCTGCACGTTCCTGCCGCCCCGAGTCCCGCGCAGATAGTTAGGGGTCACCTCGGTTGATTCAATTGGCCCGGCGAACTCCCCGCCAGCCACTAGCCCTGGGCCGGAGGCTGTCCTGGCTCCGTGAAGCTCCAGCCTCAAGGGCTGGGGAGTTGAAACTGCAGTGCTTCTTCTCTCTTTTCACCCATTGGTCACTTGTGCCAAGCCTCTGCTATGAAGCTATTTTACCCTCGGATTCTGTCTGCCGAAGCAGTTAGGCACGGGAAATCCAGGCTAGTATTTCAGGCTTGGATATGAGGAGCTGGAGCCAGGCGACTTCATTATTCTGGGGAAGTCAGTCACGACTTGACGAACAAAATGAGTGAGATTGAGTAGCACTTATTGACTATTACTAATGGGTGATTGACGGCCAGGATGGTCACACTTAGAATGAATCATGTGAGTTAAAGCCAAACAGCCGAGAGAAGGTGCTAAAGAATAAGGAGGGTTGGTATGCACGAAAGGTATTTTGATTTTCGAATCACTGATAATGGGAGGCAGCGACTGAGGAGTAGGAAGATACTTCTGCAGCTTTTAGTCTCTTTTGTTCTGATGTTCAGCCTTGTTCTTCCTTTGTCGGTTACCGAAGCGAATGGAAGCTTCACGATAGAGACGGGAGTCTGTTCCTTCCCGACCGTGGGAGCTGATGTCGCCAGCTTTGGCATCGCTGGGGGGGCTCTGTGTCAACGAGGATTGCCAGACACGGTCGCGGCGGGAGAAGAGTTTGCAGTAACCGTGACTTTCGCTGCCCCGACTGACCGGTTTCACGCCATAGGACTGACCGACGTGGCCCCTTCCGGCTGGGATGTGAGCGTTGATGTGGCCGGGACTGACCCCCAGGCGATGGTGGCCCACACTCCGGAATCTGAGATGGCGGTATACATCTGGGCCGGCCCCTATGCTGTCGGAGTAGAATTCACCGCAGTGTATAAAATCAAGGTGCCAATCGATGCCGAGCCTGGCGCTTACACCTTTAGCGGTTCTCTCAAGTATTACGTTGAACCGCACCCAGCCCCCTCTTACGAGGAAGCAATCACGGGTGATATCCAGGTAGACGTAGTAGACGTACCCGCGGCCACGATAGTCAGAATAGTGGGGGTGACCAAAGAGGTTGACGGTGCCATCTTGCCCGGGGCCGCCGTTATCCTGTACCAGAATGGCGAGGAAATTGCTAACGTCGTGAGTGACGAGAATGGAAACTACGAGTTCGAGTTTTCAGAGCTTGGGGATTATGATGTGGTGGCCAGCAAGGAAGGATTCAGGGACGAGGCTCAGTCTATCTCGGTAACAGAGCCAACAACATGTAACCTCGACTTTGTCGGCGACCACGGGCTTATTCCAGACGCGCCCAGCAAGTCTTACGTCCTGGCATGTACGAATCTATGGAGATCCGGCGAGTCCTCTTCGCAGCTCAGCACGTCCAGGCTGTTGGAGTTGATAAGTGCCTGGAAATATCCGTACCTGTCGGCGTAAGAGGCTGGTCCCACCGGAGCACCGCTTGATGAAGTGATGACAGGATACGAATCTGGTGTGACTGTGCCTTGGCCTTGCGGCACGATGATTTTCACACCATAGAACTGACCCAGGTGGCTGTGCTGCCTGTAATGTCAGTCAATTCTATCTGTCCCAGAACGGTTGACTCTAGGGATCCCGGGGCTACTACGGCCCAATCGTCTCGCACCCAGCTTGCCTCCCTTTCATAGTTTTGCTTGATCCCTATGCCTGCAGGACGTATGAGGCATCCTTCCAACCGTTATCATTTGCTTTCCAGCACGCTCTTAAGTTTTCACTCCAAAAAGTGTGTGCCTAAGAGACACTAAGTATTGACAATTTGTCGGGCAGCGGTATAATACTTGTTGTAAGAATAGCCCCTCTAAGAAATGCGGCTTTCAGACTGGCATCAGATTGGGTGGTCAAGTGTGTGCATCAGAGGGTTACGACAGTTCCGACAGTGCTCAGTTGAGCGCATGTAGACATCTGAACTGGGCTCTTTTTCCCTGCCGCAGTATAACCAACTCTTCTTGGATTACACTTGTCCCTGTGCGGGGTGCGACGATGCTGTGTGGTGTTCGATGGACAGTGCGGGGGCGACATAGCGCAAGCTTGAGATTCTGGCAAGACTAACCTGTTACTAAGACCTAACCGATGAAGGAGGAGAATAGAAGGATGAAAATTAGAAGAATCGCAGCAGTTTCGCTTGGTGTGGTGATGATTTTGGCCGGGGTATTGAGTGTTTCTGCGCAAGAGAGTCCAAGCTCTGCCCAAGCTGAAAGGACTTATACTACCGATGCCGATTTTGAGGAAGGGGTCTTGACGGGAGTAGAGATAGTTGAAAATCAACTACAGCTCTCCGAGGAACTGGTGACTTTGCCGTTTATCTGGGTTCCTGGGGACGAGGGGGTGGTTTCTAAGGTTGACACAGAGACAGGGGATGAACTAGGACGTTATCGGGTGGCACTCTACGGGGGCAGTCCCTCGAGAACAAGCGTTGACCTTGAGGGTAACGTCTGGGTAGGCCTCAGAACAGCCGGCACGGTTGTGAAAATCGGGCTTTATGAAGCGGGTCAGTATATAGATAGAAATGAAGATGGCATAATTCAGACCTCACGAGACCTTGACGCAGACGGCGATATCATGGGTGCCGAAATCCTTCCCTGGGGCGAGGACGAATGCGTGCTTTTTGAGGTTGTTCTGGTGCCGGGGCACGAAGGAACATATGTTCCCGGAACCTATGAAGGGTCTTATGACACGGATTATTGGGGTGCATCTCCCAGGGGTTTGGCAGTTGATGCTGAAAATAACCTTTGGGTCGGAACCGGGTCTCCACAGAGACTCTATCATATTGACGGCGCCACAGGTGAGATTCTTGATGTGGTCGATGTCTCGCCATGGGACGTCTATACCTATGGAGCGACCATAGACAGCAATGGCATTCTCTGGTTGCTGGATCGATGGCACTATCCTACTGAGCCCCCTCCTACTAAACTTCTGCGCATTGATCCCTCTGATCTGGAGTCAATCCGTGAAGTACATCTGCCATATGAACAATATGCCCTTGCCCCGGATTACCTTGGTCACCTATTCCTGACCGGGTGGGAAAGTAATAAGCTCTTCAAGATTGACATAGAAACTGATGAAATGATTTGGGTGAAGAATACTACGGAGGGTTGTGCCAGAGGCGTTGTGGTCACTGCCAAGGATAACCATGTCTGGGTAGCGGATACCTGCCGCGACAGCGTTCTTCGCTATGACAACGATGGGAACTTGATAGCTGAAATAGAGGGTCTTGCCGGACCTTCAGGCATTGCCGTGGATGCGGCAGGCAAGATTTGGGCCCCCGATAGTCATAGCGAGTATATCCATCGGATTGATCCTGAGACCAACACCATTGACCTGTCCAAGCGATTAAGCGGAACCGGGGGGCATTACAGTTACAGTGACATGACCGGTGTGGTGCCAACAACGATGACCACAAGAATCGGCACCTGGACAGTTATCCACGATAGCAACCAAGCTGAAACCCCCTGGGAAACTATTTCCTGGACTAGTGAAGAGCCAGAAGGTACCTTGATTAAAGCTGAGGCCAGAAGCTCCCATGACGGAAGTATTTGGTCGGCTTGGGAGACAGCTGAAAATGGAGTCCCCTTGACTGAAACTCCTGAGGGAAGATATGTGGAAATCAGGGTAACTCTCCAGATTATTACAGGAGAGCAATCACCATTTCTCTATGACCTTACTGTTGAGCCTGTTCCGCCGTGCTTCATCGCCACGGCAGCCTACGGCACGCCTATGGCTGAGGAAATACAGATTCTCCGTGAATTCAGAGATGAATACCTGCTCACCAACCCACTGGGACAAGCTCTGGTAGGCCTCTATAACAGGGTCAGCCCACCGATAGCCGAGTTCATCACTGAGCATCCCAGCCTGAAGCCAATAGTGAGAGCTGGACTAGTGCCGGTTGTGGCCATGTGTAGCATAGTCTTTGAAATCATTCCGCAAGCTACTGGCAACGAGGCCTAGTGAGTCAAGCAGCTATGGAAATACGGAGGTTGAGGGTTTCCAATTTGAAAGCCCTAGAAAAGGAGCGGAGAGGTGAAGAATAGAGTACTTTCTTTCTTGTTGGCAACAGTGCTGGCTCTTAGCGTGGGTATTATCGGCTGTACAGCCGAGTACGTGCCAGAGATAACGGAGTATAACCTCGCCATCTCCAGCACGGAGGGAGGATCGGTAACTATGCCTGGAGAGGGGATTTTTATCTATGACGAGGGAATGGTGGTTGACCTGGTGGCAGAAGCGGATGAAGACTACCACTTCGTCAATTGGACTGGCGATGTGGACACGATTGCCGATGTCAATGCTGCCTCCACCTCCATCACGATGAACGGCAATTATTCTATCACCGCCAACTTCATAGCTCAGCATGTCCTGATCATAAACAGCACAGATGGTGGTCACGTGACCACTCCTGGTGAGGGGACATTCACATATGATGCCGGCACGATGGTTGACTTGGTAGCAGAGGCTGAGGAAGGCTACAAGTTTCTGAACTGGACAGGTGACGTAGATGCAGTCGCTAATGCTACTGCCGCTTCAACCACCATTATCATGGAAGGTGACTGCGCGGTCACTGCTAACTTTATGCTGGCACATATCTACTTTGACATGATCGGGCCTGGACCATGGAGCTTCGATGTGAATGCTGAAGGAATTAATGCCACAGTTACAAGAGAGGGACTAGTAGTAGACATCGCTTCCGATGCGGTGGGTACCACGGAGGCGGATTTCGGATGCTTTGGATACAGTCTGTATACACTGGAAGGAAATTTCGATATCCGCACGGAGTACGAGCTAATTACTTGGCCAGAGCAGAGCGGGGTACGCGTGGGTCTGATAGTAAAGGTTCCGAATACTGCTGATAAGGTGAATGTTGAACGCACGGGTTTTGGAAACCCAGCTCATGATATCCCTTATCAGTCACGCGAGGTCTACCTCGTCAATTTCAACGAAACGGTATACGGTATTGTAGGTACTCTGGATCTCTCGGGAATACTTCGCGTGTGTCGTGTGGGAACAAGGGTGACTGGCTATTACGGCACGCCTTACGGTTGGGAAGAGATTTATCAGGCAGAGTGGTCCACAGAAAATGTCCAAGTCCAAGTCGGCGTCTGGACTCCTGGAGTCGTGTTCTTTGGTGGTGAAGAGGTCAGTGTCCTCATGCGGACTGTGGAGATTGTCGAGCCTGCCCCCTAGTGGATTTGAAAGGAGGAGATAAGATGAAGAATAGCATAGGCTCCATCTCGCTAGTGGTTGCGTTG
Source organism: Dehalococcoidia bacterium (assembly GCA_049678605.1). Classification (GTDB taxonomy): domain Bacteria; phylum Chloroflexota; class Dehalococcoidia; order GIF9; family AB-539-J10; genus RBG-13-51-36. The sequence goes on from JBAUEM010000035.1 coordinate 35,517, forward strand.
ATTCTCAGCGTGACTATTGTCGGCTGTGGAGGCGGAGGCGTGCCGGAAATAACGGAGTACAACCTGACCATCTCCAGTACAGCAGGAGGTTCAGTTACTAGTCCTAGTGAGGGGATGTCCATATATGACCAGGGCACAGCGGTCAACCTAGTTGCTGAAGCTGAAGATGGGTACCGCTTTGTCAACTGGACCGGCGATGTGGACACCATCGCCAATACTGATGGTGCCTCAACTACCATTACGATGAGCGGAGACTACGAAATCGTTGCTAGGTTTGAAGCGATTCCACCCACTCAATACAGCCTGACCATCCACAGCACCACTGGTGGTTCCGTTACCGCTCCTGGCCAAGGCACCTTCACCTATGATGCTGGCACAGTGGTAAATCTGGTGGCAGAAGCTGAGGAAGGTTACGAGTTTGTTGGGTGGACGGGTGATGTTGGCAGCATTGTTAATATCGATGCTGCGTCGACCAATGTCACGATGAACGCCCACTGCTCCATCACCGCGAGCTTTGCTATAGGAATATACGATTGGTATGACTTGGATACCATCAGATACAACCTTGGCGGCAGCTATGTTCTTATGAACGACCTCGATTCCACCACCGCTGGCTATACCGAGCTGGCGAGTATGACAACCAACGAAGGAGAAGGCTGGCAGCCAATTGGGAGTCTTCTTGTTGACCCGTTTACCGGCAGGTTAGACGGTCAGGGATACGAGATAAGGGGCTTGTTTATCAACCGCCCTGACGAAGATGGTATAGGGCTTTTTGGTTCTGTTGGTGGAGGGGGAGTGGTCGAGAATCTTGGCGTGATCAACACCGAAGTGACTGGTTATACCCATGTTGGTGGCCTGGTGGGACACAATTCCGGCACTGTGAGCAACTTCTATTTGACCGGTGCCGTAGCCGGCGAGTGGGATGTTGGCGGCCTGGTAGGATCAAATGACGGCACTTTGAGAAACTCCTATTCCGCAGGCACCGTGATCGGCAACTTGGAGATCGGCGGTCTGGTGGGATGGAATGTTGGCAGTGTGAGTAACTCCTATTCGGTTGTCACCGTGACTGGTGGTTCGATTGTGGGAGGCTTGGCGGGATTTCAATGCGGTACTGTGATCAACTCCTACTATGTAGGCAGCGTGACCGGCGAGTGGAGTGTTGGTGGTCTGGTGGGAGAGAACCGTAACGGCACGGTGAGCAACTCACATTACAACTGGGATGACGTACTCATTAATGGGAAGAATGTAATCACTATTGGAGCCTTGTTCGACGAAGATTTCGACCAGTGGCTTGCCAGCGACAAGTTCTTAGAGGTCAATGAAAAACTTTCTCAAGAAAATGGCTATTATGTAATAAACAATGTCGATGATTTCAAGGAATTGCTCACCTTCGGTCAGGATGATTCATTGAAGTTCAAACTGAAAAACGACCTGGATTTGGGTGCTGAGCCTAACTTCTACATACCGTATCTGGCGGGAGAGTTCGACGGCAACGGTCGTAAGATCGTAGATTTGAGCATCAGCTTTGATTTCATCTCGCAAGTGGGACTATTCGGATACCTTGCCTCTGGCGGAAAAGTCACTGGCGTGGGTGCGGAGAACGTAAACGTAGTTGGCAATCGGATTGTTGGAGGTCTGGTCGGAGGGAATGACGGCAATGTGATCAACTCGTATTTTACCGGTGCAGTGGCTGGTCATGAGTCTGTTGGTGGTTTGGTTGGAGACACTGGATGGAATGGGGGCAGTCTGAGCAACTCCTACTACAATTACGAGGAGGTGCTCATCAATGGGAGGAATATGATCAGCCTCGGGGCTTTGTTCGGCGAAGACTTTGAGCAATGGCTGGCCAACGATAAATTCCTCGATATCAATAAAAAGCTTTCTCAAGAAGATGGTTATTATCTGATAAATGATGTCAGTGATTTTAAACAATTGCTCGCCTTTGGTCAGGATGGTTCACTGAGATTCAGATTGGAGAATGATTTAGACTTGGCCGCCGAACCCGACTTCTACATTCCGTATCTGGCTGGAGAGTTTGACGGCGATGGTCACAAAATCAGGAACTTGACCCTTGACCGTGGTTCTATGTTGCAAATTGGGTTGTTTGGATACGTCGCTTCTGGTGGGAAAGTGAGTGAGGTGGGCGCTGAGAATGTAAATATAGCCGGCAGCGAGTATGTTGGGGGTTTGGTGGGATGGAATGACGGCACTGTGAGCGACTGCTATGCCACAGGCAGCCTGGCTGGAGAGTGGGGCCCTGCTGCCGGTCTGGTAGGACGGAATCAGGGTACTGTGAGTAACTGCTGTTTCACAGGCAGTGTGACAGGCGGCGGCACTAGTGGGAATGTCGGCGGTTTGATAGGAATGAATGATGGCACTGTGCGCAATTGCTATTCTACAGGCAGCGTGACTGGTGGGGACCCTACTGGCGGTTTGGTGGGATCGAATTTTGGCACTGTGAGCAACTCGTATTGCACCGCCAGCGCCAGTGGAAGGGGGAATGTTGGCGGCCTGGTGGGATACAACGGCGGCACTGTGAGAGACTGCTATTCCACAGGCAGGGTGACTGGCGGGTGGGGTCCTACTGGCGGTTTGGTGGGATCCGTTGGATGGAGTGGGGGCTCTGTGAGTAGCTCCTACTGGGACACTAAGACCAGCGGACAAGCTACTTCCGCTGGCGGAACAGGCAAGACTACCACCGAAATGAAGACCATTGCCACCTTCTCAGGTGCAGGCTGGAACATAATCACAGTCGCTCCCGGTGTGACCGACCCCGCCTACACCTGGAATATCGTTAATGGAGTGACCTATCCCTTCCTGAGCTGGCAGTCCGTTGGCTGAATTCCGGGGGGACTAAACTATGACAAATCTAAGGAAGTGAAGTATGAAGATAATACTTAGTTCGAGGAGACGCCATTACATGAGAAGAGTTGGCATTTTTTTGATTGCGGTAGCCTTAATTGCCGGGATGACAGGCTGTGTTGGTGTTAAGTACGACCTCACCATCGCCAGTACCGCTGGAGGGTCGGTAACTACGCCTGGGGAAGGGACGGGGAGCTTTACCTATGCTGAGGGGAGAGTGGTCAACCTGGTAGCCGAGGCTGAGGAGGGCTACCACTTTGTGAATTGGACTGGCGATATAAGCACCATCGGCAGTATTAATCAGGCTTCAACTACCATCACCATGGAGGGCAACTACGAAATCAAAGCCAACTTTGAAGCGGGCCCATACAGCCTGACTATCTCCAGCACCACTGGGGGGTCGGCAACCACTCCTGGCGAAGGCACTTTTGAGTACGATGCTGGCACAGTAGTTAATCTGGTGGCAGAAGCTGAGGAAGGCTACCAGTTTGCAAACTGGACGGGTGATGTCAACACCGTTGTAGATGTCAATGCTGCTTCGACCACCATTATCATGAACAACGACTACACTATTAGCGCAAGTTTCGCCAAAGCAATACGAACCTGGTATGACCTGGATACCATTAGGAACAACTTGGACGGCAGTTATATTTTGATGAACAACCTCGATTCCACTAGTGCCGGTTATGAAGAGCTGGCGAGTCCGACAGCCAATGGGGGAAAGGGCTGGGAGCCAATCGGCAATCTTCTTGCCGATCCAATCGATCAGGACATTGTCGACCCTGTTTACTCATTTACCGGTAGTTTAGATGGACAGGGATATGAGATAAGGGACCTGTTTATCAACCGCCCTGACGAAGACGGGGTGGGGCTTTCCGGTTCTGTTGCTGAAGGAGTCATCGAGAATCTTGGCGTGGTGAATGCCGAAGTGACTGGCGATGTCTATGTTGGTGGTTTGGCGGGAGGGAATTCGGGTACTGTGCGCAACTCCTATTCCAGCGGCAGCGTGACTGGCGCTGTGGCTGTTGGTGGTCTGGCGGGAGGGAATTGGGGTACTGTGAGCAACTCTTATTCCACAGGCAGCGTGACTGGCAATGGGCTTATTGGTGGCCTGGTGGGAGAGAATCTTGTGGGCACTGTGAGCAACTCCTATTCCAGCGGCAGTGTGACTGGCGAGGGGGGTGTTGGTGGTCTGGTGGGATGTCATCACGGCACTGTGAACAACTCCCACTATAATTACGACGAGGTTCTGATTAATGGAACAAGCATAATCACTATTGGAGCGTTGTTCGGTGAGGACTTTGAGCAATGGCTGGCCAACGATAAGTTTTTGGGCGTCAATGAGAGGCTTTCTCAAGAAGATGGTTACTATCTGATAAAAGATGTCAATGACTTCAAAAGCCTACTGGCATTCGGTCAAGATGGTGCCTTGAAATTTAGATTGAAAAACGACCTGGATTTAGGCGATGAGCCCAATTTCTACATCCCGTATCTGGCTGGAGAGTTTAATGGCAATGGTCGCAAAATCGCGAATTTGAGCTTCAGCTTTGATTTCATCTCGCAAGTGGGATTATTTGGATACCTTGCCTCTGGTGGAGCAGTCACTGGAGTGAGTGCCGAGAACGTAAACATAACTGGCAATACGCTTATTGGTGGCCTGGTGGGAGAAAATGATGGCACTGTGAGCAACTCCTATTCCACCGGCAGGGTAGCTGGCAACTCTTATGTTGGCGGTCTGGTGGGATGGATTGGATATAGTGGGGGCACTGTGAGCAATTCCTACTATAGTTACGATGAGGTTCTCATCAATGGCAAGAATATAATCACTATTGGAGCTTTGTTCAATGAAGACTTCGACCAATGGCTGGCTAACGATAAATTCTTAGATGTCAATGAGAGGCTTTCTCAAGAAGATGGTCATTATCTGATAAATGATGTCAGTGATTTCAAACAGCTACTGGCCTTTGGCCAGGGTGATTCATTGAAATTCAGACTAAAAAATGACCTGAACTTAGAAACTGAAGCTAACTTCTACATCCCTTATCTTACCGGAGAGTTTGATGGAAATGGCCACAAGATCTGGAATTTAAGCTTACACTTTGATTCTGTTGCGCAAGTCGGGTTATTTGGATACCTTGGTTCTGATGGAAAAGTCAGTGAAGTGGGTGTCGAGAACGTAAACGTAACTGGTGACCAGGATGTTGGCGGTCTGGTGGGAGGTAGTGTCGGCACTGTGAGCAACTCCTATTCCACAGGTAGTGTGACTGGCAACCAGGATGTTGGCGGTCTGGTGGGATGGAATGGGGGCACTGTGCGCAACTCCTATTCCAGCGGCAGCGTGATTGGCAGGTGGGGTGTTGGGGGTCTGGTGGGATGGAATTATGGTGGCACTGTGAGCAACTCCTATTCCACAGGGAGTGCGCCCAGCGATTGGCGTGTTGGAGGTCTAGTGGGAGCCAATCAGGGCAGAGTGAGCAACTCCTTCTGGGACACCGAAACCAGCGGACAATCTACTTCGGATGGCGGGACGGGCAAGACTACCGCCGAAATGAAGAAAATCGATACCTTCTCAGGTGCAGGCTGGAACATAGTCGCAGTTGCCAATCCTAGCACGCGCAACACCACCTACATCTGGAATATCGTTGACAACGTGACCTATCCCTTCCTGAGCTGGCAGGCCCTTTCTTGACACAACCAGAGCTTAAATGGTTGAGCCAAAGCGATAATATGTCTGATGGTGGGATTGCACATCTGCTCATTTTGTTCAGGGTGATAATGATTAACACCCAGGCATCGCTTGTATCAGTCTTCGGGAATTAACAAGCCACGATACAGTTTCGGGGGCTGTCGGGATGTTCGGGCCATAACCTGTCAATTGCATCTTCAAATTGCTGGTCAACATTTTCCCCTTCAAATTCAGGATGCAATCTATATATGCGATCGCGTAGGTATCCGCCTTCGAAGTAAGGCGGAGATAAAGTCCGCCACTACACTTCCTCATCAGAGCGCCTGTAGTTTGAGAAGGTTGTGATTTGCATTCAGCGCGAACCTTTGGCTTGCCGGTCAAATTGGCAATGATTTATCGAGGTCACTATAATGATGCTTGAATGGCTAACGAAGGACAACAGGTGAATCTCTCTTGTTTGCTTTCTTTGCTCCAAGAGATGCCTGCCTACAGGCAATTGGTGGGGGAGCTGTCCGCAGTAAAAGGTGAGCATAAGGCAATCATACTTGATGCCGCCAAACCCTACTTGATTGCCGCTCTTTACGAAGAGCTTAATTTGCCTCTCATGGTGGTGACTGGTCAGCCCGAGAGTGCCAGGAAGCTTCATGAGCAGCTTCGAGCCTGGTGTTCCCCTTCGGCCGAGTTGCATCGGCTTCCTGAGCTCGACTTCCTGCCTTATGGCAGTTCTCAGCTATCGGCTGTCAGCTATCAGATGATGGAGAGGTTGAGGACATTAGCCACCTTAGCTCTTTATGAAGAGAGCGATAAAGCTCCCTTGGTAGTGACCTCAGCCCTGGCAATCATGAATAAAACCATCCCGCAAAAGGATTTTGTGGCTGCTTGCCATATTCTGAAGCCGGGCATGGCTGCTGAGCCCGTGGAGCTACTGCGCCGATGGCAAAGCATGGGCTACGAAGTGGAGGACGTTGTCGAGGTGCCCGGGCAGATGAGCAAACGGGGTGGCATTATTGATATCTTTCCCCCTTGCAGCCAGTTGCCAGTTCGCATAGAGTTCTTTGGTAACCAGATAGAGAGCATGAGGTGCTTCGACCCGAAAAGCCAACGCTCAACCAGCCCCGTATCCTCGTTGATTATCACCCCGGCCAAAGAGTTTATACCAATAGCTGATAGCTCTGGGATGGTGGCTGGAAGCGTATTTGATTACCTTGGTGGTGATGCCTTGCTTGTTCTCGATGACCCTGAAGGAATTGAACTTACCATCACCAGGCTAAACGAGGAAACTCAAGAATTAAGAGCCGCAAAGATGGAAAGAGGCGAGCTGCCTGAGGACTTTCCCCCTCCTTACCTCACCTGGGAAGAATTAGAGTCGCAGGTGAAAGAAAGGGATAGAGGAAGGAAAAGTGCTCTTTTTTTGGCGCTGGAAACATGGGATGCCGCCCGGGGCTATGGACAGGCTTTGCCCTTCATCAGAGCTCAGAGTTATGGAAGCCAGCTGGAAAGGTTTCTCAAAACAGCCAAGCAAATGGTGGAACAAAAACAGCGCGTGTTCGTAGTTAGCCATCAAGCAAATCGGTTGGCTGAACTTCTCCAGAAGGAGGACATTCATACTTCGCCGGCATCACAGATAGAACAGATACCTCCGCCCGGTTCAATCACTGTGCTCCAGGGCTCACTGGACGGAGGCTGGGTAATGGATGACAGGCTGACCCTTATCACTGATGTCGAGCTCTTCGGCTTTGTAAAACAGCCGCGAGCAGGCAAGAAGAGGCCAATACCTCACCAATGGTTTCTTCCTCAGTTAGCTCCCGGCGATTATGTCGTCCATGTTGACCATGGCATCGCCAGGTTCCACGGTCTGGCCAGGAGATCCTCCGATGGAATGGAGAGAGAATACCTTGTTTTGGAGTATGCCGCTGGTGACAAGCTCTATGTGCCTACTGAACGGATAGACCGCGTCAGCCGCTATATCGGTGCTGGCGACCAGGCACCACACTTGAGCCGTTTGAGAACACCGGAATGGCAAAGGACCAAGAAAAGGGTTAAAGAATCAGTGGCGGAAATTGCTCAGGAGCTGCTTGACCTTTATGCTGCTCGGGAGGTAGCTCCTGGCTTCGCTTTCTGTGAAGATTCACTATGGCAACAGGAGCTAGAGGCATCATTTCCTTATATGGAAACACCAGACCAGATTGAGACAATCATGACAGTTAAAGAGGACATGGAAAAAGCTAAGCCCATGGACCGGCTCATCTGTGGAGACGTGGGCTATGGCAAAACCGAGATAGCATTGCGTGCTGCCTTTAAGGCGGTTATGGATAATAAACAAGTAGCTATTCTGGTCCCGACCACCGTGCTGGCTCAGCAGCATTTCATTACCTTTACTGAGAGGTTGCAAACTTTTCCCTTAAGAATAGAAATGCTGAGCCGCTTTTGTCCCCCGGAAAAAGAAAGGGAAGTCCTTGAAGGCTTAGCCAATGGCACTGTGGACATATGTATTGGCACTCATCGCCTGTTGCAAAAAGACGTCACATTCAAAGAGCTGGGAGTGGTGATAATCGATGAGGAACAACAGTTTGGCGTGGTGCAGAAGGAAAAACTCAAGCAGATAAGGAGGGAAGTGGACACTCTGGCTCTTAGTGCTACTCCTATCCCGCGCACCCTTCACATGTCTTTAACCGGAATCAGGGATATGAGCATCGTGGAAACGCCTCCCGAAGAACGTCTGTCTGTCCAGACCTATGTCGGGGTTTATGATGCCACTCTGGTCAGACAGGTGGTATTGCGTGAACTGGAGAGAAATGGTCAGGTCTTCTTTGTCCATAACCGCGTTCAAAGCATTGCTTTAGCTGCCAGCAAATTACAGGATTTGGTACCCGAAGCTCGAATCGCTATAGCTCACGGGCGAATGCCTGAAGAGCAATTGGAAAAGGTGATGACGGACTTTATCGCTGGCAAGTATGATATTCTGGTGACCACCACTATTATCCAGTTAGGTCTGGATATGCCTAATGTTAATACGTTGATTATTGACCGGGCTGATAGGTTCGGCCTGGCTCAGCTTTATCAGTTGAGGGGTAGGGTGGGTCGCGGTATCAACCAGGCTTATGCTTATTTCTTCTTTGACGAGGGGAGGCAGCTAACCCCCCAGGCTTATAAGAGGCTCAGGACTATCTTCGAGGCTACCGAACTGGGTTCGGGATTTGGTATCGCTACGAAGGACCTGGAAATTCGGGGGGCGGGTAATCTTTTAGGTGTCAAGCAAAGCGGGCATATCGCTGCCCTGGGCTTTGACCTTTATTGCCAGTTGCTTGCTGAGGCAGTGGAGGAGTTAAAAGCAAAGCAAGCTGGCGAAGTGAAGAAGAGTGTCATTGCCGGGGAAGCGAAGGAATTGCCCAACATAGCCCTGCCCTTAGCCGCACACATACCGGAGGAGTATGTTCCCAACCTAAATACTCGATTAAGCCTTTACCACAGACTAGCCAGGGTGGAGCATATCGAGGAAGTAGAGGACGTGGCTCAAGAATTCAAAGATAGATTCGGTGCTTTGCCCCGGCCTGTGGAAAATCTTCTTTACATGGTGAAAATCAAGGTTCTGGCTGCACGGGCCGAGGTAAGCTCTGTTTCCACGCAGGGAAGGCAAATTGTAATAAAGCCCCAGACCGTTAATTCCCCTCTTAAGATAAGAGGGGTAGGGGGAGTTATGAGTAAATATCTTGATGGCGCAGTTAAAATAGGCGCCACGCAAATCAAGTTGGACACCAGGCTCCTGGGGGACAGATGGACAGAGGTGCTGGAGGAGATACTAAGGTCTAATTAGAAGTTGCTGAAAAATTCGGCTGCTGAGATGCACAAATATGTGAAAACCAAAAACTTGTTATGAGCATGGCAGGACTTAAAAGTTGCCGTTCGCACGCGGGAGTACAAATGACGGATTTTGGAGATAAGCTTGTTGGGGTTTATCACTTCCTCACTGACGGGGCGCCCAGGGATATTCCGCTCGTTGACCCCAGGCCTCGCCCTGCCAACCCCTGGCTCAGAAATGACCAAGCTCTGGTGGCTAAGGTGAAGGCAGGTGGAGACATTAGGGCTGCTATTGATAGGGCCATCGCACTGCTGGGTTCCCTGGAGTCAGTTATAAACAAGGGCGACAGGGTTCTGCTTAAGCCAAATTTTAACAGCCAGGACCCATATCCTGGCTCTACCGACCTGGTGTTTCTGCGCGCCGTAGTCGAACTCCTCCTGGAAGCGGGAGCAAAAGTTACAATAGGCGAAAGCTCTGGAGGAATATGGAGACCCACCAGGAAGGTGTTCAGGAAACTGGGTGTGTTCGAGTTAGCGTGTGATTTGGGGGTGGAGCTAATTGCTTTCGATGATAAGCCTGATGATTGGGTAAGGGTCAAGGTTAATGGGGACTATCTGAGCTCTGTTTCAATGCCACGCTCAGCCTATGAAGCTGACAAGATAGTATATCTGCCCTGCATTAAAACCCACGATATAGCACGATTTTCGGGGGCGCTGAAGCTTGCGGTAGGCTTTATGCACCCTGGCGAACGGCGTGCTCTTCACGCTCGCCACTTGGAGCAAAAGATTGCCGAAATCAGCCTGTGCTGGCAACCAAATCTCATAATCATGGATGGCAGAAAGGCCTTCGTTTCAGGTGGTCCTGCTAGGGGCCAATTGGCGAAGCCCGAAGTGGTGCTTGCCTCCGGGGACCTTGTAGCTATTGATGTCGAAGCGATTCAAGTGCTCCTGGCTTATGCGGCCAATAACAAGCTCGTGGCGAACCCCTGGCAGTTACCCCAGGTCAGGACAGCTTTGAGGCATGGCTTGGGGACAGGAGATAACCGCTACATTGTAGTTGAATGAATTGTTGAGGAACGGCAGAAAGCCAGGCAGGAAATCCTGAAACTCATCCCTGATGGGGCTGCCCTAGGAGCGGGGGCTCGATAACCATTCGGCAGCTATTCCAGGATTTAACTCTGGTGAGGCAGGGCTTGCCAATGTGTGATATCAGGTGTAAAATCAATCATTTATGTGGCGTAAGGTAGCTTCGGTTTGGTATAACTTGTAAAGAAAGGATTTTGAATGACGAAAGCAGGTAACTCTTCCGCCCTGGCAGATGGAACAGTCTACAGTAAGAGAAAGAACTTTTGCCCTTTCTCCACGTCTCCTCCGGAGGCGTATGTCCCAATCTTGGGGGAGGAAAGAATGGAGAGACTGCAAAAGATAGCTCAGCGGGTGAAGGGCTTAACAATGCTAACCCTGAGTGCTAGCGCCCAGGGTGGTGGTGTCGCTGAGATGCTTTACAGCGCTGTCCCGTTCCTGAATATGCTGGGTGTAGAAACTGAGTGGAAGATTATTTGTGGCAGCAGGGAGTATTTCGAGGCCACGAAGGAGCTACACAACTTACTACAGGGCAAGGCAGGCTCCTTCAGTCCAGAGCGTCGACAGACTTACCTGTGCACCCTCGAGGAGTGTGCCAGGCAGAATCTTATTGACTATGAACCTGACGTGATAGATGTGCATGACCCCCAGCCACTGGGATTGAATCGCTATCTCAAAAGACCGGGGGAAACCTGGTTGTGGAGATGCCACATAGATATTGATAAAGAGACTATAGAAGGCAACCCTGGCTTGTGGGATTTCTTTACTGAGTGGGCTGGGCGCTATGATGCCGCCATATTTTCGGCGGCTCAGTATATTCTCTCACGGTGGCCGCTGCCCAAGTTCATAATCCCTCCCTTCATTGACCCTCTTTCTGATAAGAATAGGGAATTGAGCCAGGGGGAGATAGACAGGGTTCTCACTAAATACCACATAGACCCCGAAGTCCCAATCATTGCTCAGATTGGGAGATTTGACCCCTGGAAGGGAATAGACAGGACTATTGTCACCTACCGCCGGGTGAGGAAGGAAAGAAAATGCCAGCTTATACTGGCGGGTGGCTTGGCCGCCGATGACCCGGAAGGGGAGAGAATTCTGTCCCGAGTTTATGAAGACACAAAGGACGATGAGGACATCCACGTGCTAAATCTGTCGCTGGATGACCGTCTGGAGAACTCGGTAGAAGTGAACGCGTTCCAGCGGGCCGCCAGAGTGATAATGCAGCCATCTACCAGAGAAGGCTTCGGGTTGGTGGTTACTGAGGCATTGTGGAAGGGCAAACCGGTGATAGGCGCTGACGTGGGAGCCATACCCCTTCAGATTAGGGACGGCGATACCGGATACTTTTACCAGACACCACGCAAGGCGGCAAAGAAGGTAATCTATTTACTGGAGAAACCCAAGGCTGCTGAGGCGATGGGCAAAAGGGGCAGAGAGTATGTGAAACAGCGCTTTCTCCTTCCGGAACGGATTGCCGATTATCTCATGGCCATAAACATGGTTGTAAGTGGGGCTGTCAATAAGGAAGTCAGTGCTGAAAGCATAATCAGCTTTTCCCCCTGGTTCAAGCTGAGCAAGCGGACGAAAGTCAACTTTTTATAGTTGCCTGATTTATCAGGTGGTTTTTCACTGTCATTGCGAGCCCTCCACTTCTTGTCATTGCGAGCACCTGAAAGGTGCGTGGCAATCTCAGCCCACAACAGCCCCGCCGGGATTGCTTCGGCTGACCAAAGTCAGCCTCGCAATGACAGAAAGGGGGAGCCCAATAAATTGGACAATTCACCGCCGTGCCACCATTTTTCTTAACAGAGAAGTCGCTTTGCTTGGGGAACTAAGGCTGAATCTAGCTGCCGAAGCACCAAGCCCCACCTTTATAGACCACGCTGTAGAAGGGAGAGCCTTGAAAGTATCCTCATCGGTCCAATCATCGCCCAGTGCCAATATAAAGTCCCATTCCTCTCTCGAAATCCATATTAAAGCCGTGCGCCCCTTGTTTATGCCGGTGTTTATCACCTCTACTACCTTACTTCCTTCCAACACCTGAAGGTTTAAATTGGCAGTTATATCTGAGAGATTGTTTATCAACTCCCGGGCTCGAAGCTCACCTAGCCTGGGGTTAGCTTTTCTGTAATGCCAGACAAGGGAGAACTCTTTTTCTTCAATGAAGGAGCCCGGGGTTCTATCCACCCATGACTCAAGTATCGGATACACCTCTTCCTTCCACTCACTTGTCAGGGTCTCTATCGTCTCCCATCCTCCACCCTTTTCTTTAATCCACACGCCATGTTCAGCCACCAATCCCACATTGAGACCGCCGAACCATCTCTCCAGGGTATCTTTATCGCGTCCACTTATGAGCACTACTTCGGTTCGAGGATTCTTGGTAAGCCTTTTAAGCAATCTCAGGAGATTGGCTCCCGGCATTGCTTCCGCTGGTTTGGGTGAAAAAGGGACAAGTGTGCCATCATAATCCAATAGGAGTAATGCTTTATCGCTCTCTTGGAAATCGCTGGCTAATTTCCTCTGCATCTCATAGGTCAATGCCTTTTCTTCCATCTCCCGTTGAAGTTTCTTGGTGTAAAGCAGTTTATCCATAAATTCATTTGCCCATCGCACCACGTCGTAACGACGCAGGCGTTTCTGCATTATGCGGTTGCGCTCTATTTGCTCTTGTTCTGGCATTTCCAGGGCTTTTGCCAATGCCTGGGCAATCTCTTCCTGGTTATTGGCATTTATTATAATCGCCTCCCCCATCTCTTGAGCAGCTCCGGCAGTCTCACTAAGTATTAAAACCCCTTTCCCGTCCGTCTTGGTTGCCGTGTATTCTTTGGCTACAAGATTCATCCCGTCTCTGAGAGGGGTAACAAGGGCAACATCAGCCAGGCTGTAAAGGGCGGCGAGGGAGTGGAAGGGTAAAGAGCGGTATAGGTACCAGATTGGCATCCAGCCTATAGTCCCATATTTTCCGTTGATTTCGCCCACAAGTCCATCTAGCTGTTTCTTCAACTGCATATAGTGTTCCACTTTTGTGCGTGAAGGGACTACCAGCAAAACAAGAATCACCTTCCTCTTGAACTTTGGGTTCCTGTCTAGAAACAAACTGAAAGCTTCCAACCGCTGGGGGATGCCTTTGGTGTAATCCAGACGGTCCACTGAAAGAATTACCTGGCAATCTCCTAGTTTTTTGTGAAACCTTTTTCTCTCTGCTTGCGCTTTTGGGTTCTGGGCAACGCTGGAGAATTGTTCATAGTTTATTCCCATGGGAAATGCGTCCGCCCTTACTAGCCGATCGGCCGCGGTGATCTGCCCCATAGCCACTTCATAACCCAATAGACGATGCACGCTGTCCAGGAAGTGCCCGGTGTAGTCATAGTTGTGAAAACCTATGAGGTCTGCGCCTAAAAGTCCCTCCAGAATTTGTTTACGCCATGGTAACAAGCGAAATATTTCAAAAGACGGAAAAGGGATGTGGAGGAAGAAACCCACTGTTGCCTTTGGCAACCTTTCTCTTAGGAGCTTGGGGAGGAGCATTAAGTGATAATCGTGTATCCAGATAATATCATTAGGCCTGGCAATTCCAGAAACTACGTTGGCGAAAGCTGTGTTGACTCGTTCATAAGCCTGCCAGAAATCTTCGCTGTATTCCGCATAGAGGGGGAAGTAGTGAAAAAGAGGCCAGATAGTTCTGTTGCAGATACCCTGGTAGTAGGCTTCGACATCGGGCTGTGAGAGAGAAACCGGGTAGCAGTTTTCAGATAGCAATCTCGCCATGATATCTTTCCCCCTTTTTATTCTTTTCCGGCCTATCCCCGCCCATCCTATCCAGATGCTGGTGCAGGATTTGTACCACGAGCTTAGACCTGTAGCCAGGCCACCAACACTGAGCTCAACGTGCAAATCGCCTTTCTTCTCCTGAATGGTGAGAGGCAGCCTATTTGAAACAATTAATAACCTCTGCATGATTTTCTACTCCAATTCCACTTTGCAATCATCACCTATGAACAGCCTTATCTTCTCAGGGCTTTTCCCCTGTCCAGCTAATACCGTATTTCTACCAATGACACTATCAGCCAGGTGCTTGATTTTCAAAATTTGGCAATTCTCCAGTATTACCGAATGCTCCAGGGATGAGTCCTCGACCACCGTCCCAGCCCTGATGTTGGTGAAAGGTTGGATAAGGGAATTTTTTATCCGACAATTTGCCGCGATAAATACCGGACCTTGAACAAGGCTGCTTTCTAATTTTGTTCCCTCCCCGATTTGGACTCTGCCGACGATGCGGCTTTGCGAATCCACCTCCCCTTTAATGTCCCGCTTCAAGAAGGCATCGAGAACAACACGATTAGCCTCAATGAGCCCATCATTGCTGCCGATGTCAAGCCACCAACCCCGGAGAAGGTGGCTTCTAATTCTCTTTCCCATCTCCAGAAGCTTCTGGATGGCGTCGGTTATCTCCAGCTCCCCCCGCCAGGAAGGCTTTGTCTGAGCTATAGCTTTGTGAATCTCAGCGGTGAAAAGGTAAACTCCGATTATGGCCAGGTTGCTCTTGGGTTTCTTGGGCTTTTCTACCAGATGTACCACTCTTCCTGAAGAGTCGAGCTCAGCTACGCCAAAAGCCTTGGGGTCGGGCACTTCCTTGAGGAGAATGCTGGTATCGGAGTTGGAGGCGTGGAACTCGCCCAGGAAATCTTTGACGCCTTCCTGGATGAGGTTGTCGCCCAGGAGCATGAGAAAAGGTGAATCGCCGAGGAAGCCCTGGGCTACCTTGACAGCGTGCGCCAGCCCCAGGGGTTCAGGCTGGACGATGAATGTAATCTTCCCTCCCCACTCTGAGCCAGTACCGATGGCTTCCTCTATGTAAGGGCCGGAGTCTGGAGATACAACGATGCCGATATCTTTGATGCCAGCTTCTTTTATATAGTCCAGCACATGAAATAAAATCGGCTTATTGCCCACTGGCAGGAGGTGCTTCGGGATAGTGTTAGTTAGCGGCTTAAGTCTTGTGCCTTTGCCGGCAGCCAGAACTAAAGCTTTCACCCAGCCACCCCACTGTTGTGCCTGTTGACTTGCCCACACATCTTCCCGACCAACTATGCCCTTTCAGCTCTACCCTGGTCACTCGAAATAGTGGACCGGGCGAGGTACTGCTTTATAAAGTTTATCGCATCTATAGGGGTTGGGTCAACCCTGTTTAGCATTACCCATAGATAAAAGAATCGCCGCAGCAGCCCGGTAGCGAAGCCCTCGTTGTCAAGCCGACAATCGGGGATAAGGCCCCTTTTATTTAGTTTTAGGACCTTTCAAGAAATCTAAATTTCTCGGCATTGATTCCAGGGGCATTTCCAAACAAAGTTCAGGAACTTCTTCATAGTTTTTATTTTTGATCCACCCGGCTTGCGTGTAGTAATACGAAAATCCTCCTTTTGTTTCAATACTTTCATAATCAGATTTGCATTCTTTTGATATCCAATTTCCCATTTTCAATATTTTTGAAGTGGGATTGATTGTTACATGTCCATAAAGAGAAGGAACTAAAACACGATCTCCCTTCGTTGCTTTTACATAGCAAACATCTTGGATTTTCCCTTCTCCTCTCTTTTGCATCAAAAAAATTCCTTCTCCTTCCAAAACAATATATATTTCTTGATATCCCCCGATGTGGTAATGTCCTTTTGTTTTTACAAATTCCTGGCCCAGCATCTTGGGCGGAATTGTCGTAATATCATAACTTAAGTCATTTTTTTCCTCGATGCCTCGCTCCATATAATAAACCTCGAAGTTGGGAGCAGTTTTTGCCCATGCCTTATCATAAAGGACCATCTTCATATCATCCAGATACCGAATTTCCGTTTCTAGTCCCATATTCCTCCTCGTTTTATGCACTGGTTTTCCAGGATTTAGCTGGTTTAAGGTGATTAAGTATTCCTGACTTATCGAACTGCCGGTAGGCAGAGGCATTATCTAAATCAACCATGGTTGACCTTCGATATCTTGCTACTGTGCCCTAATCGGCTGAGCTATGGTTCCTGCTTAGAAGAATACTCCAATTAAGTAATTCAGGCAACCCGCTAAGCTGTGCCACAGTTGTGGGAAGCCCGGCAGCCAGAAACAGAGCCAGAAATAATTTGACAATAGGCAATGCATATGATATTTTAGTATTACCTTATAAATTAGGTAAGCAGTAAGAGAATTGTCATTGCAGGTATTAACATGAAAGAGAGTTTAGCTACAATTACTGCTAAGGGGCAGGTAACCATTCCTGCTGAGGTCAGGAAGGCTCTGGGGCTTAAGCCTAAGGATAAAGTAGCCTTCGTCTTTAACCAAGGTGAGGTAAGGATTGAGCCATCATCTTCGACACTCAGGCTCGGCTTCGGGGCAGTTAAACCGCGGAAAAAACCCGAGGACTTCAAAGAATTGCGAGGTGAGGTACAGAAGTGGGTAGCTCACAAGGCTGAGGAAAAGCTATAGATGGAATATGCCTTTCTGGATGCCAACGTTATTCTGCGCTACTTGCTTCGGGATGATGAAACAAAGGCGCAGCGCTGCCTTGAGCTATTGGAAAAAGCCGAGAGAAGGGAGATTACTCTTCGTACCACGGATTTAGTTGTCGCTGAACTAATCTGGGTACTGGAATCTCCTGTTACCTATAATCTGCCGAGGGAAAGAATCAGAGAGCTGCTTTTGCCTGTCATTCTTTTACCCGGATTGAAACTGCCCGGCAAGAAGCTTTACCGGCAAATTTTTGAACTCTATGTTGACCAGGGCATTGACTTCATTGATGCCTATAATACCATTCACATGGGGAAGCAAGGACTAACTCGAATCTATAGCTATGATTCTGGCTTCGACTGTATTGCTGGGGTTAGCCGTATCGAGCCATGATGAGCGCCAAAGTAATTTTAAGAATTCGTCTCTTGTCAGACCTGTCTCTCTAATTATAGCCTTGAGAGTCCCTCCTCACCCACAACCTCTCCCCATCGATAATGAGTTCGACGGTGCCATCCTCATCTGTGCGATGTGCATTGACTATCGCCAGGACGTTGGCTATTTGACTCCTCTGGGCTGCGCTTGCTAGACTGCTCATACATTCTACGATTACCAAATCAGAGGAGGTGAAATGGCAGATCCAAGAGTCGAGACTGTAGCTAAGATTCTGGTCGATTATTCTGTAGAGGTGCGACCGAACCAGCTGGTTCGGATCAGCGGTGGCCCTGAGGGTGCACCGTTGATTTTGGCTGTCTATCAGAAGGTTCTGGAGCGTGGTGCTCATCCTTTTCTCCAGGTTGAGCTGGAAGATGCAGAGGAGCTTTTGTACACCTGTGCCAGCGATGCTCAGCTTGATTATGTCCCCCCGTTTATGAAGGATGTCATTGAACAAATCGATGCAGGCATCGGAATCTGGACAGATGTAAACACCAAGCGGTTCACCAATGCTGACCCTGCCAAGCAGTCCCGCCGGGCAGTGGCGAGGCGTCCTCTCTTCGAGCGATTGCTCGAACGGGCAGCTAAGAAGGAGCTGCGCTGGACTGGGACCCTGTATCCGACCCAGGCATTCGCTCAGGATGCTGAGATGTCGCTCCGCGAGTTCGAAGATTTTGTCTATAAGGCTTGTCTGGTCCATGAACCTGATCCAATCAAGGCCTGGAAGAAAATCTCTAAAGAGCAGCAGCGCCTGGTTGACTTGCTGAACAAGGCCAGGGAAATCCATGTCGTTGGCCCCGATACCGATCTCAAGCTGGAAGTTACAGGCCGGAAGTGGATCAACTGCGACGGGCACGAGAACTTCCCCGATGGGGAGATATTCACAGGACCCATCGAGCAGAGCGTGAACGGGCATATCAAATACACTTATCCCGCCTGCCATTACGGCCGTGAGGTAGAGGATGTCCGACTCAAGTTCAAGGACGGGAAAGTCGTCAAGGCTACGGCAGCCAAGAATGAAGAGTTCCTGTTGAAGATGCTGGAGACCGACGAGGGGGCACGCTATGTGGGAGAGTTCGCCTTCGGCACCAATTCCGGGATCCAGCGGTTCACCAAGAATACGCTCTTCGATGAGAAGATCGGCGGGACGATCCACCTGGCCGTTGGGGCAGGTTATCCTGAGTCGGGGAGCAAGAACAAGTCCGCCATCCATTGGGATATGGTCTGCGACCTCCGCAATGGCGGAGAAGTGCGTGTAGATGGGACTCTCTTCCTCAAGGACGGGAAGATCCTCATCTAAGTCAGGGTTTCGTCACAGTCCCTGTGATGGGCTATCCCGGCGGTTTGATTGTCGCTTCCCGGGGCAGAGCAGAAAGGTGCACCTCGGCAGGAGGAGAGCCAGGAGCAACCCTGCATGGTGTCCTGCTACGGCAGGAAGCCTACCATTATAAGCGTCTGGCTACCGAATAAATTCCCTAGCTGTCTGCCCCCATCCACAACCTCTCTCCATCGGTAGTGAACTCGATGGTGCCGTCCACATCCGTGCGATAAACATTGTCCTCGCCCAGCCTGTCAATCAATCCCTCCACCATCTCAGGGCTGGGATGGCCAAAGGGGTTGTCTTCTCCCACGGAAATCACCGCCACTTCAGGGTCAACCGCAGCCAGAAATTGCGAGGTAGTGGAGGTCTCGCTGCCATGGTGGGCTACTTTAAGCACAGTGCTTTTCAAATTGGCTCGCTGCCCGATAAGCGCAAATTCAACTTCTTCTCTGATGTCAGCAGTAAACAGGAAACTGACCTTGCCCCAACTTAGCCTCAGCACCACTCCATTGTTATCTACATCATGGCTGGTCCCTTCAAATAAGCCTTCTGGCGGATTTAACACCTCCATCTCGATTCCATTGCCCAGGTCAATTTCTTGTCCGGCCCGGGCTATGTTATATTCGATTCCCTTATCTTCAATAAGCCTGAGCCATTCCTGATAGATAGCTGAATCATAAGATACCCCAGGCTCAAGCACTTGCTTCACTTTGTACCTCTGAAGGACCTCTACCAGGCCTGTGACATGGTCGGCTTGAGGTTGAGTGCAGACCACGAGGTCTATCGTCCTATCCCAGAAGGGGAGCTTCTTGCTCAGCTCCAAATTGATTTTCTGGAGGTCAGGACCGCCATCAATGAGTATGTTCTGGCCATTGGGCGTCTGAATCAGGATGGCATCTCCCTGTCCCACATCAAGAAAACTCACATGAAGCTTGTCATCAGGCATGGTCAGAGCCACAGACCACACCAGGATAGCTACTACCAAAAGGGGAAGGACAAGCCATTTCGTAGAAAAGCCGAGGCGAGGTTTAGGAATGCCTTCAGCGACTTTCTTTATTCCCGAAGTCAACCTGGAGGAAAAATCAGCCAACTGTTTTCGGTGGTTAAGGAATGCTATAACTCCAGCCAATATAACATAGTATCCCCAGATATGCCAGGTAGAAACAGTGGTCACCTCTAATGAAGAGTGGGGCAGGGCATCAAAGCCTTGAACTAGAAAAACGAGATAGCTGAGAAAAAGCCAGGCCAGCCAGCCGAGTATTTGAGCCGCAAACGAAGCAAGGAGTCCCGTGAAGGCGACTAATGCTGCCGTGACTATGATAGCAGGCAAAGCAGGCAAGGAGAAGAAGGTTGCCGGCAGGCCGACTAAAGGGACTACGCCAAAGTTATAGGCTACAAGTGGCCCGACTGCCACGATAGCTGCCAGAGTTACGGCAAAGCCGTCGGTTATCATACCGCCTGCGGCCGCAATCTTTTCTCTAGCTCCAAATAAGAAAGCAACACCCTTCCTCCCCCACGCCTGGAAGTAAGGATAGAGGAAAACAAGCCCGGCCATGGCCAAAAAGCTGAGTTGAAAAGAGACGCTCCACAAGACATGCGGTTGGATTCCCACCATCACCGCGGCAGCGAAAGCCAAGGCAATGATGGCGCTTCGCTGCCTCCCCAGATATTCAGCTATTAGAAACAGGCTTCCCATGATTGCCGCCCGAATCATCGGCGGATGCATCCCGGCAAGCATGGCATAAAGCCAGGTAAGCACGAGAGTCAGCCAGATATACATGGAACGCCGCCTGCCAAAGACCATGATGCCAAAGCTGAGGAACATGGCAATAATGATGCTGATATGTAAGCCGGAAATAGCTAGCAGGTGTGCTGTCCCCGTCCTGGAAAAGGCTTCGTAAAGGGAATCAGGTATGTTGCCTCTCAAGCCCAGCAAAATAGCCTGAGCCAACGAACCTTGCGGCTCGGGCAAGGCTCTGGCTAAGGAAGCAGAGAGCCGTTCCCTCAAAGAATAAATCAACTGCAAAGGCTTGAAGCCCTGGCCGCGGTCTAGAAGTTCCACCCCGGGATAATAGATGACCGAATAAATTTCCTGGCGAGCCAGGTAGCTTTTGTAGTCAAAATCTTCAAATTGGAGAGGCGTCTCCAGCTTTCCTGTTATTTTAAGCACATCCCCATAACGGTAGGCGGGGTATCGGGGTACGTGGATTAAGGCAGTTCCCGATACCTCTTCTTTTTCGCCGGTTACGATTATTTCGCTGGCGGAAAATGTCAGCAGGCAAAATCTATCCCGAATGTCAGGCTCCTCTGCCACCATACCTTGAATCTCTACAATTCCCGTGTCGTTGTAAAAGCAAAGGGAATGCTCATCTGCTGAAGGCAAGCTTGACGGGAAGTGAAGCCCGCCGCCGAAGAGGGCAAGGAGGCATAACCCGGCTACTATTAAGGTCTTCCTGCTGCTGGGGAGGAAAGGTATGAGCGCGAAAGGGATAAGTCCGAAGGCGAGGGCAAGCAAAGGCGGGCTAACCTTTGAACCCAGGAATATCCCAGCCACCCAGGCACAGCTAACATAGAGAAGCCACATTGAAAAGCCCCGAATCCCGTACGACTATGTAGTGACCTAGTTTACCAGTTTGCCTTGACAGATTGCCAAAAACACAATACAGTTTTATTAGGCAATATAATAATATAAATTAGATTCTCAAGGACGACTAGATGAAGAGGGACCTTCTCTGGCTTCTCCTGTATCCTGTATACCAGACCATCGGCACGATCAGGCATGAGGGAAGCCATGCCCTTGCAGCAATGGCAGAGGGAGCTGAGGTCACGGAGTTCGTATTCTGGCCCAACTTCGACCTGGGCAAATTCCACTGGGGGTATGTATCCTGGGAAGGTTCCACGACCTGGTTTACCCATGCTGCCCCGTACTTCTGTGACCTGATCACCTTCTTCGTCGCCCTCTTGACCATTCTCGAAGTTAAACCCCAGCGCAGGTGGCTGTGGTTCAATATCCTGATAATCGGGATGTGGTCACCTTTCTTAAACAGTGCCTACAGCTACGGCCGCGGGTTGGCCAGCGGCCGAGGCGATACCGGCGAGCTACTGAGTGTTCTTGATCCCATTGCCGTTCACCTGTACTTCGTTGTCACGTTAGTGTTCTACGCTTGGGGGTTATACTACTGCTACTTTCGCAAAAAAACATGGCATCCAGAATAGTATATGCCCTTTGCCTGATGGGTAGCCCAGCCAGCGGATTTGGGGACAAAGCCTCAGACTATCCTCAAACCTTATGTTTCTTGTGTGTTATCTACCAGGCTGCTATAATGTCGCAAAGGGAATTGCGTTTACTAGGAGACGGATGGCTCAGAAGAAAGCAGCCAAAAAGACAGGAAAGAAAGAGCGGAAGAAAGCCTCTGAATATCTTCGGAAGGGC
>JBAUEM010000036.1:0-4351 GCA_049678605.1 Dehalococcoidia bacterium
TTCCTGGAACGAGCGGTATGGAGCTTGCCTGCCACATCGCCTATCTTTTCAAACAACCCCGCCTCAATGTTCATATGTATATCCTCAAGCTCAGTTTTGAATTGAAACTTCCCTTGTTCGATTTCCTCTCGAATGGAGTGGAGGCCTTTGATTATCGCTTCAGCCTCGCTCTCGGCTATTATGCCCTGCTTTGCCAGCATCCTGGCGTGAGCGATGCTTCCCTCGATGTCCTGGCGGTATAGCCGCTGGTCAAAGGGAATAGAGGCAAGGTATTGCTGCACCGGTTTATCGTTGTCTTTTTGCAATCGGCTATGCAGAAGACTCATAATACCTTCGCGATACTTGACAATAGATGTCTATTTAACCTCGGCATCAATCTTGTTACTTAAATCCTCAGTTTTACTCAAAGCCTGTTCTAATTCTGCCACATCTGGCGCTTCTTCGGACAGTGGATAGCGTACCAAGATATAGTATTCAGTTACCTGCTCACAAAGGGCCCGAAACTCTTCAAAACTTGAATCATAATCTTTAGCACTGTTGAGAAGTTTCACTAAGTCATGAACATATTGTAATTCCCAGCCCTTTGACAAAAGGTAGCCTTTAAGATACTTTTCTATGGCTTGTTGTAAATGAAACCCAGCACCCTCAGTGTCTCCATCGGCCAATAAAACCTTTGCTCGATGTAAATCCTTTTTCGCCTTCCTAATCCAATCTTTGGGATACAAAGATTCCTTACTATCGCGCATACAAGACTTCTCCCTTGGTAAGAATTTCCTGGATAAACTGGTCGCCGATTTCTAATCTTCGTTTGACTTCTTCAGGTGTCAGCACAAGGGGTGAAAAGGCTGGATAAGATGGATCCCTGATGTCAACTATGCGACGAACTCTTACCCGTCGGCCAAGGGGCCTTTCTGGGGTTTTCTTGATGATTAGCAGGTCAATATCGCTATTCGCGTCAGGAACGCCATAGGCAAAGGAGCCGTAGAGAATAATCCTTTCTGGAGCATATTTAACCTTAATAGCCTCCACTATCTCAAAGAGGATTTTTTCTAATCTTGTGTCCGTTACCACCTTTCATCTCTCCAGAAGTCTATCTTCTACTTTTTGGCTTCGCCTCGCTTTCAGCTATTATACCTTGTTTTGCCGGTATTTTTAACAGGAGCATCTGCTTGAAGCCTGAGGACATCGCGCCTGTCTAAACTTTTTGACGAAATGTGCACCCTGACAATCGTGCACTACTGTAGTATACTTGGATGCGCAGCTACTTGGTGTAATCTGGACACTTAGCTGTTGACAAAATTGTAATAATACATTAAACTAATATTAGCTCATCTGCCAAGTGTAGAAGGAGTAGCGATGCCGTCTCATTGAGGCGGCGTCTGTCGTTTCTGGTACTCTTCATAGTCTTTAAGTAGTTTCCTTCTGGTGTGATCCCAAGACACATAATATGCAGTCCAAAGTAGTATATATCGACCTCTATCAGCTAACACTACAACGTAATCTTCATCATAGAACCATAAGACGATTCTTCTTTCATTCCTTCTTCTCGCATTCCCACGTACATTTGACCAGCATCTGATCGAATCATCGTTATAATGTTCGATTATAGGACGTGGCCAACGGATTCTTTCACATCTGCGGAGATCCGGCACACGTTCATCTTCCTCTTTGCCTTCCGATGTTATGTGCCAGAAAGTTGCTTCCTTTCCGTCCAAGAGCGGATACCGCTTAAGTCTTATAGTTTTGTCCTGGAACTGCGGTTTAGAATCTATGAAGTCAACTTTGAAATAGTCATATACTGTCTCTATGTATTGATTCCAGTCACCATTATATTCCTGCAAAAGTACCAAAGGCGGTTGCCAATCAGGAGGATTACTCATGCCTGCCTCTCCGTCGCTTGCCACATGAAAAGATTAACTTTGTTCTCTCTCAGCAAAGTGGTTTTTGTCAGGCTATAACCTGAGCGTTCTATCATCCGTTCGACCACAGCGAGCTTGGCTGCATTCATGTGAAGCCCGCGGTTAACATACGACACAGCTCCAATAAGCAGATCAGTAAGTTGCAATATCTCCACCTCGTGGGAACGGACCGTCTGTACACGCTCAATAACCTGACTCCCGAAGTCATACATGCTACTACACAGCACGTCATGCAGCTTAGCAATCTTTACAGCACTCCGTGTATCCTTAATGTCCAGATAGATGCGATAGCAAGCTTCAGGGTCAAGAATTGCTTTCAGCATGTCAAAGTACATCTTGTAATACCAGGTGTCATGATCCTGCCCGTAAAGCTCATGTTGCAACCTTGATTTATCCTGCACAACAAGCGCACGGAAATGAAGGTCATCGTCATCAAAGAAGTAATCAAGCAAATCCAGGTAAAATGCTTGCTTGGCAGGCGACACTTTGGTCCATTTGCTTTCGAATTTTGGGGGGAGCCCGTGGCTTGTCTTAATCTCGCGAATATGCATTGATATTTCGCGGGTCTTTTCCAGTGGACACCAGACAGCCCCCAGCACCATTACTGTCTGGCGGTCCCTTTCCAGGTGACAGCTTTCGTCACAGTACACGTTGTATATTGGGCTCATATCACCTTCTCCACAAGTCTGGTTTCTACTTTTTAGCTTCAGTTATTATACCTTGTTTTGCCGGTATTTTTAACAGGAGCCTCTTGCTCATGGCTTCCATTCCGGGGTAGTTAGGGATATAATTGAATCAAGAGGGGATAAGAATAAACGGACATTGACAACCCTCAAAGGAGTGAATAGATGCGTATTCTTAGAGTCGTCTACGTTTTGGGTATAGCGGTTGCGCTTGTCCTCCTTGTCGTCGCCGGCGTCGAGGCTTTCTATCCTGCTCCCTCAATCTGGCAGGATTCAGCGATACATGCTAGAAACGTGTTCTACATTGTCTTACCCTTGGGGGTGGTGTTTGCCATAGTGGGCACCTTCCTTCAACGCAGACTGGATATCTTCGGGGCCGGCTTGATCTTAGGCGGCATTGGGACGATGATATTCGCAGTTGTACCTTATGATTTGGAGAACATACCGAGATTTATCGGCATTGCTGTCATCCTGGCTGTGCTTGTCTTCGTGGGATATAGGGTCTTCCACTCCTTAAGAAGAAGCTAACGAGTTTCTCTGAGCATTGGTCACAGTCCGCTTCGCGCCGCCCTGCTTTGCCGGTATTTTTAACAGGGCATCTGCTTGAAGCCTGAGGACATCGCGCCTGCCTAGACCTTTTGCCGGAATGTGCAATTTAGCCACGTTGTCCCCCTTAAATAGTAGCCTCAATAAGCTCATATACTTTGTAGCCTGCGTAACGAGGTATACAGCCTCGTTAGCTAAGGCGGTATTCGATTTTCTGTTACCCCACTTGGGCTATTGACCACTGTAACTCAGGGGGTTACAATTGTAATCAAAATGAAGACAGTTACGGGAAACAAGAATCTTTCATCGATACTGTTCACCAAGACACGGCGGGCGGTCCTTTCCTTACTTTATGGGCATGTTGACGAATCCTTTTATGTCCGCCAGATTGCCAGGACAACCGGAGCCGGCCTGGGGCCAGTGCAGAGGGAGCTGAAAAACCTGACGGATACTGGCATCATCATCCGTGAAGTTCAAGGGAGGCAGGTATATTATCGAGCCAATACCCGGTGCCCTATCTTCGATGAGCTTAAAATCATCGTGAGGAAAACCTTCGGCGTGGCTGATGTCATCAGACATTCTCTTGCCGCTGTGGCAGACAGGATACAGGTTGCCTTCATCTTCGGTTCAATTGCCAGCGGCAATGCGGGTAAAGCCAGCGATATAGATGTTATGATAGTTGGGGATATTTCCTTCGGTGACATAGTCTCCTTTCTTTCCGGGGTGGAAGAACAACTGGGGCGGGTGATAAATTCGGTTGTCTATCCCGTTGCCGAGTTTAAACAGAAGGTGAAAGGTGACCATCACTTCGTCAAGTCCGTGCTCGAAAGCGAAAAGATATTTCTGGTAGGTGATGAAGGTGAGCTTGCAAGACTGGTTAAATGAAGGTCGCTTGAAGGCTCATAAAACCAGCCGGAAAGAAATCGAGCAGCTTTTTGATGTATTCGAGCGCGACATGACGGATGCCAGGGCTGAAGACCTGAGTGACGACAGCTTTGTTTGCCTCGGCTAACTCCACCAGTGAAGTTTGCAGAGCCTTTATCTTATCGATGGTTTTCAAGATTTCCTCCTTGACAAAGAGGCGCAAGTCCAGAGCTATCTGGTCATTCCTGGAACGAGCGGTATGGAGCTTGCCTGCCACATCGCCTATCTTTTCAAACAACCCCGCCTCAATGTTCATATGTATATCCTCAAGCTCAGTTT
>JBAUEM010000037.1:0-11251 GCA_049678605.1 Dehalococcoidia bacterium
TAGATTGCTAGAGGTCAACGCTTCATACTGTAAGATGGTTGGTTATACTCGTGAAGAACTGCTTAAGATGTCCCTACCTGATATTGAAGCGGTAGAAACGCTCGAAGAGATTGCTCAGCATAGAGAAAAGATAGTGGCGCAGGGTTACGACTTTTTTGAGACCCAGCATCAACGTAAAGACGGTAAGATAATTGATGTTGAGGTTAGCGCAAATTACATTGATTTGGAGGGCGGGCAAGTAGTCGTATTTGTGCGGAATATCACCGAGCGCAAGCTGGCGGAGCAGGCTCTTATAGAAAGCGAAGGAAAATACAGAACTCTGGTTGAAAATATTCCACAGAAAATATTCTTTAAGGATAAGGATTCAGTTTACATTTCCTGCAATAGCAATTTCGCCGAAGATCTGCAGATAAAGCCCGCAGAGTTCTCGGGGCATACAGATTATGATTTCTATCCCAGGGACCTGGCCGAAAAATATAGAGCAGACGATAAAAGAGTGATTGAGTCAGGGAACACAGAAAGAATTGAAGAGAGATACATCGAACACGGACAAGAAAGGACCGTGGAAACATTCAAGACCCCGTTCATAGATGAAAGCGGCAAAACCGTCGGTGTACTGGGCATTTTCCATGACATCACCAAGCAAAAAGAAATGGAGAGACAGTCACACGAGCGCGAAATAGCCGCGGCACGGGCGCAAGAGCTAAGTTCATCACACCAGCGCCTTATCAACGCTCAAGAGTCCCTGCGTAAAGACATTGCCAGTCAGCTTCACGGGACGGTACAAAGCCGGCTTATATTACTGGAGCATACGATTGCAGGGCTTGAGGCCAGGGCCCGGTCAAAGCGGATGACCAAGGAGCTAGCTGACGTCCGCCAGGGACTTGAGGAGCTGCAAAACGAACACATACGGGCTATCAGCCATCGCCTTTTCCCCTCCATCTTACGCCTGGGAATAGCTACCGGCCTGGAATCTCTAATAGACGAGTATAGCGCCAAGCTACGTGTTGATTTGCGGGTGAGCAAAAAACTGAGAGATAGAGAGCAAACGGATAAAAAGCTTCTTCCAGCTAATGTGAAGCTGGCGCTGTATCGCATTGCTGAGGAAGCCTTGACCAATATCTCCAAACACACGCCGGCGGCGAACAATATAGTGGTGAAACTGTCGCTGTCTGATAGTCGAATATTGCGCCTTACGGTGAGGAATGATGGTCCTATCTCTAATACAACAAGCCCTTCACCCGGTATTGGCCTCTTGCTGATTTCGGACTACGCAGCGGCGGCGGGAGGCAGTTGCACCATCAAGAGCATTCCCGGCAAGGGCACACGGGTTACGGCAGAGCTGCCTCTTGCCAGACTTGAAACAGGACAGTGCCAGGAAGGTCAGCCTTTGGAATAAAGGCCCGGCGCCCTCTTGCTAGGCTAGTTTGGAGGAGAAACGGTAGTTGTGCGAGCTTGGCACTATTGTCTTAATGCCGGGAGGTACGTCCTGATGTATTAGGCCGATTCTAGTCCGTCTCAATCGGGCATATAAACGTCAAGTACAACTACATGCGGCGTCACGGTACTGATAAGAATAAGGCACTCCGCAGCACTACCAGCCTCTCCCTATACCTGAAAGTGCTTGCTCGCTTCCAGCAAATGGCACAGCTAATCTCTAAACAGGTATCGTCATCAACCGGAATAGGTCGGTGTATCGACTCCCATCCTTTGACTTGCTAGTTTTCAACAATGATATTGTAGTATGGTTCTATCATACTACGATATCATGCTCGCACGGCAATTAGCCGGGGGTTACGCAATCCTTGCTCCCGCGCTAACGTCGCTGCGAGGATTTCAGAAACGCCAGGGCAGCCTTGACCCGTATGTTGATTTCCGACTCGCCGGAGAGTCCCAGATGCTGATAGATGACATTGATGTAGCTTTCAATGGACCTCTCCGTCAGTTTCAGTTTTCTGGCGATAGTGACATTATTAAACCCCTCCGCAAGCAACCGGAGCACATCCTGTTGTCTGGATGTAAGTCTGTAAACATTAGACCCTTTCCGCGGGTGCAGCTTCGCCATCACCGCCGGGTCCATGACCACCATACCCCGCGCGCATCCCTCAATGGCATGGACAACTGTGGATACGTCACGAACCGTCTGCTTTAAAAGATATGCCCACCCCGTGCTCTCTCCAAGCGGCAGGCTGGTCACATAGCGGGGATTATCATGTGCGGAGAGGATAACGATGCCAATCTCAGGGTTCTCCCTCTTGATTGCCAGTGCCGCATCAATGCCGTCCATTTCGCCGGCAAGCTCAATATCCATCAGCATCACGTCGGGTTTGGTCTGCCGGGCCAGCGCAATCGCCTTCCCAGCATCATCCGCCGTGTCTACTACCTCTAGACCACCATTCCGGGATAGAGCGTCAACCAGCATTTCTCGAAACAGGGCTTCGTCCTCTATTATCACTACCCTTATCTTTTCCACAGGCATTCTTCGTAACTTCACTTTGCGGGTGTGCTTCGGGGCAAAGATGAGCGCCTCTCTATATAATACCATGCCACCTTGGTATTCTACACCATGCTAACCCCGTGAGCAAATCAGAGGTTAGCACAATAGCCAGTGAATTATTCTCATGTTAGCATTAAAGCACGTAAACCAAGAGTAACTACTGGCACATGGTACTGAGGGGCCTATTGAGAGTAACTCTGCAAGAGATATTGCCGGAGGTGTGCAGGCTAACTAGCATGTCCCCCGAAGAGGACGAGTACCATCTCCTGTGGCTAGAAAAGGACGGCCAGGTGCTGACCATATTTTCGCAAACTGACGCCATGGTTAAGGCGGACAGAAAAGAAGCCACAAGGCATTTGGCGACCCATGCCCTTTGTAAGCAATCAATGAAGAATAGAGGGAACGCCAAATTACTGCATGCGAGGAAGTGGCAACGCGTAAAAGATATAGAAGCGGCCCAAGCGAGCAAAGTTCCCATGAAATAATCAGGAGAGGTTAAATATGACGATAAATTTCGAAGACGGAAATCTAATTTTGAGATTGTGGTACGTGTCGCACCGAACCCGCGCCCTGCTTAAGATGTGTGAGGACCAGATATATAGTGAATACAATCTTACTACGGAGCAGTATGCAGTGCTTGTGGCTATAACACACATCGGTGGTCCTGCAAGGCCAACTGACATAGCCCGATGGTTAGGACGTAGCACGAACAGCATCAGTATGATAGTCGACCGCATGGTCAAAGCTGGTCTGGTCAGAAGGGTAAGAGACAGAAGTGACCGCAGGGTAGTAAATGTGTCGGTCACCAGCAAGGCGGAGAACGCCCTTAAACCGGCAACTCTGGCAGGCTGGGAGTTTATCCAGAAAATCACGTCGCCACTAGCATATGAGGACAAGCATACCTTTATCAGGCTGCACGATATGCTAAGAGACGAGATATTTAAGTATCTCTATCCCGGAGTGAATGTAGAGAAAATGGCAAGAAATGATGACGAGAGCCATGCCAATTTAATGGAACGGCTGATCCAGTACGCTTTGCCCTCCACTCCTGAAGCCAAACGTCAGGGTAGTGAGAAGGGAAAGACCATATGATAAGGACAGTTAACTTTACTTATGCTAGCTGGCGTAGAGCAACTCCGCAGGGTCCGCAATAATCCCCATAGAACGAAACATATTCCTCATTTCAACCCACAGGTAAAACACCTTAGCCACCGCGAAAGACCGCCTAGATTTTGATTAGTGCACCAAAGTTAGTTTGCGGCAACGGTAATCAAGCATATCACACAGAACGTCATTATGTTACTACTGATCTAGTTCAGATAGATGGGTGACACTTTGTATGTTTGTAACATCGGGTAGTAACCTTCCGTGTCATTGCGAGCCGAAGGCGTGGCAATCTCTATCCCCGGCAGCCCCACAAGATTGCGGAGCCTGTTCCGAACCGTGGGTGAGGAATCTCGCTCCTCGCAATGACAAAAAAAGGGGTGTCACTAATCATATGAACGAGTACAACTACTTCTCATTCTTGATAGAATGATTTATAATGTTCAACAGGTAAGTCATAGAACAGCGATGCCATCAAGGAGTACGGGGAAGAGATTGAGGTCTATGACACCGCTGAGATTGCCTTTTATGCGCTCTAGGAAAGGCCACGGAAACGACAAAGGAAAAGGAGGTAATAAATGGTGAAGAAGGAAGCGTCAGTGATTGACTGGGCAGGACTTAGCCAGGAGATGGAGTGTTTGCTTCGTCTGAAAGCAAGCCCTGTTGCCTATAAAAGACTGGGGAAGATGGCGGAGCTGGATAAAATACCGGAGGTGATGCGGCTTGACCGCCGGTCTTCTTTTTGCCAGGTACCGGCGATGGTCCGAACCATGGGCTTGACAGTAGCTGCCACCAGAGACAACTTCGGTGAGCGCTGCGCTCGAATTAATGGTCTGGCGCCGACTACCGAAAAGCAGGTTGCCTGGGAGGCAAATGCCTTCGCCACTACCTGGTTTGCCAACCCGGAAGAAGCCAGAAAACAGATGGCGGTATATCCACTGGTTCCACCCGGAGAAGCCATCGTGCTTGCCCCGGTGGCTTCGGGCAAATTTTACCCCGATGTTATCTTAATCTACGCTAACCCGGCGCAGATGATGTTGCTGATGAACGGGCTCCAGTTTGAAGACTACGAGCGCTTTCAGTTTTTCTTCATCGGTGAAGGCTCTTGTGCCGATGGCTTGGCTCAGTGTTATACCAGCGGCAAGCCTGCCTTGGCTATTCCCTGCATGGGGGAAAGGGCTTTCGGTGCTGTTACCGAGGATGAGCTGGTTATGGCGCTGCCACCGGGAATGATGGCTAAGGTCGTCGAGGGACTTAAGGCGCTTAAAAGCCGGGGAATTGGCTATCCTATTGCGTATCTTGGGCCTCTTTGCGACCCCTCTCCGGTGCTGATGCAGATCTACCCTGAGTGGTGGCATCGTCGTTGACCTCAAATACAAGCGGTATTCTGGGGACATAATACCTAATTTGTAGTAGGCCTAATTGGTATGGTGTCCCTGGAATTCGCACCAACATAGTTATTTATAAACCAGTATAGATGAAGGAGTCGCAAGATGAAAGTCATAGGTATAGTCGGCAGTCCAAGAAAAAATGGCAACACAGAACTGTTAACCAAGCATACGCTTAAAGCAATTTCTGAAGAAGGGGTGGATACTGAGCTTATTCGGTTAGCCGGCCTGGAAATAAAACCGTGCACTGCCTGTATGGCATGCAAAGAACAAGAGATTTGCTCTATCAAGGATGACCTATTTCCAATATACCTCAGAATGAAAGAAGCCGATGGTATAATTCTAGCCTCGCCGGTATATTTTGGCTCTGCTACGGCGCTGATTAAGGCACTTATGGAGCGTGTTGGCTACATCGCAAGCTGGAATGGTGAACCCTTCCACGGTAAGGTTGGTGGGCCATTGGTAGTGGCACGGCGTTCCGGCCAGAACTTCACAATTGCGCAACTTACCTTGTGGTTTCAGATTCTAGGGTTCTTTATTCCCGGTTCTACATACTGGAATGTTGCTTTCGGCCGAGAAAAAGGCGAAGTGGAACAGGATGAAGAAGGACTCCAAACAGCCTGGAACTTCGGTGAAAATATGGCCTTTCTAATCAAGAAATTGAGTATTTGACAGAATTACACATTCAGCCAGCTTGTTCAGGCTCCAGCCTCGGCGTTAGGCTGGGCACTGTTGAACGATTTGCCGGTGACTTTAATACCGACGCCGCTGGCGGCGGTGGTAGTATCGTAGCTGAGGCTTCTTCACAGTAATCGGAGTTTAGTGTTCTCTTGTATGCCCTCACCCGATAGTAGGTAGTGCCGGCACTAAGCCTACTACTATCACTGTAATTCGTGACATCGGCTCCTACAGTGGCTATCTGAGAATAGGAACCAGAACCTGTCTTCCTCTCTATCTTGAATCCAGCCTCATCACTGGAATTGTCCTGCCAAGAGAGGTCTATCCTGCTTGACGATATGGCTGTGGCTACTAGATCCGACGGAGCTTCCGGCGGTGGACCTACTGCCGTCCTGAAGTACCGGTATCTTGACCATGTTGAGGTGCTACCAAGGCTGTTCTTGGCGTTAACCCGCCAGTAGTAGATCGTGTTCCAGTTGAGTGTCCCTTCAGAGACATCGTAAAAGAGGTCGGTTATCCCGGTCTCGTCTACTACTAAACTGGTGAAGCTAGAAGTGATTGCTACCTGCAGACCATAGTCAGTAGCACCAGTTGATGCGTTCCACTCCAGCCTCGGCGTTAGACTGGGCACTGTTGAACGATTTGCCGGCGACTTTAATACCGGCGCCGCTGGCGGTGGTGGTAGAGTTGTTGCCGAGGCCTCATTGGAATAATCAGAATTGCCAGCAACACTATATGCTCTCACCCGATAGTAATAAGTGGTGCTAGCAGTAAGACCGGTATTGCTATAGCTGGTAACACTGGCTCCTACAGTGGCTATCTGAGAATAGGAACCAGAACCTGTCTTCCTCTCTATCTTGAATCCAGCTTCATCACTGGAATTGTCCTGCCAGGTGAGGTTAATCTGGGAGGAAGAGATGGTAGTAGCTATTAAGTCGCTCGGAGCATTGGGTGGTAGTCCTACTGCTGTCTTAAAATAGCTGTAGCTGGACCAACTTGATGTACTACCAAAGCTGTTCTTGGCGTTAACACGCCAGTAGTAGGTGGTGTCCCAGTTGAGAATCCCTGGTGCTATGTCATAATAGAGGTTGGCTATCCCGACCTCGTTAACTATCAAACTGGTGAATCCGGGGCTGGTCGATACCTGTACTCCATAAGAGACGGCCCCACTTGAAGCGTTCCACTCCAGTCTCGGTGTTAAGGTAGGTACCGTCGAACCACTTGTCGGCGACTTTAATACCGGCGCTGCCGGTGGCGGTTGCGATGGGTTCAGTCGAATGACAGTCACAGCAGAGTGCTGCATACCGACGTAGGTTCCGCCCCAGGTCATCTGATGGTTACTGTAATCCCAGGTATTATGTACATAGATGATATTTCCTATGGTATCGTAACCATATCCAAGCATTGTATGTCCAACAAGCTGAATAAGCACCGGGTGCCCGGCATCAATCTCAGCCTGGAAATTGTCAAAGGTGAAGCCTTTGGTAGGGTCGGTTCCCTGTCCTTTTATCAGCTGGGTGAAATTTGTCAATACTGTATAGCCGCGGGACTGGGCGAACAGTTTCATCCCGTGGCAGCCGTCCCGGTAAGTAGGTTCACGACCAGTGTAGTCATAGAGAGGGTCACCATTAGTCCACCAAAAGAATGTCGTGCTTCCGTCAGTATTGCTGTATTTTGCTTGATTGGTGCCCATGTAATCGCCGGCGCAATCAGATGTATGTTCCGTCCAGTGACCGACCCAGGGGTCAGGGCCGGTTTGGCCCAAGTCTATCCAGTAGTCATCAACGTGTCCGTTTATCGTCCTGCCGTCAATGCCATTGTGAGTAGCGCTGAGAGGGCATTCACCACAGGTAACGCTGGGCCAAGTAGTATGTCCCCAGATAGAGTTGTCCAGCGGGCAGACACCGCCGTTAGTTGGGCCGGTATACATATTGCTGTAACCAGCGTGGTCGTAATAGCCAAAAAGCATCGCCGCTGAAGTAGCAGAACAACCATAGCTCCAGTCAAATGCCGGCACATTTGATAGCGTATTGATTGCCCCGGCTATATGCACATCCGGTACGGTTGCCACAGCTACTTTTATTTTGGGCGGTGCTACTGGGAAGATAGCCATGGTAATCTGTCGTTCGCTCTCATCAGTGATAATCTTTTGATAGGGACTGGCAGACTCAGCAAGAACGGTTTGCGGCACTATACCGACAGCCAAAGAGAATATAAGGAAGAGGGATAATATGAATGATACCCATTTCTTTTGAAAATCCACCTTATACATATTTAACCCCCCTTTACTACCGAGCTAAGATGTCACTCATTTTCTCAATAAATTGATGCATCAACATATCACCACTGATCCTAAATCACGACTATAACTATTTATCTCCTGAAACTTATCTTATTAGTCTCTTCACGGCAATTTTCATCACTTCCCCTCCCATTACACCAGATATTGGTATGCTATTAGTATTTAGTATAATGTAATCCTCGTAGCTGTCAATCGCCCATAAGTAATAGGAAAATAGTATTAGCCCCATCATCCTCTTTCCCCCCAAACCCATTTGCCAAAATCCAAATGTCAAAATCCAAATGCTTAAATGCCAAAACTAATTCTTTTTGTCATTGGGATTTTGAGCTTTATTTGGTATTTGAGCTTTGTAATTTGGCATTCTTTAGGGTTTTGGGCTTTTCCCGATTAGATCGGGATTGGGCTTTGTCATTTGATATTGTGTGGGATTTGGGATTTGGTACTTGGGATTCAGGATTTCGTTACAGCTTGGAACTTCGGTGAAAATATGGCCTTTCTAATTAAGAAATTGAGCAAGTGACAAAATTACACATTTAGCCAGCTTGTGTGGATAACATATTACCTGCCCTTTTTGCTAGACCTTCCAAGAAGTCTACCATTGGTGCCATCACAGTCACAGGCCCCTGAGAAACTCAGGTCTGAGGAGAGAAGGGTTTCTGGCTGCTAAAACCTTTTCTAGTTCCTTAAGCATTTTCTCTTTGTCCCGCGGCAATCTTCCTCGGACGGAAAGATAGTTTGAGGCATGCATCGAACTAAAGAAGCAATCGGTAAAGCTGGAATTCTCTATGATTAACTTTAGCTCCTCCAGGGATTGAAAAGGAGAAAGAGGATGGAATTCATTTCGTTCCCACTGCTCATAGAGCGGGGTGCCAGGGACGAAGGTCAAAGTTAAAGCTCCGGCATAATCCGGGTCAATCTCAGTGATAACTCTAGCTGTCTCCAACGCGTGTTTCTGACTTCCCTCGACACCGCCAAGTCCTAGAATTATCGTCACAGAAAAGGTTATCCCTGCTTCCTTCACTCTCCTTCCCGCCTCGATCAACTCGTCTGAACTTGCCCCTTTACCTATCTTCTGGAGCAGTTCATCATCACCGGTCTCAAGCCCTGTATAAAAAATGCCTACCTTGAGCCTTTTCAATTCCTTAAGCTCATCCACACTCCGGCGCAGGATATCCTGTGGCGTAGCATATGTGCCAATCCTTTCGACAGAGGGTAATTTTTCATTCAAGTACTGGAGAACCTCCCTCAATTTGGGAAAGGGGTAAACAAGGGCATCGCCATCCTGAAGAAATACCCTTTTGCCGTCCCAACCTTGAGCTATGTCATATACTACCTTAGAAACATCAGGAAGCCGCATGCCTTTTCGAGTGAACAAGGCTAGAGCATCTATTTCATTCTTGATGTCATCGACATCTCGCATCCGAAGCTTTGAGCCATAGTACATACAGAAAGTGCAGGTGTTGGTGGAGCACCCTCCGGTTAGAGGGAGAAAATAGCTTTTCCATTCGCTTGGAGGTCGGATAATATTAGGTCTACTGAAGCTCATGTGCCGATTGATTTCCACAGGGCACCAGACCGATTCTGAGGTACCCTTTAAGACCTATTTTATCACTGATGCAACCTGGCTTCAAGGAAAACACAACGTGCACAAATCTATTCCGGTACCTTTTCCCTTCTTCCAATGAACTTAGGAAGCTGATAAGCCAGAAAACTCTCTAGGTTTATCACAATCACCTTGAATAAAATAAGCTGATGTGTGGTAGGAGACAAAGATAGTATACTGCACTTGCGGAAATCGTGGCACAAAAGACATTGCGCGACTCTTCTTTGTCATTGTCAGGAGCGAGATTCCTCGCTTATGCTTCGGAACAGGCTCCGCAATCCCGGTGGGGTGTTATTGCTAGAGATTGCCACGCCCCGACAAATCGGGGCTCGCAATGACAATATAACCGTACCTTTGCCCTTAAGGGCGAAGGTACGGAGGAAAGCTCAATTCAACGTTCTTTGGTTTAAGCAGTTTTCCTCTTTCGTCTATGCACGAAGAAAATCACCAGTCCCGCTATTACCACCGCTGCTATAATCCCGCCAATTAACAGCCAGTTTGTTAGTGGTTTTTCCTCGATAACCCCCAGATTCCATTTGGCAAGCTCGATCTCAAGGCCTGCGGCGACCACGGTGCCGTCGTCTTCAAGCCCCACCGTATGAGCGACGCCTGCGGCGATCCGGATGATGTCCGTCCAGTTGCCGACATTGCACTGCCCATAGGTGTTCGTTCCCACGGTGACCACGGTGCCGTCGTTCTTAAGCCCCACCGTGTGAGCGACGCCTGTGGCGACCTCGATGATGTCCGTCCAGTTGCCGACATTGCACTGCCCATAGGTGTTCTCTCCCACGGCGACCACGGCGCGGTCGGACTTAAGCCCCACCGTGTACAGGTAGCCTGTGGCTACTTCGATGATGTCCGTCCAGTTGCCGACATTGCACTGCCCATAGGTGTTCTCTCCCACGGCGACCACGGTGCCGTCGTTCTTAAGCCCCACTGTGTGCCGCCGCCCCGCAGCGACATGGACGATATCCGTCCAGCCCACGGCATTGCACTGCTCGAAGCCGTTATCTCCCACGGCCACCACGGTGCCGTCGGACTTAAGCCCCACCGTGTGATAGCTGCCTGCGGCAACCCGGATGATGTCCGTCCAGTTGCCAGCATCGCACTGCCCATAGCTGTTATCTCCCACGGCCACCACGGTGCCGTCGGACTTAAGCCCCACCGTGTGATAGCCGCCTGCGGCGACCCGGATGATGTCCGTCCAGTTGCCGACATTGCACTGCCCATAGGTGTGATCTCCCACGGCAACCACGGCGCGGTCGGACTTAAGCCCCACCGTGTACAGGTAGCCTGCGGCGACCTCGATGATGTCCGTCCAGTTGCCGACATTGCACTGCCCATAGGTGTTCTCTCCCACGGCGACCACGGTGCCGTCGGACTTAAGCCCCAGCGTGTACACGTAGCCTGCGGTGACCTGGACGATATTCGTCCAGCCACCGACATTGCACTGCTTGAAGCCGTTGTATCCCACGGCGACCACGGTGCCGTCGGACTTAAGCCCCACCGTATGATGCCCGCCTGCGGCGACCTGGTTGATGTCCGTCCAGCCGCCGGTATCGCATTGCCCAAAGTCGTTATCTCCCACGGCGACCATGGTGCCGTCGGACTTAGCTCCCACGGTATGATACCCGCCTGTTGAGACTTGCGTGATATCCGTCCAACTGCCAACGTTGCAC
>JBAUEM010000038.1:0-23963 GCA_049678605.1 Dehalococcoidia bacterium
GAGAATGTGTATAATACTATCCGCCCTCATCAGGCATTGGGATATCTTACTCCACAGGAATTTCTGAAGCACAATCAACAAAATCAGAGAAAGGAGAAAGTGTCACTAATCATATGAACGAGTACACACAGTTGACAATAACTGTTGACTAGTTTATAATGCAAAATACCTAGTAAAACGATGTAGTTTTTAAAAAACCGAGGATTACCTGGAGCCGATGAACTCTTGAGGGACAGGGGAGGTGACAGGAGCTCCTGAAGGTAATTCGAGGACAACGCTGAATGAGGGAGCCGTACACACTACGTCGCTTAGGAGACCTGGCCCGAGCCATCGCTTATCGCCAATCGTTAATCAAACATGAGTGCTGGCCCCGCGCCAGGCTTGAGGAGTTACAGCAGCGCCGACTAGCCAAGCTTCTTGATTGGGTAACTCAACGGTCTCCATTTTACCGCGAGTTGTGCAGCACACACCGGATGAGTCAACCCTATAGTCTCCAAGACTTCCCTATCATGGACAAAAAAACCTACATGCAACACTTCAACGAAATTATCACTGACCCTCGGTTGCGCCTCTCCCAACTACAGAAACATATGGCCCACGT
The DNA here is from genome assembly GCA_049678605.1 of Dehalococcoidia bacterium. Classification (GTDB taxonomy): domain Bacteria; phylum Chloroflexota; class Dehalococcoidia; order GIF9; family AB-539-J10; genus RBG-13-51-36. The sequence goes on from JBAUEM010000038.1 coordinate 602, forward strand.
TTCCGGGGACGAGTATTACCTGGGCGAGTATCGTGTGCTTACTACGGCAGGTAGCTCCGGGCATAAAACGGTGGTAGTATTCAATCGAAAAGAGTGGAGTATCCAGGAGGCGGCAAGCATGCGGATTGCAGCCATGATGGGAGTGGTTCCCTTCTCAATGAGACACCCCACGATTATTACCATCGGCTCTCCCAGCCCTCTGCACGACAGTTATCGCCTCCCCCTAAGCATGGATATCGGCCTTTACCGTTTTCACGTGCTACCGGCTACTGCTCCTATCGAAGAGCTGGTCCAGCGGTTAAATTCCCTTCAGCCCCACGTCCTTCGAGGTTTTCCATCCATGCTTGGGCTGCTTGTGACAGAACAGCTTCAAGGGCGCTTGCATATCAATCCCTCTATTATCGCTGGTGGCGGCGAACCGCTGCCCAGCGAATTGAGGAAGCAACTCCAGGCTGCGTGGCAAAGTTCTGTTTTTGACATCTATGGCACTCAGGAGGGACTCCGCGCTATGGAGTGCAACCCTGGCCAAGGGATGCACATCTTCGAAGATTTGGGCGTTGTTGAGGTGGTAGATGAGGACAACCGCCATGTGCCCGACGGGACTCTAGGACACAAGATTCTGTTCACCAGTCTCTTCGGCTTCACTCAGCCCGTCATCCGCTACGAAATATCCGATATGATGGTACTGGCTCCGGAACCGTGCCCGTGTGGCCAGCCATTCCGACGTATTCTTGCCATCAACGGGAGGAATGACGATGTTCTCTACCTTCAAGGTCGAGCGGGGAGACAGGTTGCCGTTCATCCTGTCCATTTTTGGAACGTTCTGGAAAGCTTCGCGGATATACGGCAGTACCAGGTGGTCCATGAATCGGATGGCATCTGCTTGCGGCTGATGTTCGAGGAAGGGAATGGAAACACAGCTCGTAGCGTCAGGGAACAACTGGCACGGAAGCTACATACCCTGGGCGTTGATTGCCCGTCTATTCGTGTTGAACTGGTGACCACACTGGAAGACCGCTCCCGTCATATGGGGAAATGGAAGAACATTATCTCCAACGTAAACCAGTCAGTGCAATAGCCGCAGATTATTAGCGGCCGGATTGCCGGGCGTTCCAGCGAGCTATGCCTGCAGATGCTGCGTGATTAGGCGGTGAAAATGAGCTCCCAAGGTGATACATGGCATCTCTTTTATTAGGAGCTACTATACGGGCTATGTTGCCCATCATAAACAAAGTTCACGCAATAGCTCTTGGTATCAAGCCTCTCGAAAGAAACAGCGTCATCTGCATTGAGGTGAGACGGCACAAGGGCTGTTCTATCAAGCTGGAGGATGGTTGTGAAGTTAGGCCTGGCGACCCTGTCATCAAACTGCACTTGAATGATGCTTGGATTGCTGAGGGACTGCGGTCAAGCTCAGGGTTGGGGATGGGGGGCTTCCCGCGGGGACTCATCTACTACTTCAGGGACGGCTTGCAACTCTTTGCCACAGAAGTAGCCGATGGGAAATATGGTGGCATCGTTGCAGTGTATGGCTGGACTGCCTTTCATGCTAACGCTGGCCGGTTGGGATTCCAGGTCATCGACCTGCCGAACACTCTGAGGATAAAGCTGGCCCGACTCCACATCGCCGCACTAATGCAGGCTCATCATATCCCTTGGCTTAAGAGGCCTACCGCCTCTCGTAAATCCTTGCAGGTTAAGGCGGTTTGGCTCTCCCGAGCCGAACTTTTGAGAATACACGGCTCGGTCTCGTGATGCTTCTGTCTTAATGACACGAAGGCTAAGGCCGAACCTGACCGCTGCCCAAGATAATCCACTTGTAGCTGGTTAGCTCTTTCAAAGCCATGGGACCCCGTGCGTGAAATTTTTGCGTGCTTATGCCTATCTCAGCGCCTAAGCCAAACTGCCCGCCGTCGGTGAAACGGGTGCTGGCATTGGCATAAACACAGGCAGCATCCACTTCGTTGAGAAAGCGCGTTGCTGCCGAATGATCTTCGGTAACGATAGCTTCGGAGTGCCCTGAGCCATATTTCTCAATGTGCTCTAAAGCTTCATCCAGCGAGTTAACCACCTTGATAGCAGCTTTTAGCGACAAGTATTCCTTTCCCCAGTCTTCATCGACAGCCGGGACTAGCTTCAGGGACGGAATGGGCTTAAGTATGGCCATGGCTCGCTTGTCGCAGTGCATTTCCACCCCGGCCTGGGCCCACTCTTTGGCAATAGCAGGCAGGTAAGCTTGAGCAATCTGATTATGAACTAAGATGCAATCGAGAGCATTGCATACGGTGGGGCGCTGGACTTTGGCATTGTAGGCAATAGCTACCGCTTTATTCAGGTCAGCACTCTTATCCACGTAGGTATGGCAAACACCTATCCCGCCGGTAACTACCGCCATAGCGGCATTCTCCGAGACAAGCTTTATCAAGCCAACACCACCACGGGGAATCATCAAGTCAATTATTCCCTTCATCTTGAGCATATGGTTCACCAAAGCCCGTTCCGTGGACTCAATAAGTTGAATGGCTCCCTGGGGCACGCCGGCCTGGTCGCAGGCCTCCTGGGCTACCCTGGCTAAGGCAGTGTTAGAATTTATAGCTTCCTTGCCACCTCGAAGGATGACGGCATTGCCTGATTTAAGGCACAGGCTTGATATGTCTATGGTAACATTGGGGCGGCTCTCATATATCGCACCAATGACTCCCAAAGGAACTCGCCTCTTGCTTATCTGCAAACCATTGGGCAAGGTCCGCATGTCAAACATCTCGCCCACAGGGTCGGGCAGCGCAGCCACCGTTTTTGTGTCCTGGGCTATGCCCTCCAGGCGAGATGGCGACAACATAAGCCTGTCAAGCATGGCCTCGCTCATCCCCGAAGCTTTCGCCTCCTCGTAATCAATCTTGTTGGCTGCCAGGATTTCGTCCTTTCTGTCAATAAGAGCTTCAGCAATATTGACTAAAGCCTTGTTCTTAACCTCGGTGGAAAGGAAAGCCAGCTTCCTCGAAGCTGCCTTAGCTGCCCTTCCCTTTTCCTCTAGCTCTTTTATGGCTGATTTCATACTTCGTTCTCCTTTTATGTGGTAACCCTATCCCCTTTTATCCCCTTCCCCTTGGTAAGGGGAAGGGGACGTAATTTCAAAGAACGACGTCGTCCCTCTTTAACGCTCTTGCTCTGCTACAAGCGATAAGACGCCACCAGGTAAATCAAACTTTCGTAGCGCATTGGGGTTCTGTTCGTATCTGAACAAGTATTGCCCAGCATTTTCCTCGAAATACAGAATGCCGCTGGTATCCTGATACATCTGGAAAAGCCCAAACTCATTGTGGTGAAGACAAGGAAGAACTTCTTCGAAATCCGTCGCTGCTTTAGAGTCCGGACATATGGCTATGATGTAAGGTACATTTAGCTTTTCAATCAAAACCTGATATTCTTGCATCTTGTCCCAGATGCAGTAATAGAGACGCTCAACATTATTCTTGTTCGCGTCTCGCCAATAGACTGCTATACCTTTAGTCTGCATTTGTTTACTCATCTCGCTCTCTGTGACAGCATCTATGTGGAAGTTCGCCAATTCAACGATGCCTACCACCGCCGACCTGTTATCCAGGATGCACCAATCAGGGGTTTTGCTCTCCACCATATATTCATGCCTTACTCGGAAACCCCTTGAGCTAAGATAAGCTCCTAGAATAAGCTCTCTAAAGGTATGCATTATCTGGTCAGAATCGTGGGGTTGCTCGCGAAACTTCTTTACAAACCTTTGTTGGTCTTTGTCGCACAAGTGCTCAAAGCAACGATAGATAGCATAGTTAACTTTCTTGCTTCCAGCTATTTGGCCGTATTTCATAATTGCCGTAGCTGCTCCCCTTCCTTCTTAGAAACCTTTTGCGCCTTGGTGAAGGTGACATTTGTCTGTGTCTGCGGCGGCATGTCAACAGCTTTGCCGTGTAACAACTCTTCTACAGTCAATATTTGTATTTTGGGATAGTCTTTATTCCAACCCGGCGAGTGATAAAGGCCAGCACTGATTGCCTCGGTCTGCATTGGTCCTGTTGGTGGCTCTAAAGTAATAAAGATGCCCAGGGCATCAGGGGCAGCTACCGCCTTTAATTCTCTGATGGCATTTACGCCTACATGTCCGCTCTTTACCTGAACCACGGCTCGTTTTGGCTTGCCACTGGGGTCATCTATGAACTGGATAACGCCGTCAATCCCTTTATCGGCACCTTTCTTCTTCTCACCAAGCGGTCTGGCTTTAATCAAGCCAAGCGCCCACCATTGGAACTGGTAGCGGTCTTGCCTTGCCAGAGCCTTGGCTGAAGCTAAATCTACTGGCTCACCTATAACCTCGAATTGAATCCCGGGGAAGCTATCTCGCAGGCGGTTACGCATCAAGGTGATAGCTAAATGAGTAATGTCAATGCCTATCCAGCGTCTGTTCAGCTTTTGAGCAGCAACAAGTACCGTGCCACAGCCACAGAAGGGATCGAGGACGATATCCCCTTCATTTGAGCTGGCGCTGATAATACGCTCCAGGAGAGCAGTGGGTTTTTGAGTTTCGTAACCTAAGCCTTCTGCTGACCATGATACTATAGGGAGAACATCAATCCAGATGGACTGCAAAGGCATCCCTGATTGCTCATCAAGATAGCGCTTGAGTCTGGGTATCCCCTTCTTGGTATAGAAAATACGGCCTTCCTTTTCTAGCTTTTCCATATTTTCTCTAGTTACTCGCCAGTTTCTAACAATTCCCTTCCATTCGTATCTTGGCCCTCGTCCACCCGGGGCTGCCAAATTGTCAGACATAAAAAGCCGCCCTTGCTCATCCCTATATCTGTAATAGGTCTGTGTGTACTGAGGGTCGTAAGGCATGAACTGCTTGTTCCATGTAAAATCGTTTGTTTTTGAATAGAATAGAAGGTACTCGTGTATCCTGCCATATCTCCGTGAATCACTATGAGCTATGCCCCGTTTCCAAACAACCTCATTCCTGAAGTTCGTCGGTCCAAATATCTGGTCTAGCACCAATTTAAGATAGTGGCTGGCAGTGGGGTCACAGTGCAGGTAAAGGGAGCCAGTTGGCTTGAGGACACGATGCAGCTCTATCAACCTGGTCGCCATCATCACCAGATATGCCATGACATCGTTCTGACCTATGGCGTCGTGTAAAGCGCCAATCAACTGCCCCACTTTCAATGGCCCATTGGTGACAATATCATGGTAGGTATTCTCCGCAGCCTGAGTCCAGTGCCAGGTATCGGTAAAGGCTTTTATCTGGGCTTCGGACTCAACCCCGCCGTTTTCCTTGAACAGGATGTTATAGTCCCTTTTGCTATTAAAGGGCGGATCCAAGTAAACAAGGTCTACGGAGTTGTCAGGGATATACTTGCGTAAGATTTCTAAATTATCACCATAATACAAAACGTTAGTTTTCAACGTATCCATACCCCACTTCCTTGCAAATGCCAATCAAATATTGACAAAACTATAACATTTTACTATAATTTTGGTAGTAGTAAGAAAGGCTCCTGGAGAACGGTTGGTCATCTGATAAAGATGGCAGCGTCTGTAGAGGCGTGGGATCCTACCACCGGGAGCTAGTTTTATATATCATTCCGCAACTATCCCTTAAAGACAAGTAATAATTTGCCGTAAATATTGACAAATGCTATCATATTGATGTACAGATTGCTACGCAAGGGTCTTAATTGCCTGAATAAACAAAGAAGGAGGAAATTGTGGGGGTTACAGGATATGTAGTTTTGATGCTCGAATTCCGCAGAGCTGGTAGGCGGTGGACTGCATATTGTAAAGAGCTTGGTACAGCAACCTTTGGTCGGTCTCTACCAGAAGCAGATAAAAGGATTAAGGAAGCTGTGTTGCTTCACATAAACACCCTTGAGGATGTGGGAGAACGGCAACGGTTTTTCAGGGAGAATAATATAGAATTTCATCATACCAGACCTAGGAAGAATATTACAGTTTGTGTATCATCCAGAACAAGTACTTTTATCGAACCGCATGTGCAGCGGCTTCCCAAAGCCAGTGCTGCATGATGCTATAATCCAAACTTATTAACTAAATCGAGTAAGCCCTTCTTGCCGATACCTGTCTGTTTGACACCTAATATTGCGGCTAATGTGCCATCATCGAGTGATGCGTTGGTATCCGGTATTACTGTAACTTTGGTGCGGTCTCCAAAGTGCTTTGCTAATGCCACACCATGCCTGGTTCGTCCTTTGAGTATCCACTCATCTTTCCGTAATAGTCTGATTAATTGCTTGCCACTTAAAGCAGGAACCCGAGTGTACTTTGGCATTTCCTTTGCTTATCTAATCCTCAATAAACATGATGACCGTTTTTCCTCATTTGCAGCCTACCCCAAAACCGAAGTCGAGGCCTGTGCCGACGACCTCTTCGCAGTATGGACACAGGACAGGCTGTTCTGCATCGGTAACGAGGCTATGCCTTGCACTGCACTCGTTATAGCCTTCCCCATTCTATGTCCATTCCTCAGTCATCAGGGCTGTAAACCAGATGCGGTCCAATACCCTATTGCAATTCTTGCAGCGTTTTCTTCTTGCTTCCTTTTTAGCAATCATGTTTCATCCTTCCCTTACTGTTTATAGCATCACCATATTGTTTCTGTGAACCACTTCGTCGCCATAGTCGTAGCCGAGGAGGCTGAGGATTTTATCGGAGTGCTTCCCTCCTATGATAGCTAAATCAGAAGAGCTATAATTAGAAATGCCACAGCCAATGCGTTTGCCCTGCTCGTCCAGGATATCCACAATATCGCCGCGGTGAAACTTCCCCTCCGCCTTCATAATCCCCGCAGGGAGCAGGCTTTTATTTTGCTCCTTGAGAGCTAAGACAGCGCCTTTGTCCACCGTGACCTTGCCTTTGGAAGCCAGCCCGCTGAGCATCCACCTCTTTTTGCTCTCCATCTTATTCACCTGCGCAGGAAAGAATGTGCCTATGTCTTCTCCCTGGCTAATCCTCACCAGTATGTCAGTTTCTCGCCCATCGGCAATGACTACGTTTACCCCTGAAGAGGTAGCTAGCCTGGCTGCCTCAATCTTGGTCGCCATGCCGCCAATTCCCTGCCGACTGGCAGTATTGCTAGCCATGCGTTCGATTTCGGCGTCAATCTTGTCCACCCGGCGAATAAGTTGAGCTTGAGGATTGCAACGTGGGTCGGTAGTGTATAAGCCTCCGATATCGGTGAGCAGGGCTAGAAGGTCAGCATCAACCAGGTTGGCCACCATGGCGGAAAGATTATCGTTATCCCCGAATTTGAGCCCTTCAATCTCATCGATGGCGACAATGTCATTCTCATTGACAATACAGATTATGCCAAGCTCGATAAGAGCCAGTAAGGTATTACGAGCATTAAGATAGCCACTGCGGTCGGAGAGATCTTCCTTCGTGAGCAATGCCTGGGCTACGGTTATATCATACTGGCTGAAAAGTTGTTCATAGGTATACATGAGGTGGCTTTGGCCCACCGAAGCCAGGACTTGTTTGAAAGGAGTGTTCTTGCGTTCTGGAACTTTTTTAAGCTTCTGTCTTCCCGAGGCAATAGCTCCGGAAGAGATTATTATTATCTCCTTCCCCTGGCTGTGGAGTCGCGCTATCTGCTCCACCAAACTTGACATAACTTGCAAGTCGAGATGGTCAGTGCCCGAGGCAAGGAGGCCTGTGCCGAATTTAGCCACTATGCGATGGTAAGACATTAGCATAAATCTAGCAGTTTTCACTCCCACTGACAACTCAGGCAAGGCGAGGCAAGACATTCAGGCAATCGAATCCGCCGGTAATTGGTGGCCTGGAGCGGTGTGGTATAATCTGTGCTGCTCCTTGCTACAGAGTAAGAAGGAAAGGGTATGTGTGACGGGCTCTGACCATTGCCCGTGGGATTAAGTCGAAAGTATGAAAACCTTAGTTCAATGTGATTTCGACGGTACAGTTACCGAAGAAGATACTAGCTTCTTTCTTTTAGATGCCTTCGCTCAGGGAGATTGGCGACGATTGCTGCGAGAGTATAAAGAGCACAAGATATCTGTCGGGGAGTTCAATACTAAGGCTTTTGCCATGGTTAAAGCCGATAAACCTACGCTACTTGAGGCGCTAAAGGGCAAGGTTAAGGTGCGAGCTGGATTTCACGAACTGGTGAACTACTGCCGGAGAAGGGGCTTCAGATTAGTCATTGTGAGTAATGGCCTGGATTTCTATATCGAGGCCACACTGAAAGACCTTGGCTTGAAGAGCATCGAGATGCATGCTGCGCAAGCTTCCTTCCACCCTGAAGGGATGGAAGTTCAATATGTGGGTCCGGATGGCAAAAGATTAGGGGATGGCTTTAAAGAGGCATATACCAAATCGTTTCTAAAGCTGGAGTACAGGGTAATATATATGGGGAATGGCGATTCCGATGTTGCCCCGGCAAAATACGCTCACCATGTTTTTGCCACGGGCGAGCTGCTGGCGTACTGCAGAGAGAACAACCTTAATTATAAGCCCTTTGAAAACTTCATTGACGTCGTTAGGGACATAGACCTTCTGTAGCCGTACTCATTGAATTTCTACGATTCCACATAGACTTAAATTCCCCGCTTTCAATCATCGGCAGCATCACATCCACTACACTGACATCGTACTTTGTTCCCCTGCCGTCTTTGAGCTCTTTTAGAATATCCGTCGTGGTCCTTGCTGGCCGATAAGGACGATGGGAACTCATAGCTTCCACCACATCGCAGACAGCGAGAATGCTGACTTCCAGACTTAGCTTATCCCCTGTGATACCGTCAGGATAACCCGAGCCATCTAGCCGTTCGTGGTGTTGCAGTGCTACGTCGGCTACTGGCCAGGGAAGATTTGCATCCTTCAATATATTATAACCTTGTTTCGTATGGGCACGGATAAGAGCCCATTCTTCCTCAGCTAGTTCACCCGGCTTGGTCAGAATACTCGTCGGGATGGAAATCTTGCCGATATCGTGGAGCAATCCGTTGAAGTAGAGCCTCTCAACCATATCCTCAGCCAAACCAATATTCTCACCTACAAGACGAGCCAGTTCAGCTACTCTTTGCTGATGCCCCGCCGTATAAGGGTCACAAGATTCAATTACACGAGAAACGGTTTTTGCCAGGTTGATAAGAGAACTCTTCAGTTGTTCTTCCGTTTTATTGCGCTCGGCGATGTCTCTGTAAGACTCTTGAAATCCTACGATTGTGCCTTTTCTCTTGATGAAATTTAAATACTGCTCTATCAGTATCCTTTTGCCATCTTTCCTGAAAATTTCATGCACTATGCTGGATATAGGTTCATCTGCGCTCAGCATCTTCTCTACTTGTTTGGAAATATATTCCCTACTTTCCGGAGGGAGAATGTTTGTTGGCTTCATCTCGGTTAATTCTTCCAGACAGTAGCCACACAGTTTCTCAAGCGCCTTATTACCCACTAAAATATTGTCTTCGATGTCCGTAGAAAAAACTGCTTCCAAGGAATTCGCAAAGAGATTGCAATAACGTTCTGCGCTTTCCATGAGTGCCTGCTCCATTTGTTTGCGCTCGGTGATGTCCCTTCCGATGGCAAGTCCTACAAATTTGCCGTTTTGCTGCTCAATAGATAAAGACAATTCAACGGGGAATTTAGAGCCATCTTTCCTCAATGCTTCAAATTCGATGATCCCTGTTCCCCCACAATTTCCGCTCAAGAAAGCCCGCAGTTCTTTTGTGTGACCCTCGCTATGTTTCTCCGGCATCAACTTGGTTACTGGCTGGCCCAGTATCTCGTCGGTTGAGTAGCCAAAAGTTTGCTCTGCACCTTTATTCCAGAATATTATTGTCCCTTTGCGATTCACCCCCAGTATGGCATCCCAGGAGGATGCTACGAGGGCCCTGTATATCTCTTCAGTTCTAGGTAGCACTTCTAACTCTTTGTGCGATGGTTCTGTTGCTTTCATGAGCGATTTTTCTTCTTACTACCATACCTACTTCCTTCCCTACGCCGGCTAAAAAATTCAGGCTCCACTTATAACCAAGCATGGTCAACTATACCAAACACATCAATCCGTTTGCAATAGGAATTTGGTTGTGAAGATGATGGGAGGTTAGGCCCAGCTTAAACGTCTATGCTATCCAGGTAATTGGGCATATGCCAAATCTGAAATGCTAATCATAGGAATCCTGCTTCCAAGCAAAGGATATTTAAAAGTGCAGTACGAGGCTTTAGCCTCGTACTGCGCGACCCTAAGGGGTCGCACTACAAAATTCGCCAAAATTCAAAGATGTCACAATCCCAACTCTGAGGCGATTCCTTTCATGGCTTCGATTCCCAAGCTGATGAACTCTTCCAGCTCCAGTCCGATTTCCTGGCACTGAGCCACTTGCTCCCGATTGACTCCAGCAGCAAAGCTTTTTTCGCGAAAGCGTTTCATTACCGATTTGGTGGTTAATCCGCTTAGTTTATCAGGGCGAACCAGAGCAGCAGCAGTGATGAGCCCGCTCAGAGGGTCAGCACAAAAAAGGGCCTTATCCAATTTCGTTTCTCGGGGGATGTCATGAGCTTCGTTATGGCACAAAATAGCATGGACCATAGTCTCATTGGCTCCAAGCTCCTGGGCAATGTCAGCGCCCAATTTGCCATGGCAACTCATATCACCCTCAACCAGTTCCACATCAATATCGTGAATGAGCCCGGTAATGCCCCACTCTTCTTCATCCTCCCCCAATTTTTTAGCTAGAGCCCGCATGATAGCCTCGGTGGCTAGCATATGCCTAATCATATTCTTATCCTGGACATTGCCATGGATGGAATCAAGAATTTCGTCCCTGTTGGGCCTTGATGTCATGTCAATACCTTTTCCCGCTGCGTTAATAATATACCACGTAGATATTGCCCAGTGGAAGAGGCATCGTCTTGGGTCAATTCCTCAGGCGTGCCGGCATCCACAAGGTAACCACCCTCATCACCAGCTCCAGGACCAAGGTCAATGACCCAATCGGCGTTTTTGACCACATCCAGGTGGTGCTCAATGACAATTACCGTGTTTCCGTAATCCACCAGGCGCTGTAGCACCTTTAGGAGGCAAGCAATGTCTGAGAAGGAAAGGCCGGTAGTTGGCTCATCCAGTATATAAAGCGTTTTGCCTGTGGAGCGGCGGGATAGCTCGGTAGCTAGTTTTACTCGCTGGGCCTCGCCTCCAGAAAGGGTCGGTGCTGGCTGCCCCAGGCAAATATACCCCAAACCTACATCTCGGAGGGTTTCCAGCTTGTTTTTGATTTTAGGGAAGTGGTCAAAGAAGAGCAAAGCTTCGTCCACGGTCATATCCAGGATTTCGGAGATATTTTTTCCTTTAAAGTGGATTTCCAGCGCTTCACGGTTGTATCTTTTCCCCTTGCATATCTCACAGGGGACAGTGACATTGGGCAGAAATTGCATCTCAATCTGAACATAGCCTGCCCCCTGACAAGCTTCGCATCTTCCCCCCTTTACGTTGAAGGAAAAGCGTCCTTGGGGATAACCACGCATTCTAGCTTCAGGAACAGTGGCGAAAAGTTCTCGAATAGGGGTGAATGTCCCGGTATAAGTGGCAGGGTTGCTTCTCGGGGTGCGGCCAATCGGTGATTGGTCAATGTTAACCACCTTATCAATGTACTCAGTGCCAAGAATACCATTACACTCGCCTGGTCTCTCCTTAGCCCGGTAGAAGAGGCGGGCCAGTCTTTTATACAGGACTTCGTTAATGAGAGAGCTTTTACCGCTTCCAGAAACACCAGTGACGCAAACAAACTTGCCCAGGGGGATATGGACATCGATGTTTTTCAAGTTATTCTCCCTGGCACCCTGGATCATCAGCTCTTTTCCCGAGCCAGAGCGACGCTCAGGTGGCAAGGGAATTTGCCTCGTCCTGCAGAGGTACTGCCCCGTTATTGATTGAGGGCAATCCATTATATCCTGTAGTGTTCCTGTGGCAACAATTTCTCCCCCCTGTTTACCAGCTCCAGGCCCCATATCAATAATGTGGTCAGCAGCTCTCATCATAGCTTCATCGTGCTCTACGATGATTATGGTATTATCCAGGTCTCTGAGGCGTTTCAGCGTAGCTATAAGCCGGGAATCATCGGCAGGATGCAAACCGACTGTGGGCTCATCACAAATATAAAGGACACCGCTAAGCCCGCTGCCAATCTGGGTAGCCAAACGAATTCTCTGGGCCTCACCACCGCTCAACGTCGCTGAAGGACGGTCCAAGGTTAAGTAGCTCAGGCCTATATCTCTGAGAAAGCCCAACCGGGCCTGAATCTCTTTGATAATTTGCTTAGCTATGGTAAGTTCCCGAGGACTGATTTTGCCGCCTAGCTGCTCCACCCAATTTAAAGCCTCTGTGACAGGTAGAGCGGTAACATCCATAATATTTTTGTCCACAATAGTGACAGCTAAAGACTCTGGCTTCAGCCTTTTTCCCTGACAGGCAGGACAGGGGCTGGATGCCATATAGCGCTCGATATCCGCTCTGATACTATCAGAACTCGTCTCTCGATAGCGGCGCTCCAGATATGGTATGACGCCTTCGAAATTTGTGTAGTACTGACGCATTCTGCCATAACGATCTTCATATGTGGCGGGAACTAGTTCACCCCCGTCACCATAAAGAATCAAATGCACCAGTTCCTCACTCAGCTCCTTGACTGGCGTGGAGAGAGAAAAACCGTGGCGGCGACCCAGAGACTGTAGTATGCTGCTGTACCAGGTGCTGAGTTGCCCATTTCTTGTCCAGGGTTGGATAGCTCCTTCAACCAGGCTCAGTCCCTTGTCGGGGATGACTAGATTAAAGTCAATTTCCAGTTTACAGCCCAGTCCTGTGCAAGCAGGGCAAGCGCCGTAGGGGCTGTTAAAGCTAAATGTTCTGGGAGCAATTTCCCCCAGGCTTATGCCACAATAGACACAGGCAAAATGCTCCGAGAAAAGCAACTCCTCCCCGTCAAGGACCTTAACCAGCACCACGCCCGACCCCAGTTTTAATGCTGTCTCGATGGAGTCAGCAAGGCGAGTGGCATTTTCGCTTTGCTCTATCTGTAGTCGGTCAACTACTACCTCTATGGTATGCTTCTTATTCTTATCTAACTGAAATTCCTCGGAGAGGTCATAAATTTGCCCATCAACCCGAACCCTGACGAACCCGGCCTTCTGCAAATCGTTGAATATCGTTTGATGCTCACCTTTGCGGTCCCTGACCAGCGGTGCCAGAATCATGATGCGGCTACCCTGGGGTATCTCCTGAACGGCGTCGACAATTTGCTGCACTGTCTGACGCGAGATTTCCCTTCCGCATTCAGGGCAATGGGGATGCCCAATGCGAGCAAAAAGAAGGCGCAAATAATCGTAGATTTCAGTCACCGTGCCCACAATGGACCTCGGATTATGGGGTGGTCCTTTCTGGTCAATGGATATAGCTGGGCTAAGTCCTTCAATGTAATCGACGTCCGGTTTCTCCATCCGCCCCAGGAACTGGCGGGCATAGGCAGAAAGAGACTCTACATAGCGGCGCTGCCCCTCCGCATATATGGTATCGAAGGCCAGAGAGCTTTTTCCTGAGCCAGAAACACCGGTAATAACCACCAGTTTGTTCCTGGGGATAATGACGTCTATATCCTTAAGGTTGTGCTCTCGGGCACCCTTGATGAATATGGCATCTGGCATGATGCCCTATTGTAACATTGGTGCTCAGGCTTCTCAAAAAAACTTTAGTTAACACCCTCAGAATGACTCCTCCTCACAGAGAAGCCACAAAATATATCTTGTGGCTTTAGGTCTGATAAGGTCTAGGACTAAATTCTTGATAAATAATATCTGTTCAGGGTTTTGACTTTTTTTAAAGAACTGGTATTCTTTATATTAAGTATCCTGGTACACGGTAATCTTATAGAGATTTCTTGTGGGGAGGCTCGAATTAGCTTAGAGAGCGTAGAGAATCAGTTGCAATGAGAAGATGCGTCGAATTTGTGCTATTAGCGCTGTTTTTGCTACCTTTGTTGGGCCTCGGCTGCAATTCTGCCTCAGAAGGGAAGATTGCCTTTGTTTCCAATTTTGAGTCCGCTAATATTATTGTATACGTCATGGATGCGGATGGCGGTAACCAAATAAAGCTGGGTGAGTGTGGTTTTCCGATTCTCCAATGGTCTCCTGATGGCAAAAGGGTTGCCTTTTGTGGACCTGAAAATGAGGTCTGTATTGCAGATGCCGATGGCGAGAACCTATCTAAGCTAAGGCTTCCTACCACGGAGGAGGATGTGATTTGGGGGCTTATCGGGCTTTCCTGGTCTCCCGATGGTGCCGAGATTGCCGTGGCCGGTTGGGCCTTTCCACAGCCTCCCGGAGAGCCACCTTCAGCAGATATTTATGCCATAAATGTGGAAAGCGGCGAGGCCAGAAAATTAACCGACAGTCCCGACACTAACAAGTACGAGGTGGCCTGGTCGCCTGATGGTACGCAAATTGCGTTTGTTGCCATCAATAGAGATTCCCCTGACTATTGGGATGTTTATGTTATTGATGCCGACGGCAGCAATCAAAGACTCCTGCTCAGTGTACCAGAAACAAATTGGCTTCAACAAATTAGCTGGTCGCCCGACGGGAAAAAGCTCATATATGTTTGTTCAGTAGCGGCCGGGGAAATGGAGAGTTATTATGATGAAATTTACGTTTTAGATGTTGAAGATGGCTCTATTACCAATCTGACTAATACCCCTGATATTGATGACTGTGACCCCGCCTGGTCACCTGATGGCAAAAGGATTGCTTTCAGCTCCGGCTGGGCTAAGCAAATCTATACAATGGATGTTGATGGCAGCAATGTAGTCAAGTTGACAGATGAAGACATCAAGTGTTACGAAGCTTCGTGGTCACCTGATGGGAAAAGGATCGTTTTTTGTGGCGGCAAGGTACAGCGCCCTGGAGGCGGAGAACAAGGGTGGGATAGCATCTTCGTCTTGGATGTTGATAGCCGCGAGGTCGTTGACTTAATCGCTACCGGGCGTGGCGATTATTTTAGACCCATGTGGTCGCCCCGCTAGGGAGCAAGATTGCCAGACAAGTTCCTATCGACCCGGTTACTCTTTGCTCCCTTAAACCCTGTAGCTATCTCGATGATACACCAGCAAGTATAGCTCTCTGAGCAGGTCAGACTCATTGCGACCTAATAATCTGCTGTAAATAATCTCCTTCAAAAAGCTGATGTTACTCATCATCAAACAAATAACTTTGTTCATCTTAAAGCAAATTTCAAAGCGATCGAAGACAGAATGATAGGGAGCGAAGGGTTCAGAATGACAAATCGCTGATGTCAAATAAGGCCACCAAAATGCATTAATACCGGTGCCAGCATCAGTGAAATCACCGACATTAGCTTGAGCATTATATTCAAGGATGGACCGGCAGTATCTTTCATGGGGTCACCGGCTGTATCTCCAACAACACTTGCTTTATGAGCCTCTGAGCCTTTACCACCAAACTGCCCAGCCTCAATCCATTTTTTAGCATTATCCCAGGCGCCGCCGGCGTTGTTCAAGGTGATAGCCAGGATAAAACCAGTCGCCAGGGCACCGATAAGAAAGCCAGCAAGGGCGTATTTACCCAGAACCACTCCCACAATCACAGGCGCAATTATCGTCATTATTGAAGGAAGCAACATTTGCCTCAATGCTATTCTGGTGGCAATATCCACGCACTTGCCATATTCGGGCTTGGCTGTCCCCTCCATCAAGCCCTTTATCTCACGCCACTGCCGACGAACCTCCTCTATAATCGCTGATGTAGTCACTCCCACCGATTTCATCGTCATAGCGCAAAAGATAGGAGGCATAAGGGCACCTAGTAGTACGCCAATGATAACCGGCGCACTTAGCAAACTAAACGCTTCCGGTGTTGGCACTACTATCTTGCCTGCGGAAATAGCTACTATCCCTGTAGCTAGAGCGAAAGAAAGAATTAGACCCAAGGAGTTCAAAGCGGCAGCACCGATGGCAAATCCCTTGCCTGTGGCTGCAGTAGTATTGCCCAGAGAATCCAAGGCATCTGTTCTTTCGCGCACCTCGGGCGGTAAGCCTGTCATTGTGGTAATACCACCAGCATTATCAGCTATAGGTCCATAAGCATCGGTAGCCAGCGTCACGCCCAAAGTAGACAACATACCGGCAGCAGCTAAGGCCACACCATAGAAGCTGCCAAAGTGGAAAGCCACTCCAATCGCTATAGCTATCAAGACTATCGGTGGCCAGGTGCTCATCAAGCCAGTGGCAAAGCCTCGAATTATAGTAGTGCCGGCGCCGGAAGTGGAGGCTTCAGAAATTTCCTGTGTCGGCTTAAAGGCATAGGAGGTGAAGTAGTTTGTGCTTTCCCCCACAAGCACGCCAGCTATAAGACCAGCAAGCACTGCCCAGAAGAGCCCCAGACTAGCGCCCAAGAAATGAATCACCAAAAAGGCAAATACCGCTGTCAATATCGAAGCGCCAAGCGTGCCGCGACGCAAAGCTCCCAGGAGAGCAGCCATCTCCACCTTCTCTCCTACTCTAACCAAAAAACATCCAATTATGGAGGCTACAAGACCACCAGCAGCAATCAACATGGGAATCAACCAGGCAGTCTGAGTATTAGCAACTATTCCAGTTGCGGTGACCACGACAGCCAACGTCATGGTAGCAATAATAGACTCAACGTAAGATTCAAAGAGGTCAGCACCCATGCCGCATACATCGCCGACATTGTCACCCACATTGTCAGCTATAACGGCGGCATTCCTGGGATCATCCTCTGGTATCCCCGCCTCCACCTTGCCCACTAAGTCGGAGCCAGCATCAGCCCCTTTGGTAAAGATACCACCACCCACCCTGGCAAAGAGAGCTACCAGTGAAGCTCCAGTCCCAAAGGCAGGAATTATGAACAGGAAATTGGGGTCATTATGCCAGACGAAATAGAGGATAGATAACCCGATAATGCCGATGCTGACTACAGTCAGGCCCATGACTGCCCCACCCCTGAAGGCCACTCTCAATCCTGAATTCAAACCTTTCTGCGCTGCTGCACAAGTCCTGCCATTGGCTCTGACTGCCACACTCATACCAGCGTAGCCAGCACCCATGGAACATAGAGCACCAAAGATAAAAGCTACACTCAGTCTCCAGCCCAGGGCAGGGACAACTGCCAGGATAATGGCTACTACTACAACAACAATGGCTAAGGTACGGTATTCCCTGCCGATAAAAGCCATTGCTCCTTCCCGAATAGCTCGAGAAGTCTCTTGAATTTTCTCCGAGCCTGCATCTTGTCTTAAAACATAGCGCACGAAGAATGCAACTACTCCTGCCCCTATAAGCCCCACGATTACACAAATCCAGACTAAATCCATAGCTCTCCCTCCTGTATAGGCACAAAACTAGGGCACTCAAGCCAAGTCCAGGTGCCCTCGCTTTTGTTTGCTAAAATATGCATACTGAGATGTAAGTCTAATACAAGAAGCTCTATCCGTCAACGATTCAATGACATAGTGTCTTGTTTACCAACTATAATATTTAAGGTAAAATAGATTCGGTTTCGCGGGAGTAACTCAGTGGTAGAGTTCCTGCCTTCCAAGCAGGGTGTCGCGGGTTCGAGTCCCGTCTCCCGCTCCACACAAATTTGGTTGCCATGAAAAGCGAAACTTTTCATGGGTGGAAGAGTGGGCTCGTAGCTCAGGGGCAGAGCGGCCGGCTCATAACCGGTTGGTCGCAGGTTCGAATCCTGCCGAGCCCATTTCGCAACAAACCAGATGAAAAGCCGGTGCAGCTCACGAACTTTGCTCGATAGCCTTTTCTTTCTTATGTCTCCTATCGACTCAGGGTATTCTGTGTGTGACAGGTTGATTTTAAGTTGATTCTGTCGATGCCAAAGTCCATTATCAATCGGTGGTAATAGTAAGAAGGTATTGACAATAATCAGGGGCAGTGTATAATGTAACATACATAGTATACCGATGTATCGGGAACTGGTCAAATGTCAGTCAAAACTATAAGCTATGAAGAACTAATACCTGGTTACGAATTCCCTCCTGCCACCTATGAACTGAGTGCCTCCCTCGTCTCCAAATATCTAAAAGCTGTGGATAGTGCAGGTGATGGATTTATTCCCCCCTTGGCCATTACGGCCTGTGCCATAGCTGCTATGACAGGGTCTTTTTCCCTGCCATCTGGCACTATCGTTATACATGCTTCGCAGGAGTCAGAATTTTTCAAGCTGGTGCCCATTGGCGCCACTATAGAGTGTCACACCGGAGTGGCACAAAAGATAACTCGGGGCAAAATGAGCATGTTAATCCTGGAGCTCGAGGTTCTTGACAGAGGCAAAGAAAAGGTGCAATCAGGGAGGGCAACTATAGCATTGCCCACCTAAGAAAGAAATGCTTACGGGGATTCAAGAAGGGAAGGCTCTTAATTCGGTGGTAAAACATATCACCCAGGAGAAAATTAATCTTTATGCTGAGGCATCGGGTGATTTTAATCCCATCCATGTAGACGAGTCTTTCGCTGCTACGACTCCTTTGGGTGGCACTATTGCTCATGGTATGCTTAACTTGGCTTATGTGTCAGAGATGATGACTTCGGCTTTTGGCCGAAGCTGGCTGTCTGGGGGTAAGCTTCGAGCAAAGTTTAAAGAGCCGGCACGTCCTGGAGATACTCTGACTATCGATGGTAAAATTAGTTGCGTTGAACAGAAGGATGACGTATCATACGCAAATTGCAATTTTGAGTGCCGTAATCAAAAAGGCGAAATGATAGTCACGGGGGAGACAATAGTCAAGTTATCAAGTGATAAGGAATAAAATGGTAATAAATAAAAATATGACTCAAAATGGCAGAGTAAGGGTGGCCGTGGACGCCATGGGTGGTGATTATGCCCCTGAGGAAGTAGTCAAAGGGGCGGTGCTTGCAGCTAAGAAAAACGGTGTAGAAATCCTCCTGGTTGGCTCCACAAGCATTCTGGAAAAGGAATTAGCCAGGTACAAATTCACCAACGGTTCATCCATCCATATTGTCGAAGCCAGCGAAGTTATCAGGGAAGATGAGCCGCCTATTGCTGTAGTTCATCAAAAGTCTAATTGCTCTGTAGCCGTAGCGGCAAAGATGGTAAAATCAGGCGAAGCAGATGCATTAGTTAGTGCTGGATCTAGCGCAGCAGCTGCATTAAGCGCCATTCAGTTTATGGGCATGTTGGATGGGGTGGGTCGTCCGGCAATTGTTGGCTCCCTGGGCAGCTTTGCACCGAATACTGTGATGGTAGACCTCGGAGCTAATGCAGATTGCAAGCCACATCAATTTTTAACTTTTGCCATCGCTGGCTCGGTCTACGCTAAGAAGTTCCTTAACATCACTGACCCTAAGATAGCTTTGCTAAACACTGGAAGTGAAGAAAATAAGGGGAGTGAAACAGGGCGTGAAGCTTATTCCCTTCTCAAAAATAGCGGGTTGAACTTTGTTGGCAATATAGAAGGCAATGATATCTTAAACGGCAAGGCCAATGTTATCGTCTGTGGCGGCCTTGTGGGCAATGTTCTTTTGAAGTTTTATGAAAGCATCGGGGGTTATGCCAGGGATTGGACAGCGCAGAAGCTGAAAAGGTACCCACCTATGGGTGCCTTAGTTAAACTATTGTTTAATGGATTGTTCCCGGCAACCAAAATATCCAGTGAAAGTGAGAAGCGAGGTAGTGGTATTTTGTGGGGCGTTGATGGGGTTGTCAGGATAGCGCATGGAGCTAGCCGAGCCCCCCAGATAGTTAATGCTATAGAAAGCGCCAAGGAAGCGGTAAAAGCCGAGGTTGTTGAAAGCTTGAAGTCGGAATTAGCAAAATTTAACCAAGGAGGTAATTTGTGACTGTTGAAGAACAGGTAAGAGAAATCATAGCCAGGATTACCCATGTTGATAAGAGCGTTATTACCAGGGAAAGCACATTTAAAGATATTAAGGCGGATTCGCTGGATATAGTGCAGGCATTGGTGGCAGTGGAAGAGGCCTTTGGGATTGAAATCCCCGACGAAGAGGCCCAGAAGTTTCAGAACTTCGGCGACTTTGTCTCCTATGTAGAGAGTCGGGTAGCACAAGAGGAGAAGGTTTAGCCGTGTCTCTTGAGGGGAAGGTGGCTTTAGTTACAGGTGGTGGGCGAGGTATTGGTCGGGCGATTGCATTAAAACTTGCTTCCCAGGGTGCTGATATTATTGTCGATTTTTTCCGCCGCCGCAGTACCGCGGAACAAACAGCTAAGGATATCGAGGCTCTGGGAGTGAAAGCTGAAGTTATCCGAGCTAATGTGGGAGAGCCGGCAAAGATAGATGAAATGTTTGATATGATTGGCAATAAATTTGGCCGCCTGGATATTTTGATTAACAATGCTGCTTCAGGCGTAGGTCGCCCTGTAATGGATATAGATGTTAAGGCCTGGGAATGGACTATGGACATCAATGCCAGGGCCTGTTTACTCTGCGCTCAGAGAGCAGCCAAACTAATGGAGGGTAGGGGTGGTAAGATAGTCAGCATCTCTAGCTTGGGTTCGTTTCTTGTCTGGCCCACTTATGCTATTGTTGGAGTCTCCAAAGCTGCCCTGGAAGCTTTAACTCGTTACCTGGCAATAGAGCTAGCACCTCGAGGCATTTGCGTTAATGCTGTAGCTGCTTCTGCTGTGGAGACAGAAGCCCTGAAGTTCTATTTTGATGAGGGGTTAAATGAAGACAATATTCCAGTAACGCCAGCGGGAAGAATTGTGAACCCTGAAGATGTCGCTAATGTAGTGGCTTTTTTGTGCAGTGAAGAGGCCTTTATGATAAGGGGGCAAACCATTATTGTCGATGGGGGTTTCTCCGTATACAGCCCTTTGGTTTCCAATAGAAAAAAGGG
Source organism: Dehalococcoidia bacterium (assembly GCA_049678605.1). GTDB lineage: Bacteria > Chloroflexota > Dehalococcoidia > GIF9 > AB-539-J10 > RBG-13-51-36. Next base: position 21,526 of record JBAUEM010000038.1, read on the forward strand.
CTAATAAACATGGCTAGAGTCTCTAAAAACTCCGTTAATTCCTGGGGCACGATAAATATACCGAGGGTTGTAGTTACCGGTTTGGGTACTATTAATCCCTTGGGCTTAAGTGTAAAAGACTTTTGGGAAGGGTTAGTCGCAGGAAAGTCGGCCATCGGTCCTATTACCCGCTTTGATGCCAGCAACTTCCGAGTGAAAGTTGATGCTGAGGTGCATGGCTTTGATGCCACAAAGTATATGGACTTGAAGGCAGTTGACCGCACCTCAAGGACTATTCAGTTTGCTATTGCCGCTGCCAAAGAAGCAATACAATCAGCCGCCCTAGATATGACTCGGGAAAATCCTGAGCGAGTAGGTGTTAGCATTTCTACTATGACGGAGCAAGGCTATGTTGTTCGGGGATGGGAGCTGTATCAAAAATCGGGTCCTAGAAGAGCCGACCCGCTCTTCATCACCAAGTCAACTGCCAGTGCAGCATCCATGCAGGTGGGAATGATGCTGGGGGCCAAGGGTCCTAACAGCGCTGTGAATAGCCTTTGTGCCAGTGGCGCTGACGCTATAGGCACGGCAGTGAACTTCATTCGCTTAGGATATACTGATGTAATGATAGCCGGAGGTTCTGACGCCAGCCTGGAGCCAGTTGGCATGGCTGGAATAGATATTTTGGGAGCTCTTTCCCATGAAACTGACCCGTCCAAGGCTTGTCGCCCATTCGATCTCAACCGCAATGGTTTTGTCTATGCTGAGGGCGTCGGATTAGTTGTTTTGGAAAGCTATGAACATGCCAGGAAGCGGGGCGCATCCATCCTGGCTGAAATTGCCGGCGCAGGTTGGTCTTTCGATGCTCACGATGCGACTGCTCCGGCCCCTGAGTCGGAAGCTTATGCCATGCGTACTGCTCTGCAAAATGCCAGGGTGAAGAGTGAGGAGGTTGATTATATCAATGCTCACGGCACCAGCACCAAGCTGAATGATGCCTGTGAAACCAAAGCTATTAAAATGGTGTTTGGAGAGCACGCTTACAACATTCCTATAAGCTCTACTAAGTCCATGATTGGGCATAGCATTACTGCTGCCGGCGCCATTGAAACCGTCGCCTCTATATTAATCATGAACAAAGGGGTTATCCACCCAACCATAAATTATGAGACCCCGGACCCGGAGTGTGATCTGGATTATGTCCCCAATGTAGCTCGCCCGGCTCAAGTGAATGTATGTCTGAAGAATAGCTTTGGTGTAGGTGGTGAAAACTGCTGCCTGGTGTTTAAACGCCTCAAGGGGTGAAGGCCAGTAATGGAATTGGAAGGGAAGGTAGCTCTAGTAACTGGTGCCTCTCGCGGCATGGGTAGAGCCATTGCCTTGAAGCTTGCTAGCCTTGGTTCCAAAGTGGTGGTTAATTATGTGGCAATTGAAGCCAGTAATAAGGGTGATGCTGATAATTTGGTGGAGAGCATAATCCGTCTAGGTGGGGAAGCCATGTCGGTTGAAGCTGACGTTCGGGATAGTGAAACAGTGAAAGGCATGGTAGAGCAGGTGACTGATAAATGGAGCAAGATTGATATTCTGGTGAACAATGCCGGAATAAATAGAGATATCCTTTTGTTAAGAATGTCTGATGATGCCTGGGACGATGTAATCAACACCAATTTGCGTGGAGCCTACCTGTGCACCAAGTTTGCCTTGAGGTCTATGATGAGGCAGGAGTGGGGACGCATTATTAATATATCTTCGGTGTCCGGGATAGTAGGGAATATAGGGCAAAGCAACTATGCTGCTTCCAAAGGAGGACTCATTGCTTTCACCAAAAGCGTAGCCCGAGAGATGGGTTCTCGTAATATAACTGTCAATGCCGTGGCCCCAGGCTATATTATTACTGGGATGACAGATAAGCTGCCTTCGGAAACAAAGGAGGCCATACTGGCAATGATTCCATTGCAACGCTTTGGCCAACCTGAGGATGTGGCTGAACTGGTAGCTTTTTTAGCCAGTGACAGAGCTGGCTATATCACGGGACAAGCCATCACTATAGATGGCGGACTATTTCCCTAATCAGTCGCTGTCGCAACACGCCAATCTAATGCTGCCGTGTTTTGTGGGATATCTAACTATGTGCCAATACCAAAAGAAATGCGGAGGCTGAGATACATGGGTAACACTCATGGTATGTTTAGTGGTAATCACTTACCGTGAGGAGTTACCAAGATGAGAAAGCCAGCCAGCTTTTACTCCGATTTCATCGGAGAAAGCCCATTGTCCCGACTTATCGGGAACAGACAGATAATGGGAGTGAGTTTGCCTGGGAGTTTGAAAGGGCTACCGCCAAATTAGGTATTCAAAGGTACTTCTCCAGGGTCAAAACCCCCAAGGATAACCCGGAGATAGAAAGGTTTAATGAGACCTTAGAGTATGAATGGCTTTACAACTTTAATCTATCTTTA
>JBAUEM010000039.1:0-44101 GCA_049678605.1 Dehalococcoidia bacterium
GGATATTCTTTCCAATCTCTGCGGGGTCGATATCAATGTGAATGACACGGGCATTGGGAGCAAACTCCCTGGTATTTCCTGTAGCCCGGTCATCAAATCTCATGCCAATAGCGATGAGAAGGTCGGCGTTTTGCACTGCCATATTGGCGCAAGGTGTGCCATGCATCCCCAACATGCCAAGATCAAGTATATGGTTTCCAGGGAAGGAGCCCAGACCAAGGAGAGTGTGAGCTACTGGTAATTGTGCTTTCTCAGCAAATTCCTTAAACTCATCGTAGGCTTGGGAAATAATTATCCCCCTGCCAGCGATGATAACAGGCTGCTCAGCTTCGTTAATGAGCTTTGCTGCTTTTTTAATTTGAGCTGGGTGCCCACGAGAGACAACCTTATAGCCTGGCAAATCAAGCTTATCGGGATAAACAAAGTCCGTTTGCTCTTGCTGAACATCCCGCGGTATGTCAATAAGCACAGGTCCCGGCCTTCCTGTCTGAGCAATGTGGAAGGCCTCTTTAACCGTTTTAGCCAGCTCAGCAACATCGGTAACAAGATAGTTATGTTTGGTAATTGGAATGGTAATGCCTGTGATATCCGTCTCCTGAAAGGCATCCTTGCCAATAACAGGTCTGGCTACCTGGCCAGTTATAGCTACCATGGGTGCTGAATCCATATAAGCATTGGCGATTCCAGTAACCAGATTGGTAGCTCCAGGCCCCGAAGTAGCAATACATACTCCCGCCTTATGTGTAACTCGAGCATAGCCATCGGCGGCATGAGCCGCTCCCTGCTCATGGCGAACTAATATATGTCGTAGTTGAGGATATTGGGGGAAGGTATCATATATCGGTAAGACAGCACCACCGAGAATGCCAAAAATAACCTCTACCCCTTCTTTAATTAAACTCTCACAGAGAATCTGAGCACCAGTTTTCTTCATAGAATAACTCCTTACCCGGCAAACACCGCACCAGTGCTGGCCGAGCTTACTTTATCACTATACCTCTTGAGATAGCCAGTTTTAATCTTGGGTTCAAAGGAAGGCAATGAAGCCAACCGTTGGTCCATCTCTTTTTGGCTTAATTCCACTTCCAATTTGTGGTCAGGTATGTTTATCTTAATCATATCGCCATCCCGCAAAGCCGCTATGGGACCTTTCTCTGCCGCCTCGGGAGAGACATGACCAATGGCTGCTCCTCGCGTGCCTCCGGAAAAGCGCCCATCTGTAATGAGAGCTACCTTTTTATCCATACCCATACCGCTGAGGAGGGAAGTGGCTGCTAACATCTCCCGCATTCCTGGCCCTCCCTTGGGGCCTTCATAGCGAATGACGATTACCTCACCTGACTTAAATTCGCCTTTCATTATCGCCGCCGTAGCTTCCTCCTCATTATTGAAAACTCTCGCTGGACCTCGATGAACTAGCATCTCAGAATCTACTGCAGCGCTTTTCACTACGCTGCCATCAGGCGCCAAATTGCCAAATAATATGCTAATACCACCAGTAGGGGCATACGGTTGTGACAGGGGGCGGATTACCTCTCTATTTTTAACTTTGGCTCCCGCAATTATTTCCCCCAAGGACTTGCCCAAAATGGTGTTCGCCTCAAGCTTCAGCAGTCCCGATAGTTCGTGCATTACCGCAGGAATGCCACCGGCTAAGTCCAGGTCCTGAATGTGATAATCGCTGGCCGGGCTTAATTTGCAGATATGAGGAACGGAGTCGCTAATCTCGTTTATCCAACTTAAGGGGAAATCTATCCCAGCCTCATGCGCTATGGCGGTAAGATGCAACACGGAATTTGTGCTGCCCCCCAGGGCCATGTCCACGGCAAAGGCATTGTAAAGAGAATTTCTGGTGATAACGTCTTTAGGCCGAATATCTCTGGCCAAAGTTTCCATGACTTGCTGCCCAGCTTTATAGGCAAGTTGGACCCGCCGTTCTTCCACCGCGGGTATCGTGCCGTTACCCGGCAAAGCCATCCCCAGGGCTTCGCTGAGGCAATTCATAGTATTAGCAGTGAACATCCCGGCACAGCTCCCACAACCAGGACAGGCGACCATCTCCAGTTCTTGCAACTCAGCCTCGGTCATCTTGCCTCTAGCTACTTCGCCTACAGCTTGAAAGACCGTAATAAGGTCAACGGACCTGGCAGCGTCTCCCTGGACAAACTTCCCGGCTAGCATGGGACCACCACTCACAAAGACAGAGGGTAAATTAAGCCTGACTGCGGCCATCAGCATCCCGGGCACGACCTTGTCGCAATTAGGGATAAATACCAGGCCATCGAAGGCATGAGCCTGAGCCAGGATTTCAACTGAGTCAGCAATAAGCTCTCGGCTGGGCAAGCTGTATTTCATTCCCGGGTGGTTCATAGCGATACCATCGCAAACAGCTATGGTATTGACCTCAAAAGGCACTCCGCCCCGACTGCGAATCCCCTCCTTTACCGCCTTGGCGATTGTTTGCAGATGGATGTGCCCGGGGACAATCTCACTAAAGCTATTGATTACTCCGATAAACGGCTTATCCCAGTCATCTGAAGAGCAACCTACAGCCCGCAGCAGCGACCTGTGAGGTGCCCGCTCGATGCCCTTCTTTATCATGTCGCTGCGCATTTAACCCACCTTATGAAAATCTTACAGGTTTCGTGGAGACCCCCGGTAAATTAAAGTCAGACTTTATCAGGGTCCCCAAAAAGTCGCAAGACTTTTTGGGGTTGATTTAACTTATGCTCCCTAAAATGAATTATGCCGCATAACATAACACAATGCCTAACTAGCGTCAATGAGATATCTTTTTGGCTTAAGGCCTCGGTTTGTATTACAGGTAAACTTAGGCTAAAATACAGGAAGGCATGTGTTTAGCAATACCAGTAAGGATTGTTTCCATAGACGGGGATGATGCTGAAACAGAAATCGCCGGGGTGAGGCGTCGAGTTAGCATTGTCTTTACTCCAGAGGCCAAGCTAGGAGATTACGTACTGCTTCATACGGGATATGCCATAGGCGTTATAGATGAGGCTGAAGCCGAGGAGACCCTGAAGCTCCTGGAAGAGATAGCAAGTCTAAGTGAAGTTCATTGACGAGTATCAAGACAACAAGTTAGCCAAGGGGCTAGCATACAAAATTGCTAAGCGCTCCACCAAGACCATAAGACTAATGGAATTTTGCGGTGGGCACACACATGCCATATTACGATATGGAATTCGCCAATTAGTTCCCAAAACAGTGGAAATGAGGTCGGGGCCAGGCTGTCCCGTCTGTGTTACAGCAACTGCTGATCTGGACAAAGCCATCGCCCTGGCACACCTGCCCGACGTTATCATCACTACTTTTGGGGACATGATAAGAGTTCCCGGCAGCTATTCGAGCTTGCAACAGGCAAAGGCTGAGGGAGCAGATGTACGAATAGTATATTCCACCATAGACGCTGTAGAGATAGCAAAAGCCAATCCTGAGAAATCGGTCATCTTCATCGGCATCGGCTTTGAGACCACGGCGCCAACTATAGCTGCTTCTATACTTAAGGCACAAGAGGAGAAAATAGAAAACTTCCACGTTCTGTCCCTCAATAAGCTGACCCCGCCGGTGATGAAAGCGCTGCTCGACTCAGGCGAGGTAAAGCTGGACGGCATCGTCTGTCCCGGACATGTTAGTGTTATAATTGGTTCTCATCCCTATGAATTTATCCCCCAGGATTATGGAGTTGCCTGTGTCATCTCGGGATTTGAACCATTGGATATCTTGTTATGCATAGATAAGCTGGTGGAACAAATTGAAAAGGGCGAGCCCAAAGTGGAGATAGCTTACCCCCGAGGAGTAAAGCCAGAGGGAAATAGAAAAGCCTGGCAACTGATGCAGGACGTTTTTGAGATTGGGGAAGCTAACTGGCGGGGGATTGGAATTGTCCCTCAAAGTGGCTTGAAGGTGAGAGGAAAATACGAGCGATTTGACGCCGACAAGGCTTTTTCAGTGAGCCCGAAACCACCGAGGGAGCCTGAGGGATGCCGGTGCGGGGATGTAATCCGTGGCGCAGCTATGCCACTTGAGTGCAAACTCTTTAGAAAGGTCTGCACCCCGGAAAGCCCTGTCGGTCCCTGCATGGTCTCCAGTGAAGGCGCCTGCGCCGCCTATTATCAATACGGGACTCTTGAAAATTTGCAAGGTTTTTAGGGTAGATATGGAGCAGGCTTAACAGGTAAGCTTTTCCAAAATTCCCCCTCTTAAGATAAGAGGGGCAAGGGGAGTTATGAGTAAATACTTGTATAACGATCCAGCTACAAAATTAAACCGACGCCGCCTCAGGAAGAATGCAACCGATGCTGAGCGAAAATTATGGAGTATATTGCGAAGTAAACGGATGGCTGGTCTTAAGTTCTTCCGGCAATATAGTGTAGGCTCATATATCCTCGATTTTTACTGTCCTGAACGAAGATTAGCCATTGAAGTTGATTGAGGACAACATGCAGATGTATACGGCCAACGACATGATGCTCATCGTGATAGCTATCTCAGGGAATTAAACATTCGTGTGATAAGATTCTGGAATAACGACGTGTTACAAAATATCGAGGGGGGTAGGGAAAAGGATTAAAGAGGAGGTTGAGAAACATTCATAACCCCCTTTTATCCCCCTTACCTTAAGGGGGATAAGGAGAGAATCTCTATATTAAGGATTACCCTCTTAAGATTAAGAGGGGCAAGGGGAGTTATGAAGGAGAGAATCCTTGTCTTAAGGAGGGATGTTGCGGGACACAGCCCTAATTTTAGGGGGATCGTGAAGGAGAGACCCCTAATTTAAGATGGACCTTGTGGAGAAACTAAACTATTACGAGCAGGCTTATGGATAATGATCGCATTCTTTTAGCCCATGGCAGTGGTGGCAAATTGAGCCACGAACTAGTGGAGAAAAAATTCCTTCCCTTCCTGGCTAATCCGGCATTGAATAAATTAGATGACTCAGCTGTTTTCGAAGCCAGCGGGCGCCTGGCTTTCACCACCGATAGCTATGTGGTAAATCCCATCTTTTTCCCTGGCGGCGATATAGGCAAGCTAGCCGTTTGCGGCACGGTGAACGACTTAGCTATGAATGGAGCCAAGCCCCTATATTTGAGTCTCTCGGCAATCATAGAAGAAGGCTTTCTCTTAAGTGAGCTTGAGCAGATAGTGCAATCAATAAAGAAAGCTACTGAAGAAGCCGAGGTAAGTATAATCGCTGGGGATACCAAGGTGGTAAATCGAGGACAAGCTGATAAGTTGTTTATCACCACCTCGGGAGTAGGGATAATCTCTCCCGGAGTTGATATCTCAGGAGCTAACGCCAGAGCTGGGGATAAGGTTCTGCTGAGTGGCACCATTGGCGACCACGGTATAGCTATAATGAGTCAGCGTGAAGGATTAAGGTTCTCCATGACTTTGGAAAGCGACTGTGCTCCATTGAATAAATTAGTGTCTCAACTGCTAGAGACCTCATCCAGGATTCATTGTCTACGCGACCCTACGAGGGGTGGGCTAGCGACCACGCTCAACGAATTGGCCCGGCAATCCAAGGTGGGCATTGTGATAGAAGAGGCTAAGATACCAGTGAAGGAAGAGGTTAAAGCTGCCTGCGAGCTCCTGGGCCTGGACCCCATTTATGTGGCAAATGAAGGCAAACTAGTAGCTGTAGCTGACCCCGCCGATGCCGATAAGATTCTTGCCCAAATGAGAAAAAATAGCTACGGTAGAGATGCTGCCATCATCGGCGAGGTAACCAACGAGCACCCGGGGAAGGTGATAATGAAAACAAAGCTCGGCCCTTCCCGAATCGTTGATATGCTATCCGGGGAATTGCTACCTCGGATATGTTAGATTAACCCCAAAAAGTCACAAGACTTTTTGGGGACCCCGATAAATTTAACCGGGTTCCCACGAAAATCTTGCGATTTTCGTGGGTGGATTTAGATGGTTTGACAGCCAGAATTTACCAGTGCTACACTTCGCTCACCTGTGAAGCGTATTGGTATTCTGTATCACCCCCTACTGGAGAAAGCCCGAGACTTATCTGAGAAACTGGAAGAGTTTCTATCCTCTCGGGGAGTCTCTTCGTGGCGATGCTCAACCTGGGACGAGGATGAAGCTAAACCCCAGGTGGCTGACACGGAGTTAATTCTCAGTATTGGTGGAGATGGCACCATCCTCCGTGTTGCTCGAATCGTAACTCCCTTGTCAGTGCCTATTTTAGGTATAAACCTGGGCAGGCTGGGATTTATCACAGAGATAGATGGCAATGAGGTTTTGTCTAATTTGCCCGATTTGCTCAAGGGGGAAGGCTGGATTGAGGAAAGGGCCATGCTCGAGGCTCAAATTGAAGACAAAAGCTTTCATGCTTTGAATGATGTCGTGCTACGAAGTGTTGCAGTCCGCCTGGTTAACATAGAAGCAGAAATTGATGGCGCAGCGATAACCACTTACCGGGCTGATGGCGTAATTGTAGCCACCGCTACCGGGAGCACCAGCTATTCCCTGGCATCTGGCGGACCCATTCTTCATCCTCAATCCAAGGAAATCGTCCTCCAACCAATATCCTGTCACCTGGGATTGAGTCATGCCCTGGTACTGCCTCCGCAGAGCATAGTTGATTTGAAGGTTGCCCACAGAGAAAAGGTCATACTCAGCATTGACGGACAAGTTGAATTGCCATTATCAGACGGGCAAAATATCAGAGTGAAGCTCAGTCCTCACATAGCTCACCTCTTAAGAATTCACCAGCCAACCTATTTTTATAGTTCGCTGTGGCAAAAACTGGGAGGAAGAAGAAATGAAAGCTGCTATAAAGGTTGATAGGGCAAGGGTGAGCGATGCTACCTCCCTGCACCAGATGATCAGTCATTTTGCTGATAAGGGGGAGATGTTGCCTCGTGCCTTATCTGAGATATATGAGGATATTAGAGATTACTTCGTAGTCAGGAAAGGAAGCCAGGTTATCGCTTGTGCGGCATTGCACGTTACCTGGGTTGATTTAGCTGAAATCAGGTCTCTGGCTGTCGATGAAAAGGAACAGAACCAAAGTATTGGCTCTTTGCTTGCCCAGGCCTGTCTTGAAGAGGCTAAGGAATTAGGCATACCCAGGGTTTTTTGTCTCGTTCGTAAGCCGGCTTTTTTTGAAAAACATGGCTTCCAGCTAATCGACAAAACGGAGCTGCCCCAGAAGGTATGGGCGGAATGCTATCGCTGTCCCAAGTTTCCCAACTGCGATGAGGTAGCTCTTATTCGCCACCTTTGAAGCTGTCACAAGAGTATGTTGAGAGCGTTTAGCAATGTCATTCTGGGGAGGCTGAGAAACATTCATAACCCCCATTATCCCCCTTATCTTAAGGGGGATAAGAAGAGAATCCCCATGTTAAGGAGATGCCCCTCTTAAAATTAAGAGGGGCAAGGGGAGTTCAAAATTCCCCTCTTAAGATAAGAGGGGAAAGGGGAGTTATAAAGGAGAGAATCCTTATTTCAAGGGGAAATGTTGCAGGAGACAGCCCTAATTTTAGGGGGTTAGTAAAGGAGAGACCCCTGATTTTGAGATGGAACTTGTCGAAAAATACACTATTACACAAGTGGATGTAATTGAAGTATGGTGAAGCCGGAAAAGAAGCTAGCTAGCCAACAGGTTTATCAGGGGCACGCGGTAAACATACGTGTGGACACAGTGGAGAAAGCTAGCGGCAAAAAAACCACCAGAGAGGTAGTGGAGCACAGCGAGTGTATAGCTGTAGTAGCCCTCGATGAACAAGATAATGTCCTTCTGGTTCGCCAATTCCGCCATGCAGTGGACAGGTTTCTTCTGGAAATACCTGCTGGTGGCATTGACCCCGGTGAGGAGCCCATTGACTCTGTGCGCCGCGAATTACAGGAGGAAATTGGCTACTTCCCCCGGAAAATAGACAAATTGGGGGGCTTTTACTCCGTCCCAGGCTATGGCACGGAGTACCTCCATTGCTTTTTGGCTACCGACCTTGTGCCTGCTCGTCTCGTGGCTGAGGATACTGACGACATCGAGCTAGTCCGAGTTTCCCCAGATCAGATACTCCAACTTATTGCCTCGGGCGAAATCTGCGATGGCAAAACCATCGCTGCCTTGCTCATGTTCCTCTTTAGACGGCCAGAAAAGTAGGCTCGTCTGTGAGGTGATTTCCCAATTGGCGCACACGCCAAATCAACCCGTTGACAGCGTGGCGGGGTGATATACAATATATCATAAGCTAGGGATTTTGGGGAAACTGGACTGTTACATGGTAAGAGTTAGCATCTTTCTGATTGCGGTAGCCTTAATTGGTGGGATGGTAGGCTGTGCTCCTGTTCAGTACGACCTCACTGTCTCCGGCACCGAAGGCGGTGAGGTAACCACCCCCGGCGAGGGGACTTTTACATATAACAAGGGAACAGCGGTCAACCTGGTGGCCGAGCCCGAGGAAGGTTACCGATTTGTCAATTGGACTGGCGAAGTGGGCACCATTGCCAATGTCGACGCTGCCATAACCACCATCATCATTAACGACCACTATTCGATCCTCGCTAACTTTGCCCTGGAAATATGGGAAATACGGGACTGGTATGATTTGGATGCCATCAGGAACAACTTGGGCGGCAGGTACATCCTAATGAACGACCTCGATTCTACTACTGCCGGTTATTTGGAACTGGCGAGTGAGACAGCCAATCAGGGAAGGGGGTGGGAGCCAATTGGAACCTCTGATGACCAGTTTACCGGGAATTTCGACGGTCAGGGATATGAGATAAAAGACTTGTTTATCATCCGCCCTGACGAGGATTATGTAGGGCTTTTTGGTGAAGTCGGGCAGGAAGGGGTCACCAAAGATATCGGCGTGGTGAACGTTACTGTGATTGGCAATGATTACGTTGGCGGTCTGGTAGGACATAGTGATGGCACCGTGAGCAACTCCTATTCCACCGGCAGCGTGACTGGCGAGGAACATGTCGGCAGTCTGGTGGGACATAACGGGGGCATTGTGAGTAATTCGCATTCCAGCGGCAGCGCGACTGGCGATTCACGTGTCGGCGGTCTGGTGGGATGGAATCAGGCTACTCTGAGTAACTCCTATTCCAGCTGCAGCGTAACTGGCAATTCGAGTGTCGGCGGTCTGGTAGGGGATAATTGGTATTATGAGGGCACTGTGAGCAACTCCTATTCCACCGGCAGCGTGACTGGCTCTACGCAGGTTGGCGGTCTGGTGGGAGTGAATTATTATGGCAGCGTGACCCACTCCTATTCCACCGGTAGCGTGACTGGCTCCTCGCAGGTTGGTGGTCTGGTGGGATACAACACGGCCACCGTGAGCAACTCCTTCTGGGATACCGAAACCAGCGGACAAGCTACTTCGGATGGAGGGACAGGCAAGACTACGGCCGAAATGAAGAACATTGCCACTTTCTTAGGGGCGGCGTGGGATATAACCGCCGTCGCTCCTGGCGAGACCAACGATGCCTACACCTGGAATATCGTCAATGGACAGACCTATCCCTTCCTGAGCTGGCAGTCCGTTTCTTAACACAACTAGAGCTCAGATGATCGGGCCGAAACTATAATATACCTGAGGGCGAAATTGCACATTAGCCTGAAATGTTACTTAGTTGCACACTAAGATGTATCGTTGCTCCTTAACTCTATAGCATGTCTTGAACACCGCACAAAAACTATTGACAATTTCTTAGATAGTGGTATAATAGTTTCTATAAGAATCGCCTCTATAAGAAATCGCGTTTTAAGAGTAACATCAAAGTGGGTGGTCAAGTGTGCGTGTCAGAGAGTTGCGGTAGTTACCACAATGTTCAGCGGAGCACATGCAGACATGTGAACTCGGCTCTTTTTTACTGCCACAGCAAAATCAACCCTCCCTTTCTAGACCCAGGGCTATTCAACAAAGCAGTTGCCCAATTTATTGGGCTTCTCCTCGTGATTGCGAGGAGCGACTTATCGCGACGAAGCAATCTCGGTGGGGAGGCTGTATCTGGAGGTGAAGTATGAAGACAATACTTAGTTCGAGGAGAGACCGCTACTTGGCAAAATTTAGCATCTTTTTGATTACTGTGGCGTTAATTGCAGGGATGGTAGGCTGCGTCGGTGTTCGCTACGACCTCACTATCTCCAGCACCGAAGGCGGCGAGGTAAAGAAACCTGGAGAGGCGACTTTTATCTATAGCGAGGGAAAAGTGGTCGACCTAGTGGCCCGGCCCGAGGAGGGTCACCGATTTGTCAACTGGACTGGCAATGTGAGCACCATTGCCAATGTCACTGCTGCCTCAACCACCATCACCATGGACGGCGACTATTCCATCACCGCTAACTTTACCCTGGAAATCATAGAAATATGTAACTGGGATGGTTTGCATGCTGTCAGAGACAGCCTGGGTGGTAATTACCGTCTGATGAACACCCTCAATTCCACTACTGCCAATTATACGGCGAGGGCAGGCCCGACAGCCAATGGGGGAGATGGTTGGCAGCCGATTGGAACTCGGAATGACCCATTTACCGGCAGTTTCGACGGTCAGGGATTTGAGATAGTGGACTTGTTTATCAACCGCGACGAACGTTATATGGGGCTTTTCGGTTATGTTGATAAGGGAGGGGTCGTCCAGAATGTCACAGTAGTGAACGCCACTGTGACTGGCAAAGATAATGTTGGCGGTCTGGTGGGATGGAATGGGGGCACTGTGAGCAGTTCGAATTATATCGGCAGCGTGAAGGGCGATGATAGTGTTGGCGGTCTGGTGGGAAATAATGGTGGCACTGTGGAATACTCCTATTCCACGGGCAACGTTACCAGCGAGCAGGGATCTTATATCGGCGGTCTAGTGGGAATTAATGACGGGGGCACTGTGAGCAGCTCCTATTCTAGTGGCAGCGTGAGTGGCGATGAGAATGTTGGCGGTCTTGCGGGAGGAAATGAAAAAGGCACTGTGAGCGACTCTTACTCCACCGGCAACGTGACTGGCAATGATGATGTTGGCGGTCTGGTTGGATATAATCACAATGAGGAGAGCATTGTGAGCGTGAGCGACTCTTACTCTACCGGCAGCGTGACTGGCGATGATGGTGTTGGCGGTCTGCTGGGATTTAGTTATAAGAGCATTGTGAGAAACTCCCACTATAATTATGGTGAGGTTTTGATTAATGGCCACAATATAATTACTATCGGAGCCTTGAACGGTACGGACTTTGACCAATGGCTGGCTAAAGATAAGTTTTTAGATTTCAATGGAAGGCTTGAGCAAAATGAAGATGGTTATTATGAGGTAAATAATGTCACTGATTTCAAAAAGTTGCTCGCCTTTGGTCAGGATAGTTCATTGAGATTTATATTAGAGAGCAATCTCGATTTAAGCAGTGAACCCAACTTCTATATTCCTTATTTTGCCGGAGTGTTTGATGGCAATGACCATGAAATTTCAAACTTAAGCCTCAACTTTACCTTTGCTTACAATATTGGGTTATTTGGGTTCCTTGCTCCTGGTGGAAGAGTCACTCAAGTGGGTGTCGAGAACGTAAAAATAACTGGAGCTAGTTTTATTGGCGGTTTGGTGGGAGCTAGTTGGGAGGGCCGTGTGATCGAATCCTATTCCACAGGCAGTGTGACTGGCAACTATTATGTTGGCGGTCTGGTGGGATGTAATTGCGAGGAGGGCTATGTGGTCAACTCCTACTCCACCGGCAGCGTGTCCGGCGATAAGTATGTTGGCGGTCTGGTGGGAGATAACAAGTTCACTGTGGAATACTCCCATTTCACGGGCAACGTCACCAGCGAGGGGTCTTATATTGGCGGTCTGGCGGGGCGGAACGGGCACGAGGTCAGGGAATCCCATTCCACAGGCAGCGTGAGTGGTGGTTCGCGTGTTGGCGGCCTGGTGGGAAGTAGTAATGGTGACACTGTGGAAAACTCCTATTCCAGCAGCACCGTGAGTGGCCATGAGGATGTTGGCGGTCTGGTGGGAAATAATGACGACATTGTGGAAAACTCCTATTCCACAGGCAACGTGAAAGGCACTGAGAATGTTGGCGGTCTACTGGGATCTAATGAGGGGGAATTTGTGAAATTATCTTACTCCACCGGCAACGTGACCGGCAATAAGTGCGTCGGCGGTCTGGTGGGAGTAAATAAAAAAGGAACTGTGAGCAACTGCTATTCCACAGGCAACGTGAGTGGCGATTCGCATGTTGGCGGTCTGGTGGGAGAGAATGATGGCCTTGTGAACAGCTCTTATTCTATCGGCAGGGTAAGTGACGGTGAGGATGTCGGCGGTCTGGTGGGATGGAATGATGGCACTGTGAGCAGATCTTTCTGGGATACCAAAACCAGCAGACAAGCTACCTCGGCTGGCGGGATAGGCAATACTACAAAGGAAATGATGGAATATGACACCTTCGACGGGGAGGGGTGGGACATAACCATGGTCGACGATCCTAGTATACCCATCACTGGCTGGACCTGGAAAATCGTCAATGGAAAGGATTATCCCCGCCTAGGGTGGCAGACAGTTTGAAATGGAGTCGCCTCTATTTCGCAAGGGGATTGCTTCGTCCCGATAAATCGGCACTCGCAATGACAGTGAGGGGAGGTGCCTCGCAATGATAGATGGTGAAGTAACCCTTTAGACGGCGAAATTGGCAATAACGGCTTGCCCCAGGGAGATGCCACCATCGTTACAGGGTACTTGACTGTGGGTAAAAACCTGGAAACCACTGCTTTCAAGCGAGCTGACCGTTTTTCTCAGCAGCAAGCGATTCTGGAATACGCCGCCACTTAAGGCTACATTATTGATTCCGGTCTCATCAGCTATCAAATGGCACACCTCGTTCGTCATCCGGGCTACGGTATTATGGAATCTGACTGATATCCTCCCCTTGGAGATACCTTGACGTAAGTCTTTTAATATGGCCGAGAGCAGGTCACTCAGGCGCACAATTCTTATTCCTTCTTCTTCCACTATGTGGTAGGGGTAACTTTCCTGAGCGTGGGAGATTGCTTCGTCGCTTACGCGCCTCGCAATGACAGAAGAGTAGGCAGCCATTTCCAGTTCCACCGCCGCCTGTCCTTCGTAATCTATCTCTCCCCTTATGCCCAGCAGGGCTGATACGGCATCAAAAAGGCGTCCCATGCTGGAGGTAAGCGGTGAATTTATCCTTCTTTCTATCTGGCATCTGATAACCTCTACTTCAACTTCAGTAACTTGCTCGATAGAAGTTAATTGAGATTTCTTCGCTGTTCTCGCAATGACAGCGTTGAGGTCGTTTTCCCCTAATAGAGTGAGAATATAGCTGATGGCGGTGCGGCGGGGTCTTTTTACCGCCGCATCTCCTCCAGGCAAAGGCAGGTATTCCAGATGTCCTGCTCGGCGAAAATTATGATAGTCGGCTACCAGGAATTCCCCTCCCCAGATATTGCCATCCGCACCCATCCCCGTGCCATCGAAGGCAACTCCTATGACTGGAGAGTCAACCCCGTTATCAGCCATGCAACTGACAATATGGGCATGGTGATGCTGCACAGGAACAAGCTTCATACCGGATTCGCCTAACTCCTGGGCATATTTGGTAGCCAGATAATCAGGGTGGAGGTCATGGGCAATGATTTCAGGCTCTACATGGAAAAGTCTTTTATAGAGGGATATAGTGCTGTCAAAATGTTCCAGGGTTTCCATATTCTCCATATCGCCGATGTGCTGCGATAAGAAAGCATGGTTATCTTTGGTCAGGCAGAAGGTATTTTTCTCCTCAGCGCCGCAACCAAGCACCTGTTTGGTCTCAAATGGGAGACGGATGGGATAAGGGGCATAGCTACGCGCCCGCCTTATAAGCTGGCTGGTGCCCCTCTCTACTATGGCAACGCTGTCATCGTAGCGAGAGTAGATATCCCGATTATGGACTAGAAAGTAATCGGCAATCCCGGAAAGCCTCCTTAAGGCCTCATCATTGTCTCTGGCGATAGGCTCTTCACTGAGATTGCCGCTGGTCATCACTAAAGGCAGGCCAGTATCCCTGAGCAGTATGTGGTGAAGCGGTGTATATGGCAGCATAACCCCTAAGAACCATAAATTCGGCGCTACCTCCCGAGATACAGATGAGCCCTCCCTCCACTTCATGAGCACAATGGGGCTTTGAGGTGAGGTGAGTAAATCTTCCTCCTCCGGCGAGACATAGCAATGCCTTTTAGCTTCGGCGACCGTAGCAACCATTATGGCAAAGGGCTTGGAGGAGCGCTTCTTCCTCTGTCGCAGCGTTTTAACCGCGGTATCGTTCGTGGCATCGCAAGCCAGGAGAAAACCCCCCAAGCCCTTAATGGCCACGATTTTCCCTTCTTCAAGGAGCTGACTGGCAGCAGCTATAGGATTCGACTCGGTTACTAGATTGCCCTGGTTATCAACCAGCTCGACCTGGGGACCGCATTTCGGGCAGGCATTGGGTTGAGCATGGAAGCGGCGGTCCCAGGGATTATCATATTCCGCCTGGCATTGGGGGCACATCCGGAAGTAGCGCATGGTTGTTTGGGGGCGGTCATAGGGCATATCTTCAATTATGGTAAAGCGTGGGCCGCAATTGGTGCAGTTGGTAAAGGGATAGCGGTAGCGACGGTCTTCAGGATTTAGCAACTCACCAAGGCAAGCCTGGCAGGTAGCGACATCTGGAGAGATAAGCTGGTATTTCCCTTCCTGTGCCTGGCTATGCCGAATTTCAAAGTTTTTATAACCGAGAGGCGGGTGATGCTCAATAGTTACGTTCTCGATGTGAGCCAGCGGTGGGGCTTTTGTCTCGAGCTCCAGCTCAAATTGCTCAACAGCTTTTGCTTCACCTTCTACCTCAATCTTGACATCCTCTGAAGTGTTGTAAACCCATCCCTTAAGGCTGTGTTTAACAGCCAGCCCATAGACAAAGGGCCTGAAGCCGACGCCCTGAACAATGCCCCGGACGCTAATAGAAGCTAATTTGAGGGATTGCCTTGTTACTTTTGACATATAAGACGATTCTCGGGGGATGCGCTAACCGGTTTGAAATTTATACTAACACGCCCTCGATTTCGGCGATAACTTCTTCGGTAGTAAAATGTCTATGAGTAATCGCCCCGCTGGGACAAGCTGCGACACAGGTGCCACAGCCCTTGCACAGAGCCTCATTGATATTAGAGACCTTCTTCTCATCGTCAAAAGAAATGGCACTATAAGGGCAGAGAAGATTACAGATTCGACACCCTGAGCAAAGCTCTTCGTCGATAACTGCCGTGCTTGCCTCAAGCTCCACCTTGCCTTTGGTGATCACAGCTAGAACCTTGGCCGCCGCCGCCGAGGCTTGAGATACCGTGTCCGGGATATCCTTAGGACCCTGGCAACAACCCGCCACATAGATCCCATCGGTCCTGGTCGCTACTGGATCCAGCTTGGGGTGACGTTCCAAAAGGAAGCCATCAGCCTTGAGACTCACAGAGAAGATGTGAGCCACTTTATCGGCATCTTGCTGCGGTTCGATGGCAGTGCAGAGGACGACCATATCAGCGAATACCTGGGTCACCTTGCCGTTATCCGGATCCTCCGCAGTGATAGTTAGCTTGCCTCGGTCCATCCCTTTTCCATTAGCGCTGGCGACCTGCTGAACCTTCCCCCGGACGAAGTTCGCCCCCTCCCCAACCAATCGCTCGTAGAAATCCTCATAATCCTTGCCAAAGCAGCGGATATCAGTAAATATTTGATAGACCTCGGCATCAGTCTTATCTTTGATAAGGTGGGAGTGTTTTAAGGCATACATGCAGCATACTCGTGAGCAATAGTCGTGAAACTCTTCATCGCGGCTGCCGACACAGTGGACAATAGCCACGCTTCGAGGGACAGAGCCATCCTTGAGTTGAATATTACCACCAGTGGGACCGGTGGCATTGCATAGCCTCTCGAACTCGAGCCCCGTGATAATGTCCTCAAATTTCCCATAACCGTACTGAGCGGCGACAGAGGGGTCAAAGGTCTGAAAACCGGTAGCCAGAATGACATTGCCTACCTCCACCTCTATTAGCTTGTCTTCATCATCGAAATTAATAGCTCCTGCCTCACAGAATTTCTCACAGGCACGACACTTGCCTTTCTGGAAATAGATGCAGTTCTCCCGATCAATGACGGGAACATTGGGCACTGCCTGAGGGAATGGAATATAAATGACTTTGCGCTGTCCCAAACCCATTTCGAATTCGCTGGTTACTTTCCAGGGGCATTTCTCCTGACAGACCCCACAACCGGTGCATTTCTCCTCATCGACGTACCTGGCTTTCTTTCTGATTCTGGCCTTGAAGTTGCCGACGTAGCCTGATACCTCTTCGACCTCACTGTAGGTGAGTAGCTCGATATAAGGATGCGAACCTAGCTCGCTCATATTGGGGGTCAGGATACAGGCCGAGCAGTCTAAGGTAGGGAAGGTCTTGTCCAGCTGAATCATATGTCCCCCAATGGAAGGCTCTCGTTCCACCAAGTAAACCTTGTGACGAGAGTTAGCGATCTGCAAGGCTGCTTGAATACCGGCGATACCTCCACCCACCACTAGCGTGCTGGGATTTACCGGGACCTCTCTTGTCTCAAGGGGCTCATGGAAGAAGACCCGCCTCACTGCGGCCTGAACCAGCGCCTTGGCTTTTTCGGTGGCTTTTTCACGGTCGTCGGTTACCCAGGAGCAATGCTCTCGAATATTAGCCATCTGGAATAAGTGACGGTTCAGCCCTGCCTGCTCACATACTTTGCGGAAGGTGGGTTCATGCATTGTGGGGGAGCAAGAGGCAACCACAACCCGGTTTAAGCCCAACTCTTTGATATCCTGCTTTATCATCTCCTGCCCCGGCTCAGAGCACATGAACCTATAGTCTCGGGCTACCACCACTGAATCCAGCTGCGAGGCATACTCGCTTACCTCAGCCACATCTACCGTTCTAGCAATGTTAGTGCCACAATGGCAGATATATACTCCTGTCCTTACTTCATCTTTACTGTTTTTAATTCCTGCTGTCATGGTTGCTCCAAAAACTGCGAAATCTGCTCCAAGGTAAATACCGGACCATCCTGGCAAACATACTTCTCACCAATATTGCATCGGGCGCATTTACCAAGGCCGCACTTCATCTTAGCCTCCAGAGTGGTGACAATCTGGTTATCCTTAAAGCCCAATTTCCTTAGCCCGGTCAGGGTAAAGCGGATCATTATCGGTGGTCCGCAAATAATAGCAATTGCATTATCCGGCGAGGGTGCCAACTCCTTCACCACATCAGGGACCAGGGCCACCCGTCCTTTCCAGTGTTCATCACCCTTGTCAACAGTGAGTTCCAATCTAGTTCTGGGTGCTTTCATCCACGTTGGGAACTCCGGTTGGAATACCAAGTCTTGAGGTGTTCGTGCGCCGTTTATGATTAACAACTCCTCATAATCATCTCGCCGTTCCAGTATTTTGTTAATCACCGGACGCAGTGGCGCCATCCCAATGCCCCCACCGATGATGATTATGTTCTTTCCCCCATAATCCTCTAAAGGAAAGTAATTGCCGAAGGGTCCCCGTACTCCCAGGGTGTCTTCGGGCTCGAGTTCGTGTAAGGCTCTGGTTACTGTGCCAATACGCCGCACGGCGAATTCCAAGCCGTCTTTCTGCAGAGGCAAAGACACAATGCCAAAGGGTGCCTCTCCTTCTCCAAAGGCCGAGAGCAAGGCAAACTGCCCTGGCTTGTAGTCAAAGCTGGCTCTGATGTCAGGATCTTTCAGTTCCACGCTTAGAAGCTTGATATCGGAAGTCAGCTGGATAGCCGTCTTCAGAGTTGCTAGATAGGGAATAAAAGGACTTTCAAGACCCACTTTTAGCCTCCGTCACTTGCTGCAGGTTGCTTATAACCTCGCGAATGTCTATATTTACTGGACAGTCCCTAACACAGCGGCCGCAGCCAACACAGGCCACGTCCTGGAATTGCTCTGGAAAGTAGAGGAACTTATGATAGAAGCGCTGCCGCAACCTGGCCCCCTTGGTAGTCCGGGGGTCATAACCCCCAGCCGTGAGGCTAAAGCCAGGGGATTGGCAGCTCTCCCAGCTCCGCACTCGTTCTACCTTTCCCTTATCAGCATAGTCCCGCATATCGAAGCAATAGCAGGTGGGACAAACATAGGCACAGATGTTACAATGCAAGCAGCGGTCAGCAAGTTGCTCCCAATAAGGGTCATTGAAGAGTTCCCTCATTGCTGAGATGACTTCCTTGGTGGGAACAGCCTGAAGCTTGGGAGGAGTGGGCACTTTCCCCTTATACTCTAATAAGCCCTGGGGCAGCAAGGCCTTTCCCTTCTCAGTAACAGCCTGAACAATGTAGCCATCCTCTACCTCAGTAAGCAGGATATCCACATTGCTGGGGTCATCAGGTGCACTACCCATGCTGGTGCAGAAACACTCTGGTTGCACCTGGCGGCAGGCAAGTCCGACAAGAGCCGTTCGACTGCGGCGTTCCCGATACAGAGCATCGCCCGGTTCCTGTAGAAAAGGGCCATCCATCAGGGCAATGCCTTTAGCATCGCAAGGATGCAATCCAAAGAGAACCGCATCACGTTCCACCAGCGTGGGAACCAGCTCGACCTGCCCATCATCTCTTTGCACCGAGAAAAGGGTCTCTGTGGGGGGTAGGAACCATCCTTTGGGTGAGAGCGTGGTGTTATCGAAATCAAAGGCAATTTCTTCCACCTTAGATATGGGTTGAAACATAGTCTGCCCTTGAACCCGGACTGGGGCAATGACGATTCGCTCCTCGAGAAGCGAATCAAGCCAGCGAATCAGGTCATCCTTGGAGGCAAGCAAATTCATTTTTCGAACTCCAGTTTTTCTTCCTTCTTAAAGGTGGCGAAGGGGGGTTGCTCTTCAGGGTCCAGCCCCGCCTGAAAGGCAAAAAGTTCCTTCACATCCTTTTCTAGTTTTCGGTTGAGCAGGCTCAGGGGAATGTCCACGGGGCAAACTCGCTCGCACTCGTTACAGCCGATACAACGCCCCGCCAGGTGAAAGCTTCGGATGGTCTGCCACAACTCGTTCTCCTCGGGGGCGATCCGGACGCCCACCCATAAGGGCTCGAGTCGTTCGGCAAAGCACACAGGGCAGTAACAGCCTGGACAGACCTGGCGGCAGGCATAACAACGAATGCAGCGGCCAAATTGCTCCAGCCAGAATTCTCTCCTGGTGGCGACGGACTCAGCCTCTGCCTCTGTAATGTCGGAATAGGTTTCCTCTTCGGCTTGTCTTGTAATCTCCTGTCCCGCCAGAAAGTCGTAGACCAACGGTTTAGATAGCTGGCAGCTTCGACACTTCGCCTGCAATGTCTCGCTTTTGTGATTCCAATTCGTTTCCACCATACCGGGACAGCCAACCCCGATAATGAATACCTTGTCTCGCTCTATCTGTCTTTCATTCAACAACAGGTTGATAGCCCGTGAGTCACAGGGTTTAACCACAACCGCCATCTTTTTACCCTTCTTATCCAGGAGATATTTAACCAGATTGTGAGCGCAGGTCTCGTCGAAGATGAGCCGCTCTGTGGCAGAGGTGTCGTAAGCAAAGAGGGGACGAGAAGTAAGACCATCGCCAGCCCGCTCGTAGCCAATGACACCCTCAACCGTACCTTTTTCTAAAAGGTTTCGAGCCTTATCTCGAATCTGCCGGATTAAATCCATATCCATCTCAAATTTTGCTCCTTGGCCCAAGCCTGACTAGCTCCGCGGTAAAATCGGATAACAGCTCGGCAAACCTCTGCCCTTCTGATGCCGAAACCCACTCCACCCGCAGCCGCTCCTTCGCTATACCTAGATAGTCGAGGAACTCACGAAGCAGTGTAAACCTGCGCCTGGTATGATAATTGCCCTCAGTATAGTGGCAGTCTCCAGGGTGACAGCCTGAGACCAGGACTCCGTCAGCTCCCCTCTGGAAGCACTTCACTACAAAGAGGGGGTCAACCCGTCCCGAGCAGGGGACACGAATAATGCGAATATTTTGGGGATAGCCCATGCGGCTAGTTCCCGCCATATCAGCGCCGGCATAGCTACACCAGTTGCATAAAAAACCAATGACCTTAGGTTGATACTCCACACTCACAGCGCCATCACCTCAGCGAGAATTTGCTGGTCACTGAAGCCCCTGAGCTTTATTGCTCCGGGGCGGCAGGCAACGACACAGATGCCACATCCTTTACACAGGCTCTCATTGATGGAAGCCACGGTGCGCCCATCGCGAAGGGTTTCAGCTTCGATAGCCTGGAAGGGACAGACCTGGCGGCACAGCAGGCAGCCTGTGCACCGAGCAATGTCCACAATAGAGGTCATGGGTTCAGCCTCAATGGACTCCTGGCTAAATAGTTTCAGCACGTACAGCGCCGCAGCACCACCCTGGGCTACAGATTCCGGTACGTCGGTGGGAGCAACAGCACATCCGGCGATAAAGATGCCATCCATGGCGGTCTCCACCGGGCGCAGCTTGGGGTGCGCCTGGAGAAGGTAGTTCTTACTATCATAACTGATATGGAGGGTTTGGAATAGCTTGGCGGCATCCTCGTTGGGCATTAACCCCGTGGCTAAAACCACCAGGTCAGCCGGTATGTTAAATGTCTCGTCGGTGATAAAGTCTTGCCCGGAGATTAAGAGTCTGCCATTTTGCTGTGCCACACTGTCAATTTGGCCTCTCATATAGGTGGTCCCTGCTTTCTCCGCCCGCGTCAGAAAGTCCTCGAAAATCTTACCCCCTGGCCCCCGGGCATCGGTGTATATGATATAACTATGAGTCTCCGGGTCGTGCTCTTTTAGCATAATAGCTTCCTTAGCCATATACATGCAGCATACCTTACTACAATAGCCGTCTCCGGTGCGTTCATCCCGAGACCCCACGCAACTTATGAAGACTACCTCTTTGGGGTGAGCTCCATTGGATGGGCGGAGCACCTCGCCACCAGTGGGTCCGGCGGCGCTCATCATCCTCTCTAGCTGCAGGCTGCTGACGACATCAGGATAGACACCGCCACCATAGATACTGAACTGGGTATAGTCTAAGGGACCGGCTCCGGTAGCCACTACTAGTGCTCCTACCTCTACCTCGATAACCTCATCTTCCTGCTCAAAGTCAATAGCTTCTGCCGGGCAAAATTCTTCACATGTTTTGCATTTGTCTGTAAGGAAGTGGACGCACCTTTCGCGATCTATTACCGGAACATTGGGGATTGCCTGAGGGAAGGGCACATAGACAGCTGCTCTCGATGTTAACCCTACATCGAATTCAGAAAGAATTGGTATTGGTTTTTTCTTTGTAATGTCTTCGAGTTTGATTGCTCCCGTGGGGCAAACAAAGGCGCAAGCTCCGCAAGCTATGCAGACGTCTAAGTTTGCATCTGATGTTTGCTGAAAGGGTGTTTCTACCTTTCGTTCAACTCCTCGATTGGCAAAATTGATTACGCTTACCCCTATTCTTTCCTCGCACATTCGGGCACAAAGCCCACAAAGAATGCAGAGGTTTTCCGGATCTTTTATCTTAAATCTTGTCTTCTCAACGCCATATTCTTTAGCCAGGTCCTGAATTATCTCGGCCTTGGGAGCGCGAGCTAATAATAACTCGATGAGCATTTTGCGTATCTCAATAACATCAGGGGATTTGGTGTTTACTACCAGCCCTTCCGCAACAGGGTAAGTGCAGGAAGTGACTATCCTGCTTCTACCGCGACTGATTATCTCAACAGAACACAGACGGCAAGCACCAAAGGGTGAAAGTGCCGGGTGATAACATAGTGTAGGTATATGGATGCCGGCATTCCTTGCCGCTTCTAGAATAGTAGCTCCTTCGTCAACCCTGACCTCTCTACCATCGATATTTAGGGCGATTTCAGCCATTTTCCTCCTATTTCTTGCCTCTTACTAAAACCCTTTGTTCCTCTGGGAGAGGTGCTGGCACTGGCTCACCAGAGAGCCTTATTACCGCTTGAAACCGAGACGGACACATATCAAAGCAAGTGCCGCACTTAGTGCACTTGGACTGATCGATAACATGGATTTGGTTTTTGCCCCCACCTATAGCCTCCGCAGGACAATTCCTAAGGCAAATCAAACAGGCTTGGCACTTACTGGGGTCAATATAATAGGAAACCAATTCCTTGCACACAAAGGCCGGACAGCGTTTCTCCTCAATGTGAGCTCGGTATTCGTCTCCAAAATAATGGAGAGTGGTTAATACTGGATTAGGGGCAGTTGTCCCTAAAGAGCAAAGAGAAGCCTTAGTCATCACTCGGGATAATTCCTCCAGAAGCTCAACGTCCCCTTTTTTGCCTTTCCCCTGAACAATGTCATCCAACACCTCGCGCATGCGCTCTAATCCCTCTCGGCAAGGAACGCATTTACCACAGGATTCGTCGCAAAGGAAATCGACAAAGTAGCGAGCCACGTCTACCACGCAGGTTTCCTCATCCATTACTATCATCCCACCGGAGCCCATCATTGAGCCTAATTTAGTGAGCGCATCAAAATCCACTGGGCTATCAAGATGCTGCTCAGGAATAATACCCCCTGAGGGTCCACCAGTCTGCACCGCTTTAAATTTCTTGCCCTTGGGGATTCCTCCACCTATCTTATAGATAATATCCCTTAAGGTTATACCCATGGGCACTTCCACAAGCCCAGTATTGTTCACCTTACCCACTAAAGAGAAAATTTTGGTTCCTTTACTTCCTTCCGTGCCAATAGAAGCAAACCATTCAGCACCATTGTTAATAATCAAAGGCACATTAGCCCAGGTCTCCACATTGTTCAGGACGCTCGGCTTTTCCCAGACACCACTTACAGCAGTATGAATATATTTTGGCCTGGGTTCTCCTACTCTTCCTTCTAGTGCTGTCATCAGTGCGCTTGACTCTCCGGAGATGAAAGCTCCTGCTCCCCGATGCACCTTGACTCTAAAATCGAATCCTGAACCAAGAATATTTTCGCCAAGAAAACCATATCCCTCCGCCTGATTAATAGCAGCGGTGACATTCTCTACTGCCAGAGGATATTCCTGACGCACATAAATAAAACCTTCGTGGGAACCAATAGCATAGGCACCAATGGTCAACCCTTCGAGAACACTGTGGGGGTTTCCCTCCATGAGAGCTCTATCCATGAAGGCTCCAGGGTCTCCTTCGTCACAATTGACTATCACATACTTAGGCTCCTCTGAAGCATTACGCGTAGTCTCCCATTTTCTTCCCGTAGGAAACCCGCCACCACCCCTACCCCTTAAATTCGCTTTCTTTACTTCTTCAAGGACTTGCCCTGGAGTCATCTCAAAAAGCGCCTTAGCTAAGGCCCGATAGCCGCCAAGAGCAAGATAATCTTCGATACTTTTAGAATTAATCTTAATGTTATTGCCGATAAGACAGCGCTTTTGATTCTTGTAGAAGGGGATTTCAGATTCGTAGATTACCTTTTCACCACTGCTGGGGTCAGTATAAACCAGACGCTCGACAACCTTCTTCCCCTTTATAGTCTGAGAGATAATCTCAGGAATATCTTCGGGCTTTACTTGGAGATAGCATATCCCCTCGGGATAGATAACCACAACGGTGCCTTTCTCACAAAACCCCGGGCAGCCTGTTTCTCTAATATCCACATCAGCCTCTAAGCCTTGCTTTTTAATCTCCTTCTTGAAGGCAGTTATAACCTTATTACAGCCAAGGGCAAGGCAACCGGTCCCGGAGCATATCGCAATGCAAGGTTTATTCGGGTCTCTTTTAGATAATATCTCTTGCCTGAGTTCCTCTAATTCTGCGGATGACTTAATTCGTGCCATCTCCCCTCTCTCATTCATAGCTTTGCAAAACCTCTTTAATTGTCGCTGGAGCCACCTTACCATGGTATTCGCCATCAACCACTAACACCGGTCCCAATGCACAACAGCCGAGGCAATTAACTCTCCTTAAGGTGAAATTCATATCCTTGGTTGTCTCACCAGCCTTGATTTTTAGAGCCTCTTCCACATTATCCAAAACCTTTGGTCCTCCACGCACGTGACAAGCAGTTCCTAAACAGACTTGAACTAGATGGCGACCCATTGGGGTCAGGCTCATTCCCTTGTAGAAGCTAGCCACTCGATATATTTGGCTCAGGGGAATTTGAAGCCTTTCGCTTACCCGCACTATAAGTTCTTTAGGAATCCAGTTAAATTCACTTTGTATATCTAGGAGTAACTGAATTAAAATCCCTTGTTCACCTTGATATCTATCTATAATCTTATCGACCTTATCTAGCTCCACTTTTTACTCCTATTTGAGCCACATTTCTTACCGGACAGTTTTTATAACACTCACCGCATCCAGTGCATTTGCTCATATCTATGTAACGAGCCTTTTTCCTTATTTTGACCTTGAAATTACCCATAAACCCCGATATTTCCTCTATCTCGCTATAGGTCAGCAGGATAATATTGGCATGCTGCCCGACTGTAGTCATCTTGGGCGTCAGGATACAGGCAGAACAGTCCAGGGTGGGGAAAGTCTTGTCCAATTGAGCCATGTGTCCCCCGATGGAGGGCTCTCGCTCAACCAAGATAACCTCGTAGCCAGCATCTGCGATGTCTAAGGAGGCCTGGATGCCAGCAATGCCGCCACCGATGACCAAAGCTCGCCTGGTTATGCCAACATGGTTGGGGGTGAGGGGCTCTTGCCAGGCAACCCTGGCCACCGCTCTCCGCACCAGGTCTATCGCCTTAGCCGTAGCTTTCTCAACCTGGTTAGGGTGGACCCAGCTACAATGCTCCCGTAGATTTGCAATCTCCAGGAGATAGGGGTTCAAACCGGCACCAGCCACTGTTCTGCGAAAGGTTGTCTCATGCATACGCGGCGAACAGGCGCCGATGACCACCCGGTTAAGTTGATGCTCAGTTATAGCCTGCTGGATAGCGGCCTGACCGGGATCACTGCAGGTAAACTTATTGTCTTCAACATGAACTACCTGAGGCAGCCTTCTCGCCGCCTCAGCTACCTCCGGGATATTCACAGCCCCAGCTATGTTACTGCCGCAGTGACAGAGAAAAACTCCAATTCTAGCCATGCCCTATTCTCCTTAGATCTTACTCGTGAGCAGTCCAACAGTCGTGCACGGTCAATGTTCTCGGCGCTTTTGGGCAATTCTTTTCAAACAGTTCGAGGCTACCAGTTGTGGGCACGATAACCGTCACATGATACCTCATATCCGAGTTATTAGCAAGCCGAAGTGAGCTATATTTTAGATTATGTGGAAAAAAAATTCTAAAATTATAGCAAAATTACAATGATTGCTATAAGTCCAGCGCAAGCAAGAGTGAGAATGACTTTTGCCTTACCCGCACTACAGATGATAAAAGATGGATAGGCTTATTATAGTTAACTGCATAATCTTGTATAAAATTCCTCTCCCTCGACGGGAGAGGATTGAGGGAGGGTGATATCCCCCTCCCTCTAACTCCCTCCCACCAGAGGGGGGAGAATTATAAGGAGTTTTGCAATTGACTTTATTTTAGCCGTCTGACCTTGCACATTTAGCTCTTTACCCGTAAAATGCTTAACGTTGCCCCCATCGTCTAGAGGCCTAGGACATCAGCCTTTCAAGCTGAAGACCAGGGGTTCGAATCCCCTTGGGGGCATTATTGTCAAGGTTTTTCGAGATTTTCCCAGAATTTCATCTGCCTTTTCACTCTTCCCAGGCACCTTCACCAATAAGGGGCACGAAATAGCAACCACCCAAGTTTTCTATCTCGTTTCCTTTCCTCAGTTTAGTGACCCTGAGTAATTCTTGCTGCCATCGAGAGCCTACAGGGATTACCAATCGTCCATTCCAGGTTAGTTGCTCCAAAAGAACTTGAGGCACGGTGGGAGCACCAGCAGAAACTATAATAGCATCGTAAGGGGCTCCTTCTGGCCGACCCAAAGTTCTGCCAGCCACGTGAACTTCGATGTTGGAATAACCAAGCTTATCCAGGACTTGCTTAGCCGATTCCGCCAATTCAGGTATACACTCCACGGTAACCACTTTTTGAGCTAACTCAGCTAATATCGCTGCCTCGTAACCGCTTCCGGTACCCAGCTCCAGCACCTTTTCATCTCCCCTGAGCTCCAAAGCTTGGACCATCAGAGCCACAATGAAGGGTTGGGAGATAGTTTGCCCAAAGCCAATGCTTAAGGGTCTATCTTCATAAGCGGCATGATATTGCTCTTGTGATACAAAGGCTTCACGGGGAACACGCCTCATAGCGTCAACTACACGGTTGTCGGCGATTTCGTGGTCAAGATATCTAAGTAAACTCTGCCTAGCCTGCTCTAAATCCACCGCAGTTCACCCGCCGAAGATGTCAACTAAGAACAAAAGACAGGATTATGAGGACCAGAATTATAGCTCCGGCAATGATGCCGATGCGTTTTATTTCAGGCATAACATATTGATAGCGGCTGGTTAAATCTTGAGCTTTTGGGGACACCCGGGTCGGCGATTGTAACTCAGCAGGCAGCGGCCCCGGTTGTTGCGAACGCCCCTCCTGTGCCACCTGTGTCGCATTGGCCACTCTAGTCCGATGCTTAGCTTTAGTACGCCGTGATTTCTTCGGCATTATCCTCTCCTCGGTGCAGGTTGCTTATAAATTCTTGTGCTGGAAATATAGGCATGCCCCAAAAGTTGCTGGAGTTGACGGAGCTCAGTGCCACTCTGTAATTTACGTCTGGCGAAGCTATGACGCAAGGCCTGCGGTGTGACCTTGCTACCCAGACCTGCCCTGGAGGCATAACCCTTAATAATCTGCCAGAACCCCTGCCGAGTCAACCTCTTACCACGCCGGTTAAGAAACAGGGCTTCCTCTCTCTCGTCATATAATAAATCCAGCCTATCACTCCTGAGGAATTTGCCTAAAATCAGGCTTAAGCGCTGGTCGAAGGGAACTTGTCTCTTAGAATTAATATGCACACAACTTTGCTTCAAATCAATATTCTTAACATTTAATGACACTAATTCGCTTATGCGCAAACCAGTGGCATAAAGTAATTCCAGCATCATGGCATCTCTTTTAGCTTCCGGAGTGGATAGCTTGGTGGCCTCGGCAAGCAACTTCTGGTACTCAGCGGAAGATAAGAAGTTGAGTGCATGCCTGCTAACTTGAGGAGAGGGCAAATTTTGTGTCGGATTCTCCTTCATCCTCCCCGAATCAACCATAAATTTGAAGAATGATCTGGCTGATGCGACCTTGCGAGCGGTTGTTGCCACAGAGTATCTCTTCTCCCTGAGCTTGAGCAAATAGCTCTTCAAAAGCTCATCATAGGACTTGATTATGCCCTTTTCCTGCTCTGCGGTAATAAATGCTGCCATTTGAGTCAAATCATTGCGATAAGCAGCCACAGTATTCTGGGAATAGCCTTTGCCCTGGGTCAAATGTTGAAGGAAGGCATCGATATCCAGCTTCATCATAGTTACTCTCCCCTGAAAAACTTCGCTTTTCAGGGGACCCCAAATTTATCCATTGGCATTTCCGGGACCCATGTAAAAGGACGACGCCAATTTTTCATGAGATAGTGCTTATTGTAACATAATGCGAGTTATTTTGCCTCTATACCAGCCACTTGCTACAATAAATTTGCCGTGAAATCAGAGCAATTAAAAGCTTTGCCAGCAAAGCCCGGAGTTTATCTGTTTAAGGACAAAGAGGGTAAGGTTATCTACGTTGGCAAGGCTGTCAACTTGAACAGTCGGGTAAGGAGTTATTTTGGCGCTCCTTCTAACCTGTCATCTAAGATTCAACGATTAGTGGCAAAAATACAGGATTTCGAGTTCGTAGTTACCAATTCCGAGCAAGAGGCGCTTATCCTGGAATGCAACATGATAAAGAAATATACCCCCCGGTACAATGTGCGCCTTAAAGATAACAAGACTTTCCCTTACCTCAAGATAGACATTAACGAAGATTGGCCTGGTGTTTACATCACCCGCCGGGTTCAGAAAGACGGAGCTAGGTACTTTGGACCTTTTGCCAGTGCCGGCTCGGTACGCAAAACTTTAAGGTTAATAAAGAAAATCTTTCCTTTTCGTAGTTGCAGCAAGCGCATCAAGGGTAAAGATAAGCGGCCTTGTCTCGATTATTATATCCGCCGCTGTCTCGGACCATGCATTGGAGCAGTGGAAAAACAGGAATACCACGACGTAATAAACCAGGTCATCTTATTTTTACAAGGGAAGCAGGAACTTATTCTTCGTGAATTAAACGCCAAGATGAAAGCCGCAGCGCAGCAGCTTCAGTTTGAGAGGGCAGCTTTGCTGCGCGACCAAATTAAGGCCATAGAAAAAGTCATAGAGGGGCAGAGGATTGCTATAACATTACAGGGGGAAAAGGATATCATTGGTCTGGCACAAAATGAAAAACAGGCTTATGTCGAGCTCTTTTCTATTCGCAATAATAAACTTATTGGCCAAGACCATTTTATTATGGAAGGCATCCAGGGCGAGTCTCCCGGGCAAATAATGACCAGTTTTGTGAAACAATACTATGCCTCGGCTTCATATATCCCACCGCTGATATTGCTTCAGCACCCGGTGAACGAGCCAGCAGTGCTTTCTGAATGGCTCGAACAGCAAAGAGGGAGCAGGGTGAAGCTTCAAGTGCCCCAGCGGGGAGCCAAAAAGAAGCTGGTGGATACAGCAGCTGAAAACGCTGTCAAGGGTTTAGAACTAGCCCAAGCTAAAGAGATGAAGGTAGAGGTTATAAGCTCCGGCTTACGAGAGCTAAAAAACAGACTACGGTTGCCCAAAATGCCTCGGAGAATAGAATGCTATGACGTCTCTAATATTCAGGGCGCTTTGGCCGTGGGCAGCATGGTTGTTTTGGAAAAAGGCCAGCCTAAACCAGCACATTATCGCCGCTTCCGCATCAAAACTGTGGCTGGCGCTGACGATTATGCCATGATTCAAGAGACATTGAGGCGCAGGTTTAAACGGGGTCTGACAGGCGAAGGTACCTGGGCAATCATCCCCGACCTTGTCCTCATTGATGGCGGCAAGGGACAACTTAATGCCGCTCTGGAACTGAGGCAAGAATTAGGGCTAGACTCTATCCCCATGGTCAGCCTGGCTAAAGAAAACGAGGAGGTATTTATACCCGGCGACCCCAAGTCAGTTTATATAGCTAAAGATTCTCCAGCCCTCCATATACTACAAAGAGCCAGGGATGAAGCCCATCGCTTCGCTATAAGTTACCACCGGAGGTTGCGTCACAAAGAAGCCATTACTTCTGCTCTGGATAACATCCCCGGCATCGGGCCAAGGCGAAAGAAGGCTTTGCTAAAAAAGTTTGGCTCAATTGAAGCTATCAAGGAGGCTTCGTCGAAGGAACTCAGCCAGACAGAAGGCATAACTTTGGCCCTGGCACAAAAACTTAAGGAATATTTAAGAAATTCCCCAGTGTTATAGCATTCTTAACCGCAAATGCCTCAGCATCGTTATTAAAATAGATATAGCTAGCTTTAACGTTTTGCCCCAGCCGGGCAATTCTTTGTGCCCATTGGGAAAGCTCTTCATCAGAGTAGCAACTGGAATATAGACCCTCGCTGCCATGGAAACGGACATAGGCAAAATCACTGGTAGCGACAAGAGGGCAGCTAAAGCCAGGCATGTCAAAAACACACAACCCAACATTGTGCCCTCGTAAAATATCGAATACAGCGTCATCAATCCAGGATTTATGGCGAAATTCAACTACATGCTGATATTTTGGCGGCAACGAAGATAAGAAATTCTGTAATAGCTCATCATTGCGCTTCATGTTAGGAGGCAGTTGATATAGCAAAGGACCCAGTTTTTCTCCCAAAAAAACAGCCCGAGATAGAAAGTTCTCCACCGCCGAACCTAAATTCTTTAACCTTTTTACGTGCGTGATGAATCGACTCACCTTAACAGCAAAAATGAAGTTGTCGGGTGTGGATTCTCGCCAGGTGGTGAAAGCTTTCTCCGAAGGCAGATGATAAAAACTGTTATTGAGCTCTACAGTAGTAAATTGCCGGGCGTAAAATGGCAACCATTTAGGCTTGGGCAATTCCCCGGGGTAATAAAGCCCACGCCAGTGCTCATAATGCCAGCCACTGCAACCAACATAGTACTTTACTGACATATTGCCCCTCACCCCCGATTTTTGTAGTTACCTGATTCCTCAGACATAACCGCCAAATAAATTTGGCAACCCTATTATAGCCTTCCGCATAATTTCATATAAAACCCTCTCCCTCGAAGGGAGAGGGTCTGGGTGAGGGTGAATTTCCCCCTCTTTAACTCTCTCCCGCCAGGGGAGAGAGAATTATAATGATTTATGCAGTTAACTACTAGAATTGTCACCTAATCTGGTGTCCAGTCTCATAAATGACAAAAAAGTGCCCTTCGCAATGACAAGAGAAAGGTGCCCAAAATGACAGAAGAGGCTACGCCTGGCAATAACTCCGATTTCATCGGAGCAAGTATTGACTTCAGCCCATAATACATCCACAATAAACACCCGTGGAAATACTTTTGATATTCCTATTCGCCCTGCTGGGTCTGGTAGTAGGCAGCTTCCTCAATGTGTGCATTGACCGTCTGCCCCGGAATGAGTCCATTGTAAATCCGCCATCTCATTGCCCAGTTTGCCAGCACAAGCTAGCCGTTAAAGACCTCGTCCCCGTATTTAGCTACCTCAGGCTTCGTGGTCGTTGTCGGTACTGTCAGGCTGCCATACCCCGGAGGTTATTCTGGGTGGAGCTGGCCACCGGCCTGATATTCGCTTTCCTCTACTGGCATTACGGCTTAAGTGTGGAGCTGGGAGTTATGACTTTCTACGCCTGTCTATTCATTATCATTTTCGTCATTGACCTGGAGCACGGGCTCATCCTGAACAAGGTGGTTTATCCCGGCATGGTTGTGGCTTTGCTTCTGGCTTTATTGCCTCAGGCCGGGCTTGTCCAGTGGACAGTTACCGGAGTCGCCGACGCTGCTCTGGGCGGAGGCATTGGCTTTGGCATATTCCTTTTGATTGCCCTAGTCTCCCGTGGCGGCATGGGTTGGGGAGATGTTAAGCTAGCTGCTTTGATTGGTCTGGCTACTGGCTTTCCTCTGGTTATTCTCGCCGTTATTATGGCGGCTATCCTAGGTGGCATAGTGGCCGTGGCTCTGGTGATAGCTAAAAAGAGAAAACGCCGGGAGACAATCCCCTTTGGTCCCTTCCTTGCCCTAGCCACCATGGTAACATTGCTCTGGGGAAGTAATATACTAAGCTGGTACCTGGGACTAATGTAGTATGGTGAAGGAAAGGATTTCTTCACGCCTCAGGAGAAATTTAAAAATCAAAATGACAACTCAAAATGCAAATTTTTGACTTTTGCTCTGTCACTTTGCATTTTTATTTTTACCTTTTGCATTTCAGAGGCATTTGTCTGGGATCTAATCTCTGTGGGTTACGCGTACCCACTTAACGCACTTTATGTAAAGCCAGAGCGGGCTCACTTTCTTCTGAACAGGGCGAAGAAACGGTCCTGATATTCCGGGAATAGACCCCAGCGGTTTAACTCAACCACCAACTCCGGGGCTCGGGAAAGGTTGTGACTTGCTTTCTCGAAAAGCTCTTCAATGTAATCCCGGGCACCCTGGGGCACTCCGCTGGCATCTATGTCTAAAAAGCCCCGGCGATTCAATTCGGCCATATTAGTGCGAACCGACTTGGTAGTTAGCTCATAGATGAACATGAGCAAGGATACATCCCATAGTTCCTCTACCCCCCTAATTATGGTGCTTAAGGGGTTATGCCGCTCCTCTATTTGGGAGCTGAGCTTGTTTATCACCTGCTTGATAGGCTCGGAGACAACGTTCATCCCCCCGGGTTCGTTCTTATATCGGTAAAAAATGCCCGATTCATAAGGGCGCTCCCGAGCCATCATAGATATGTATCTTTTTGCCTGCTCGCTAAAGCCCTCGACATTGACCAGGTAAGCAGGAGTAACAATTTTGGGCCTTTCCGCAATTACCTTTCCATCCCTGACCACACTAAGGTTTCCCACCAGTTCAGTGACAACGTAATAATCAATGACAGAACTGCCAAAAGTGTCCAGCTCTTGCCGTGGTGCTCGGATTAACTCCGTGTGTTCCAGAGCATATTTAATTTTGTCATTCGTCTCCATACCAATTCCACCCTTCTATATTTTAAAAAAACGTCTTGGCCGTGTAAAAGTTACGCCTTACTTTATCCTTGCCGACAATTATGTTGCCCATTTCGGTGCTATGCCCGGAAACAAGGTATTCCACATCGAGCTGAGACAGCTTGTCAATGCTCTCCCGTAGCACGGAAGGGCTGCCACCAGGGAAGTCAGTCCTGCCTATGCTGCCAGCAAAGACCACGTCACCGCTTATCAATATTTTATCCTCCTCTAGATAAAGAGAAATAGAACCGGGAGAATGTCCCGGGGTAAAGATAACCTTGACCGCCACCTTATCATCTTTAGCCCCCAGAGACAAATCGCCCTCCTTAAGATAAAAGGAGGGATTAACCTGCGGCGGCTTACCGCCGAATGCCTGAAAGAAAGTCATCCCCATCGTGCGATAAAATTCATCCTCCTCCCGGGATAAAGTAAACAAAGCACCACTTTTTTCCACCACCGATTCAGTGGCTTCAATGTGGTCAGGATGGCTATGGGTGGCAATCACCAGACCAATATCCTCCATTTTGAAGCCATCCCCTTCCATAGCCTGAGCCAGTGAATCAAAACAGGGCTCCCCAAGCTCATTCCTGACATGGCCAGGGTCAACTAATACGTGCGGACGCTCCCCCCTTAAAACCGAGGGCCAGAGAATGGCATTGCAGTTATTTCCTCTGCCTTGCCATACATAACAATAACATTTTTCCACTAACTTCACAGATTTATGATAAATCATCACTATAACCCCAAACTCACTTTGTTGAACCCCTTCAATATTATAGGCTAAAATGCACTGCTAACGCTAATAACGTCACTACCCTGTCATTGCGAAGCACGGTAGTGCTGAAGCAATCTCAAAGAATGGGATGTGAGGTTGCTTCGCCTTCGGCTCGCAATGACGTAGGGAGAGGGAACCGTATGAGTGAGCTAAAGAGTGCCCGGGAAATTGCTCAAGAGAGAGCAAATAGATTGGGCAAGCTGTCAGCCGAGGAAAAGGAACAGCAAGAAAGACAAAGATATCGCCAAATCGGTCAGGTGGTGGCACAAAAATGGCTTGACAGTTCCCAACAACTGGATATAACTACGGAGCTAAACAAGCACGAAGAAAAGGAGAGAGAAATAATAAAGCGGGCCGTAATCGAGCACCTGGTAGAGGCTATCGAGTTTACAACTACCCGGGGTATAAATAGCGTGAAAAGGGTAATCGAGGCGATAAGCAGCTTAGGGCCTGAATTTCAGCCAAAGGCAGAAGAAATAGGCCAGCTTGTTCAAGAATATGAAGGGGCAGAACAAAAGATAAGGCAGGAGCTAGAAAGCAACTACAGGGAATCCCTGCACCAATTGAGAATCTCAGGAACAGCAGTGGATGCTATCAATATCGAAGCTAACCACAAATGGCAAGTAGCCCGGCAGGGGCTCGTTGAAGCTTTTACCCCGAGGCTGAATGATTTGAAGCAATCATTAATTAGCTACTAAACATTCCCGATAATTTGTCATGGGGTATAGAGCGCCAGACGCTGAGTGTAAATTCCTTGGCGGCGGTCGTAGTCGGCCTGGATGGCCTGGACCCTATACTTCTCCTCCGAGATGCCGCAGCGCTCGTCGGTAACCTCGACGACATCGAGGAGCTCCTGGCCGACGTTGGTGGGGATTACAATAGTTGCTGGAGTTCGTTGAGTTTGTTGAGTTCGGAGGAGGGCGTCGGCCCTCTCCTGGGCCCTGGTGGTGGTCTGGAGGTTGGGGTCATAGTCCTGCTCCAGGATATCAACGGCGAGCTGTAATAAATCCCAGTCCAGGGCTTCTTCCAGGATGCGGTTATCGCCGCTGTCCCGGCCGATGGCACGGGCGCGGGAGACGGTGACGGCGTCGGTGTACTTGCCGCTGAGGATGGGATGGGAGTTTGTTGGGTTCGTTGGGTTTGTTGAGTATGAGTAGCAGTACTCCTCGTCGGCGAGGGGGTTCTTGGTGAAAGCTTCCTGGCCACGGACTACGAGCTTGTCGGGGACGAAGGAGAGGACTTTGTTGAGTGCTCGAGTTCCTTGAGTGCCGGGGCTTAACGAGAAGTCGGGGTAGAAGTTGTTGATGGCGGAGGACTGGGGTTTGGGTGGGGTGTTGGTCAATTTAATGCCCACTCTGGCCAGGAGTTGATAGAGGATTTGCCAGACGTTCTTAGGGTTGACGGCGTCCTTATTCCACCTCATCTGGTAACGGGCGGTCCAGCGGTCCATGAGGCCCCAGCCGTCCAGGCAGGTGAGGATGAAGCGGG
This sequence comes from Dehalococcoidia bacterium, assembly GCA_049678605.1. Taxonomy (GTDB): domain Bacteria; phylum Chloroflexota; class Dehalococcoidia; order GIF9; family AB-539-J10; genus RBG-13-51-36. Next base: position 34,468 of record JBAUEM010000039.1, read on the forward strand.
ACATGTTGGGTTTCGAGGAATACTCCCAAGAATCAATCCAGTAGGTGCCGGCCTCTAGTGCGAGGTTGCCTTCGGGTGTCTTATAGCCGAGCCTCAATACGAGTTCGTAGCGTTTGTTGAGTTTGTTGAGTAGGGCGGGTTGGGCATACTGGCCCTTGGAGTTGTCGAGCTCCATAACCAGGGCGGGTACTGAAGGAAAGGATTCCTTCAGTCCTCGAGAGGAGATGCGTTGGGTGAGGGAGACGATGTCATTGGTCAGGTCGAGGGGCGAGTCGGTGGGGCGGGGGGCTCTCCAGACTCCGTCGGGCCTTTCCAGCCACCAGTAGTCGGCGGTGCTCTGGAGCCTGAAGCCGTAACTTGAGCTGAGGTCGAGAAAGGGCTTGGGCTCGGTGAAGGTAGTATCGCTCCAGTATGTACCCTTAACCGTGTGGCAGGCGAGAGGGCGGGTGTAGGCGGTTGTGCCGGCGAACTTCTCGACTGCCACAATCCGATTGGTCTCGTAGGACTGGGCGCCCGAGGGAAGGTGACAGTCGGGGTATTCGTAGGTGATGTCCTCTCCATCGGGGGCCATGAGGAAGCTTTCCAGGGCCAGGAAGTTGTAGGTGTTGGAGAACTTGGTGCGGAAGAGGTCGTAGTGATTATAGGGAGAGTCGGACTCCTTGCCGGCAAAGACGATTTCAATGGCGGGCCAGAAGGGATTATAGGTAGCTCCGATGCTATAGGTGGCGAGTAAAGGATGGTTACCATCGGACCAGGTATGCTGAGTGGCGGTCTGGGTACTGGTATCCAGGGTGATGCCGTTTAGCTGGTTGTACCTGAGAGCGAAGCAGACGACGACGTCGCCGGTGCCCCACCAACAAGCGGCCAGGGAGAGGACTCCGCCGTAGTCTGCGAGCTGGGCGTCATCCCAGGACTGGCCGTAGTCGTGGGAGTAGTATTTCCAGAGGACGTTGCCGGTGGTGCGGTAGAAGATATAAACCTTGGCGCCCGAGGCGGCGATGGCACAGGGACCGGCACAGTCAGAGGCGATTTGAGTCCACTGGGAAAAGTCGGAGCTCGGCCCGGGGCTGGTGATTTTCTGGCGGTATAGTGTGTTACTGGTTGCTGCCCTGATGCGGTACATGCTCCCCTGGGCGTCGAAGGCGATGCCGTGATGGCTGTCGGGCTCTGAGCCCTCATAGAGCCTTGTCCAGGAAAGCCTCTTGATGCCCTGCTCGTAATCATAGGCTTTAGCCTCGACGTAGGGGAGGCGGTGGGCTTTCTTCTGGGCGGCTAAGAGGCTCGCTGTCAGGCCGAAGGCTTGGCCTGCGGCGGTGAGAGAACCAACACCGCTGAGCGTGGTTGAGGCGGTTACAATACGAACGCCGTAGGCGGAAAGCGCGCCGGTTCCTGAGAATTGAGCCGTGGCAAAGAGCACGATTGTGACGGAGGCGGACAGGCTTCCCTGACCTGAAAGCGTGGCGGTGGCTGTGAAGGTGCATTTTCCCTGGGCGGATAGGCTGCCCTCGCCTGCGAGCGTGGCTGCTGCCAAACGGATACAACTAGCGACCGCTGCCAGCGTGCCGGTGCCAGCAAGTGTTGCGGCACCGAGCTTGAAGACGTCTCCCTGGGCGCTGAGGGTGCCTGTGCCCTGAAGGGTGGCTGAGGCGGAGCGGATGAGGGTGGCAGTGGCTGATAGAGCGCCAGTGCCTGATGTGGTAGCCTTGGCGCCGAGTAGCAGTCTGCCCAGGGCGGCTAGAGCGCCTGCTCCACTGAGGGTGGCTGAGCCCTCGACAGTGGCCCCCTCCTGCAAGTCAAGATTTTCACACCAGCCTGTTATCGCTGCAGCATTTGCATCATTGTAGGTGTTTGTTGCATAGATATACCTAAAATCTTCCTTCTCGTGCAGTGCAAGGCTTAGTGTAGCTAATAGATTTGTCCTAGCTGCATTCGAGTAGATATAGCAGTATAGTGTGCCATAAGTACCCACACTTTCATCCCGCTTAATCTTGAGGTAATAGGTTGTAGCAGGTGCACCTTGGTATCCAGCACTCCCATAGTGGACTCCCGCAATCCACTCATGCAAATAAATATCAACACGAGTCGGTGATACAACATATAAATTGCAGCCAAGCAGGTCGCCACTAGCACCTATTCCAGCTACATCGTCAATTAGATTTGCAAGTGCCCAGGGATAGAGAAGACCAACATTGTTCCCAGAGTCAACACGGCAATCAATAAGATGCTCAAAATCACCGCTAAAACGACCCGCACCCTTATCTTTATAAAGATAGGCGTCCTCGTTTCTGGTCAAGCCAGTAACAGCTGACCGAGCAGCAGTTACTCCTATTCTGCTATTGGGGTCTACTTCCGTATAAGTAGTAAGGTTTTCAGTAGCCATTTATCACCATATCGGGTAGACGTCTGTCTAGCCTTAGTCCTTTGCCCGTTAGCTGCTCCTAGTGCTTATTGCTTAGGCCACAGTTACATCAAGGTCGCCGGCATTAATCTTAAAAGTGTCGCCGTTATTGACCGTCTTGCTGGCGTCGAGGGGGGTGTGCATGAGCATATTCCCGCCGGTCAGGGCGTCCATCAAGGCAACATGGGTTATGGTGCCCCAGTCTGCCGTGGCTGTTGGGAAGGTTATATCGGCGCTGTTTTCTGAGGCTCCGCCCGAGGCTGCAGCCAAGGTAACGGCCTTCCTGGCATAGGAGCCCCCGGATACCTCGGTGCCGCCTCCAGCGTCGGTGGTGGCGGTGGTAAACAGAGCCACGTAGAGGGTAGATGGTGGGGTGTATGCCTGGTTGCGCAGCATGTGGTCAATGATCTTGTTTTCCATAAAGTCGGTGAATTCTGCCATTGTTATCCTCCTTAATCGTGAAGGAAAGGATTCCTTCACGCCTCGTTTGCTCCAACGGTAATATTTTTGGTAATTTTGCCACTAAAAGAAGACCTCCTGGACTAACTTAGCGATGATGAGCCAGGCGATGACGCCGAAGGCTCTGCCGAACTGGTAGTAGTGGTATTCCGAGTTTATTGAGTTTATTGAGTGACGGGGAGGCCAGGGGCAGAGGACCTCACAGAAGCCATTGACGAAGGCGTGCCATTCTTCATGGGTGCTCAGGAAGGTCGAAGGTTTAATGCCTTTCAGGAACTCCATTAGTCTTGCTCCTTCTTGTCCTTCATAACTCCCCTAGCCCCTCTTATCTTAAGAGGGGGATTCGCTTGTTTTACCTGCATGTACCTTTTTGTCCACCGCTTTTGGCGCCTGCGCCTGGCCCCGGTCTGCCGGGGTTGCCGCCACCACGGCCATCCCGAGGGCCTCTGGCTCCTATAGGTGGGCCTGTTCCATCATGTTTGGGCATTGGTACCTCCTTTCTTGTCTTTGATGTGCTGCACCGTCCTGTCGCCGAACCACCAAAGGATGCAGGTAGCGGCCAGGCCCAGGAACCACTGTGGGGCGTCAATTCCGTCGATGACGACATGGGCGATGACGGCGGCGAAGATGATGGTGACGGCGGGCCTGGTGGCAGCCCGGAAGAAGTTGCAGAAAACGGTCACCAGGTTGGGGTTAGCTTTGTTCTGTTCCTCCGGCATTCTCACTCCTTTTTCATAACTCCCCTGGCCCCTCTTAAGATAAGAGGGGAATCGAGCTTGCCCCTCTTATCTTAAGAGGGGGATTTTGTAGAAGGGCTCTGAGAGGCTCAAGAAAGCCCCTGTTTTCGTTTTTACCACTTATGATACTCATGAGGCCTTTTCCCTGGCGGGAAAGGATTCCCGCCAGCCTCGGAATCGCGAAGGAAGGGATTCTTTCACGCCTCGGTATATGTTTGAGAGTATTCCTTTGGCTTTGGTCATGGGTCCTCCTCATACATACATACATATCACACGGTGAATACTGCTATGACGACGGCGTCCCTAGGGTTATCCTGCGGGACGGCCAGGATTACATGACGGCCGGTTATCATCTCGCCCGAGGCTATGTTGCGGGCGACGTTGACGTTGTCAAAGTAGGTAGTCATAGAGCCTGCGAGCTGGACGCCGGCCTTGTAGGTACCGCTGTCGAAGTTTTTGAGGATGCCTACCTCAAGCATTAGCCTTTTCCCTATAGCGGGAAAGGATTCCCGCTAGCCTCGAAAAGTTTTTGAGGATTCCGACTTCTATCATAACTCCCCTAGCCTCTCTTAGCTTAAGAGGGGAATCTTGGTTTATTCATCGGTGTAGAGCTCCCTGGGAGTGATGCGACTGGTGCGGGAGATGACTTTGAGCTTCTTGTCGTAGCGGTCGAGGCGTTCCTTGCCCCAGGCCCGGTAACTGGTGGTGCCATAACGGCCGGCAATGCTGGCCCTGTCCACTGTGTAGGCCGAGGCTGACATGGCCAAGTAGCCTGTCGCGCCGAGGATTATAATCTCCTCGTGCTCGGCGGGAATGGTGGTGGACTCGGCGGTGAGGGTATGCCTCTTAAGCCATCTTACCCGGGCGTCGTTTCCGTTGCCCTCGTCCTCCATGTAAAGGTAGCCGGCCCAATACTCGGTGCGCTGGAAGTATTTGGGCTTGTAGCCGATGGGGAACTCGACGGACTCGATTTCGAGCAAGCCCGTTAGGGAAGAGATATCGAGCTCGGTATCGCCGTCGGTGGTGGCGATATCGTCCTGCTGCTCGATAGGGGCGTGAAAGGAGTACTCCGTGACTACCCTGTCGATGGCGCCGTCGACCTCGTCGTTCGTCCAGTGGTAGTTCTGGGCGTCGGTGTCCTGGAGGTCCTCACGGACCCGGGCTCTCATTTCGGTTAAGTTCATGGTTTAGTCCTCTCTCCCCTGGCCGAGGGGGGGGAGGGCTTTCGATGTGATGCCCTCTCCCCTCTCGGCATCGAGGTAGGTAAAAAAGTGAGGTTTAGGTTTACTGCGTTTAGTCTCTCACTCCTGTGAGCATGGCGGCCTTCATCACGTGCCTGCCAAATCAAGCTCTACAATGATGCCACAGACCAGGATTTGGCTATGCAAGTTGTCGGCGCTTATGCCGACCACATAGCCGATGTCCTGAAGTCCTGTGCCATCGGGGGCATAAATGCCGGTATCGGCAACGGCGATCTGCTCCCCCATGGTGGGCACATCGGCTACGAGATGAGCGCACTCAATGATAGCCATACCGTAGGCGGTGATGACATCGCCTAGTGCTCCGTCCTCGCCAGCGAATAGGACTGCGGGCGCCCCTGAGGTATTGAGGGCCTTCTTCCAGCCTGTGCTGTACATTAGGGGGTCGCCAGCAACGACAGCCCCGGCAAGCTTGATCTTGATGGGGCACATGCCTTCGAGTATCTTGCGGCTAGTTCCTTTATCTACAAAAGCCATGATTCAATTCCTCCTTTCTTAAGAACTCATCCAGGAAAGCATTGCTGCATTCACGGTGGAGAAGAGGGCCAGTGAGCAATACCACTTAATCCTGGTTCTGGCAGCGTCCTTGGTCTCCAGGGAGCCGAGACGCTCGACCTGAATCATCTCGGGGCTGGTGAGGCCGCAGACGGCGCCCTCTCCCATCTGGAAGGCGTAGATAGTGGCGCAATTGCTACTTGGCCCGAGATTGTCAAGAACCCAGTCCGATACGGCTACGCGGATGCCATTATAGAACTGGACAGGCTCACCGAGCTTGCCCTGACCGACCTCGAGGTTCTGACCGGCAGTTCTGGATAAAACCGCAATTCTCCTGCGACTCAGGCGGCTCATTAAGAGAATGTCGGGTTTGCCTCCCCTGACAAGATCAATAAGATTATCGAGCTTGGTGAGGGAAAGTGCTCCGGGAGTGACGGTACCGGCCGCACCTGTGCCAGCCGATAGGTTACCTCCATAACGACAGACCCAGGTTACACCGCCAGTTTCGGCGATAGTGCCTCCCTCGACAGTAGGCCAGACAGGATTGGCGGAGTGGGAAGTGCCCCCTATGGTGCAGACATACCTGAAGCCGTTTTCCTCTCCTGCCTCGGGGACTCGAACGTCTCCCACGACGTAGGCGGTGCTGGCTTTCCAGGCTGTGCCTCCCGCCACTTTATGAATTCCATCGAACTGCTTGGCGTTGGTGGTGGAATTGCCCTGGATGAAGCTCTTTTCAAACTCGTGCCTCAACGCCTTAGCCTTCTGCTCAATGACGGCTGCCTCGAGGTCCTGCACGTTGCTCCTGGTGGCCTTAAGGAAGTTGTCGACGTCGGCGTCTCCGCCCAGGATCTTAAGAGCGGCGGTGACCTGCTCGAACTCTGGCGTAGACCCGACCCAGGTGTCTTCCACATCGTAGAAGTTCACGGTGGGCAAAACGCTCTCCCGATTATATTTCAGGCTGTTGCCCACGATTTGGATGAAGGGCAGCTCCTGAAGGATGGGGCTGTCCTTGACGATGGTCTCGATGATTCCTTTAAGAAGGATATCGGTCGAGAGCTTGCTTGCTTCTGCTAAAGATATGCTCATTAGCTAGTTCCTCCTTTTTGCTGGATTCCAGCGGCGATCTTCTCCCTGGGGGTTAAGCCCTCAAGGGATATCTCGCCCCTGGTTGGTGCTCCTGCGGGGACCTTAGCCTCTTTGGCCTGGGCTTCGAGGTTGGCTTTGACGGCGTTGGCGATAGACAGAGCCTTCTCGACCGAGGCGTCTATGTTCTCGATGGTGTCGCCAGCGATGATGTCCTGGGGAATGGTGGAATTGGCTGCCCTGACGGCATCGAGGTACTTGACAATGGCCAGGGCGTTGGCTTCCTTGGTGGAGGCGAGCTCAGCGGCGGTCGCTTCGCTTCCCTTCGTCGCTTCGCTTAGCGAGGCTTCGAGTTCGGCGATGCGGGCGTCCTTCTCGGCTAAGGATGCCTCGGCGGCGGCCTTAGCCTTTTTCTCCTCCTCGAGCTGGGCCTTGATGGCCTCCAGGTCCTCGGGGGCTGGGGCGGTGTTCTGGGTTTCTTGAGTTTCTTGTGTTTCTTTGGTTTCCTCGTTTTCCATACATTTCTCCTTGGTTTGAGTTATTACTCAGGCACTTCCATCTCCGCGGCAACCGCTCTCTCTCTCGCTCCGCCACGTGTGGAGGCTGCCCTAAACTCCTGATTCATTTTCAGGATCCTGCCTCTCTCCTCCAACCACCTGTTGAACTCCTCGTCGGGGTCCTGGATCCCCAATTCGTCCATGGCCGTCCTTCTGCTGTGGACTCCGGCCTGGACAAGCAACTGCTCGTTCTGAGCCTGGCGGGCTGCGTCCTGGGGGAGTATAGGCCCCCAGACTACCCGGTGGTTTATCTGGTCGAAGTTTTCGTTCATATACCTCTCGGCCAGCTTAAGTATGATGTCATTTCGCTGGTGGTAGGCGTTGGTGCGGATGGTCCGCTTCCTGGTGACTTTCTGAGTAAGAGAGCCCAACTCTATTTGTAACGCTGTTCCGGAGAGCTCTTTCTCGATGCCTCCCCAGGCGGCCCGGGGCGTCTCTGAAATATCGTGCAGGGCACGGTATAGCAAGTCGATATAGTCGACATGGAGCCTGACTCCACCGCCCTGCAGTAAGTCCAAGAGATAAGCCTTAGCGTCCTCGGGTATCGTCCACAGGGCCCCGGGCTGGACCTTGATATCCTCGGCCGATGCGATGTTCTCCAGGACGGCGATGGGATTTCCTGACAGCTCTAAGATGCGGGATAGCTGGCTCAAGGCTCGGTTGAGCTCCCGCTGGGGCTGGATCAGGGATGGGATATCGGAGCTGCCCCAGAACTTCTTAGGCTCACGGAGGTTGGGAAAGATTACGAAGGGAATGAAGTCGTAGGGATTGGGCTTGGATTCCATAAGGTCGTTATCCAGGAAGAGGTCGAAGGTCTTGGCTGTCCAGAGTTCGGTTATGATGGCCTGCTTCTTCTCGATGCTCTGTCCGTAAAGAATGGATATCTCGTCCTGGGTAAGGGTATAGCGGGAGGCTACCCGCCAAACTCTTGAAGTATCGTCTCCAAGCCACCAGGCATAGATGCCTGAGACATCGGGGGTGGTGATCCGGATACGCTTCTCGTCGGTATCCCATATCACCTTGTAGCAGCCGTCTCCCAGGATGGCGGCGTCTATCTCAGTCTCGTAATCGAGCTGCTGGAGATTGTTGTCTTCATATACCTGACGGAGGAGCTGCTCGGCGCTGTGGGCCCTGGCCTTAAGCTCGTCGGTGCCTTCCCCGGGATAGCAAGCGAAATTGAGTCCCTGTATGAGGAAGCTGGTGACCTTATCAATAGAGACCTTAGCGTAGTTGAAGACGAGCTGGCGGTGGCGTGACGTGGTGGGCCAGTGGCTGCCGTTATAGAAATCGAGGTTGGAGCGGTAAGCGGCAAGGCGTTGGGTATCCATGCGGTTCAGACTAGCCGGGTTGAAACTTGTCCTCGAACGAAGTGAAGGATCAGTCATCTCTCAACTCTAAATCCTAATATCTAAACATAGGTAGCCAGTAGTCAGTAGTCAGTAGTCAGTAGTCAGTCCACATCATCCCCGCCCATTCCTTTTTGTCATTCTGAGCCCCAACTTGTCGGGGCAAAGAATCTCACCTCCCTCATGACAGACCTGAACAAACCCAAACGTCAAAATCCAAATGACAACTGAAATCCAAATGCTTAAATGTCAAACCTACTCCTCTTTGTCATTTGAGCTTTGCCATTTGCCATTATTTAGGGTTTTGGGCTTGTCCCGATTAAATCGGGATTGAGCTTTGATTTCTAATTTTTCTCCGAGGCCTGAAGGAATCCCTTCCTTCAGGAGCGGGGTTTCATAATTCCCATTGGCGAGCACTCACGGCGCTGAGTGCTCGCCGAGCCCCTCTTACCTTAAGAGGGGAACCCTTAAGACAAGGATTCTTTCCCAGACTATCCTCGCTTAAGCTAAGGGGGGATTAAGGGGGGTTATGCATATCTCTCAACCTCCTTAGTTATCAGTCCCGACTTTCGACCCCTGACTGGTGACCGCCTTCAGCCATCTCTGCACCGTTCTCGGGCTCACCTCAAATATGCGGGCAATCTCCTTAACGCCTTTCCCTTCCCGCTTCAACTCCATCATCCTCTCGGCTCGCCTGCTCTTTAAGAACCTCTCCTTCCCCCAGGGCTCCTCTTTAAGGCAATCAGGAAAGGGGCAGTTAAGACAGGAGGGAAAAAGCTCACAGCCCTTATCTTCGTAGGGAAATTCCTCGGGCAATAAATCCCACATCAATTTACTTTCCATATTCCGTTCCTCATTACCCATTCGGCGAAGCCGAATCTTAGTTTCCATGATTGAGTATAAATTAGCACTTTTGTTCTAAAAGAGCAAGGAGTTTTTGTCCTGTTCCATATTCACCCTCTCCCTCTCCCATCGAGGGAGAGGGAATAACCTATTTTCCTCGCCCCAGGCACCACCCCTGTACCGCGGCGTGAAGGAATCCCGTCCTTCACGATTGGAATGCTAAACAACACAGGCGGGGATAAACTTCACCACTACACCATTGTCATTGCCAGTCCCGATTTATCGGGACGTGGCAATCTCCGCGGTAAATTCTAAATCCTAATTTCTAAGCTCTAAACAAATCCTTTCAAAATGCAAAAATAAAAGTGCAAAATGACAGAGCAAAGGTTAAAAATTTTGCGTTTTGAGTTGTCATTTTGATTTTTGACCTTTGATTTTTGAATTTCAATGTTGTTTG
>JBAUEM010000040.1:0-1811 GCA_049678605.1 Dehalococcoidia bacterium
CCATAGTCCCTCCTATATTTACTTTCAGTTATTATCTATCAACTATAGGCAGTTATTTAAGAACTGCTTCCGCGAGTTAAGGCTATCCTGCCAGTTCGTGAAACCTCTTTAATACCAAAATCACGAAGGAGCCCAAGCAGAGAATCCACCTTATCCTCATCGCCGGTCACCTCCACTGTCAGTGAACCCGGAGCAACATCAACTATGTTAGCCCGGAAAATATCAACGATTTGCATAATCTCGCTTCTTGTCGAGGCAGTAGCCTTCACTTTAATTAAGGCCAATTCTCTGGCCACCATGTCCTCTTCGGTTATATCAGAGACTTTGACCACGTTGATTAGCTTGTCCAGCTGCTTTCTCACCTGTTCTACCTGAGCAGAATCACCAACAACAACAGTAGTCATGCGAGATAAGCCGGGATGTTCGCTACCACCTACAGCAAGACTTTGAATATTAAAGGAGCGCCGTCGGAATAAACTAGCTATTCGATTAAGCACCCCTGGTTTATCCTCCACTAAAGCTACTAAAGTATGTTTTGTATTAGCCAATTTGCCCCCCGATAGATAAATTCTAAATTATAATCTCTAAACTCTAAACAAATTCAAATTCCAAATTCAAAACCCCCATCTTTGGGTCATTGGAGTTTTGGGTTTTAATATTGTTTAGCATTTCGTGCTTTGTGCTTAGAATTTGCCCCCCAATACTTCCGGCTTTGATGGCTCGAAAAATCTGGCCAGGCTTTCCCCTGGTGGCACTATGGGATAGATGTTCTCCTCTGGCTCAATAAGAAAGTCGATGAGAAAAGCTCCAGGGTAGTCCATGGCCTTCTGTATAGCCGGGACGACTTCCTCTCTGCGTTTCACCCTGACACCAGGAATGTCATACGCTTCGGCAATTTTGACAAAATCGGGATTCCAAAGTTTCGTATCAACGTAGCGCCGTCCATAGAATAGCTCTTGCCACTGTCTTACCATACCTAAATACCCGTTGTTCATGATAGCTATTTTCACAGCAATGTTTTCCTGTGTTATGGTAGCTAACTCCTGGATAGTCATTTGAAAGCCACCGTCGCCGGCAACACACCATACCACCTCCTCGGGGCAACCGACTTTGACTCCCATGGCCGCAGGTAGTTCAAACCCCATGGGGCCCAAACCTCCCCCAGAAATAAGGCTGTTTGGCTTGGTATAAACAAAATATCGTGCCGCCCACATTTGATTCTGCCCCACCCCAGTAACCACTAAAGCATCACCTTGTGTGGCCTCGCAGATCTGGTGAACAATGTATTGAGGCAAGAGTTCATCACTTTGCCTGATTTCTAGCGATGGATGTTCATACCTCCACTGTTCTATTTGGGAAAGCCAATCCACATGCTCTCTTCTCTCAATCATCTCATTCAGGGCTGTGAGCACGCTTTTTATATCCCCGACCACCGGAACCTCGGTGGGGATATTCTTTCCAATCTCTGCGGGGTCGATATCGATGTGAATGATGCGGGCATTGGGAGCAAACTCCCTGGTATTTCCTGTAGCCCGGTCATCGAATCTCATGCCAATAGCGACAAGAAGGTCGGCGTTTTGCACTGCCATATTAGCGCAACCTGTGCCATGCATCCCCAGCATGCCAAGATCAAGTATATGGTTTCCAGGGAAGGAGCCCAGACCAAGGAGAGTGTGAGCCACTGGTAATTGTGCTTTCTCAGCAAATTCCTTAAACTCATCGTAGGCTTGGGAAATAATTATCCCCCTGCCAGCGATGATAACAGGCTGCTCGGCTTCGTTAATGAGCTTTGCTGCTTTCTTAATTTGCGC
>JBAUEM010000041.1:0-1549 GCA_049678605.1 Dehalococcoidia bacterium
AAATGGGATGCATACGAGTGCCTTATGACAATCAAAGCGGATATAGGCGGCACCAGGTTTGTCGCGTTTGTGGGTGCGGGTTCCGCGATTGACAGCATCCTTAAAGGTGTCAATGCAGCTCAGAACGACCGGCTACGATGGCGTGAGGACGTCTACAAGCCATCTAAAACTTGACAGGGATGCTACAACACCTTAAAATCGCTACGTCCCACCGGGGCGCAAGTAGGTGTGTTTGAGGGGGTTTAGGTTTGCCCCCTCTTTCTTGTGGGTAGAGGTAGAGGTCGTGGCTGCCAGGCAGGAAGTAAAGCGGCCGCATTAAAGAGTTAGGAGGTCATAATTAAGATGGAAGCCGGACAGATAATTGTCAAGCAAGAGCGAGGAGTTCTCGTCGTCATCGCAACCGGGAAGACCCCAGGTGGACAAAAGTTCGTCAAAGGCCGCGTCCCGCTGAAGGTAAAGGACCTTGGCGACCCAAAATTTAAAGAGGAGATGCGGTCGGCTGTGGTTAAACTTCTTGGTAGCGAGGCTTAGAGCCTCCAATATCGGGCAGATATAGACAATAGGAGGTACTAAAATATGACAGTGGCTGCGGATAGTGTCCTAAGGGTCGTAGCATCGATGCTGTGGACTGATGGAAACATCAATCAGAACATTTACAATGCGAAGGTATCCGGGGGTGGCGCTCCCTGGGATAACCAAGATATTGTCGACGATGCCGAGGCCTGGCTCGACAACATCTACGCCAACATGACCGCCTCGGTTTCAAACCTATTAGACGGCAACGAGGTGATCGTTTACAAGTATGACGTAGTAGGCGCCGACTGGGATGAGGTCTCATCTCAATCCTGGGGATGGAATCCAACGAGTGCTGACCATCAGCTCCCGCGAGGGGTGGCAGCTCTCCTCAGATTGTGGACGACTGACCCGGATGTACAGGGCAAAAAGTACGTTCCTGGAACGGTTGAAGCGACCGTGACAGATGGTTTGTACAACCCGGCAACCCTGACCCCCCTGTTAGCAATGGCTGCAGATTGGTACACCCCTTTCACGGGCGCAACCTCGGGTGCCACGTGGACGCCTGGCATATGGAGCGTAGCCGGCTCCTTGTTTGTGGCCGGTATAAATCACATCGCTGCGAACGCGATCCCAGCCTATCAGCGACGCAGGAAGAGAAACGTAGGAATATAAGAGATCAGAACAATTGTTCTGTTGACATAAATAAGTAATCCTTAAATGAGATTACTTTATAGTACGCGCCATTACTCTTGTAATTTAGGCCCCGGAGGTAAGATGACAAGACAGCTCGAGATTGTTCAGGAGCAAAGAGAAACAAAACGGCGGGATGCCCTGGTACATGCCTTAGAGTACGGCCTGGCAGGAGCGCTTGAGACAAAAGGAATCACGCTGCTAGGCCTGGCTCTCAAATGGGATGCATACGAGTGCCTTATGACAATCAAAGCGGATATAGGCGGCACCAGGTTTGTCGCGTTTGTGGGTGCGGGTTCCGCGATTGACAGCATCCTTAAAGGTGTCAATGCAGCTCAGAACG
>JBAUEM010000042.1:0-22700 GCA_049678605.1 Dehalococcoidia bacterium
CACCGGGGGCTGAGGTTGTTAGTGTATCGCCACTAGTAGTGCCGGAGCACAAATCGCTGCCCGTAGGCTGTCCGCCGGAGGTAGCTCTAATGCTCACAGTGACAGTCCCTGGCGCACCAGTTCTGAATAGCTTCAGCTTAACACTGGTAATTGTATGAGCTACCGAAGGAGTGAAGGTTTGTGCTACCCAATTAGTACCGCATATCCAAACATGATTATCATCGCCAGTGTTGTAGTATTCATACATATGGGGTGGTTGCGCCAGGACCGGTATGGGCGTTTGGGCTACCATGACCAGCCCCAAGCTCAGCGCCAGGACAAACACGATACTAAATATTCTTTTCATAGCCTCCTCCTTTCGCGTTCATCTTTATGTCTAACCCCGGAATTATCCACGGTGTCGCTCACCGAGGGGCGGAGATGGACTCCGCCCCTACAATTAACTCCTTTATCTCACGCCCGGCGACGCCTTAGCACCAGCAGGCTCGCACCGGCCATAATGGCTGCAAACAAGGCGATCCAGGGTAGCAGCACACGCACCTTGTTTATCGGGTAGGTCTCCCAACCTACAGCGCCGCTACCGGGGCCTCCCTGGTCGACGATCGTGCCGTTTGCGAGTCCGTCATCGTCGCCCAGGCCGCCATCGACGAGTGTGATTCTGATCACGTTGGGAGGACCGACGACGGTCATCGGTATCTGAACCCAGTTAGGTGCGTGATACTTCCAGTATTGAGTCGGCGCGGCACCCGGGGGAAGCGTGATGATGACAGCCACCGTTTGACCAGCCGTCAGCCCTGTTATGGTGAACGAGAACAACCCATCCGGGAAATTAATGGGCTTCGTCGCTTGGGCCGCCGCAGGAAGACTTCCTTCGGGTATAGATGTGAGGCCTGAAATAGAACCACAGGGGGCAGCGAATGAAGCTGTGCCCGTACCAGTTGCCGTGGCTACTGACGACGCCGATGCCCAGGGATCATAGTCCACGTTACCGACGACCGTGTCGCAGCCAGCAGCACCTGGCCCACCGTCGCATCCCCACCAGTTGTTCTCGGCGTCGACTTGCGCACCAATCTGGTTCTCCATCCCATCATCGGCATTGCCATAGATGCTGTTCCCGTTGAACACGTTGCCAGTGCCAGCATCGTCATCGATAAACACGCCGTCAGCCTGGGTTTCTGCACCTATTGTCAGACTAGTGGTGCCGGTGATGGTGTTACACGTGAAGGTATTGTCGTGGGCACCTGCCGTAATACGAACGCCAGCGAACTTGGCACCGGTGATGGTATTGCACGTGAAGGTATTGGCATAGCAATCTACGCTATTCCATGTCTTCTGAACCTTGATCCCAGCTCCATCGCAACTGATGGTGTTGTCCTTGACCGCAATATTATTACCACCATCTATCTTGATGGCTGCCTGACCTAGTGCGAAAGCACCAGAATCGGTTGTGATGGTATTGCCTTCAATTGTGCACGCCTGAGCGTAGTAGGCAACGATCCCACGGATGTTTCCGGTTACCGTGTTGTTCTTGATGATGTTGTTCTTGCAGTTTGCCGGGTTAGAGCTGGCGCCGTAGAAGAAAATCCCGGCTCCATCCTCATCTAAATTATGCCCGGTAACTGTGTTGTCCTCCACAGTAACACCATCAGTATAGCTGGCCAGAATAATGCCCTCAAAGCCATTGTCATTAACTGTGTTGTCGGCTATGAGACCTGACGCAGGACCGTATCCGTACTTGCTACCTGAGACCTCGATACCACGTCCAGCGTTTTCACGGGTGGCATCCTCGTAGTTCGGTCTTTTGTTTCTCTCAACGAGGTTATTGGTTATAGTAAGTGCCCCCACATTCTGTCCAATACTTATTCCAGATGTAAGATGGTCTGTTACAATACAGTTGTCAACCGTTATAAGTTCACTGTATTTGTGTGTAGAGACGAGGCGGGCATATCCGGAGCCGATACCGCCATAACCGCAGTTCGTGACTTTGCAGTTCTGGATGAGAATGTTCTTACCATTGCCAATTCCGATGCCCCTCAGACCATCGTAGTTGGGATAATGAACCCATATCTTATTATGGAACTCCTCATAAGGCGTGATTAGGTATTGGTCACCGGTATCCCAGTCGTTTTCCTTACCTCCGGAAAGTGATGCAACTGTCACTGTCGTAGCCGTATTGACCGTAATCTGGCCGTAGCTGCGAGCAGGGTTGTAGTCTGTGTCCCTATCGCCATAATTATGTACCCACTGTCCGACTAACGCGCCGGGTGTCCATGCTTTTGTGTTATCTGTGAGTGTCGTCAATTGGTTATTGAGACCAGTATGGGTGCCTGTTGCAGTTGTCGGTGGATTGAGACCGGCATTCTTCACTGTAAAACCCTTAAATGTAACATCCTCAATTACTTCACCAGAGCTGCCGTAGCCGCTGATAAGAACACCGGCTCTGCTGGCAAAAGAGCCACTACCAGAGTAATGCCAGTACGGAGTCAGACCATCCAAATCAATGATGCTCTGGTCAATCCCAGCACCCTGGATTGTAAGTCCGTCCGTCGTGATATGCAGGTACTCGGTGTACGTCCCCGCCGCCACGTTGATGGTGTCGCCAAGGTTGGCGGCATCGATAGCTGCCTGGATGGTCCAGTAGTTCGGAGGCGTATTCGCCTGACCTGTGTCAACCGTAAGGATAGCTGCTGCCACCGGCGTTGTCGCCACCAGGCTAAAGCCCAGCACCAGCGCCAGGGCAAGTAAGATACTAGTAATTCTTTTCATTATCTCCTCCTTTCACTTTCATCTCTATGTTCCACCCCGTAAATATCCGGGGTGTTGATTCACCGCCCACGATCGACCTGGCTCTCCCCAGAGGAGACTCTATGGGCAAGCATAATCGCTCAGTTCCGTTAACCGCATAATCTCCTGCAAAATTGCCGACCCTCCCCTAAAAATCGAAGAAGAGACCTGCGGTAGCAGGTCTCTTCCTACTTTAGTTTATACTCCCTTTCTTGCCTCCCACAATATCAACGGCTTTTTCCAGCCCATCTCGGTCGAAGTAGCGAACGCCGTTGCTATCAGCGGAGCTCGGTAATGATACAACTCCACGCCTCATCCTGTTCAGCAACCATCTCTTGCCCATATCAAGCCCCTTTGCCACCTGAGTTGGTCTCCTCTGCCTGGCCGCACTCGTAAGTGGAATCTTATATACTCTGGTAATAGAAGGCTAACACGTGCGCGAATGCTTTATATAAGAATAACAGTTCCTCAAGAAAAAATCAATACCCTGTACTCGTTGGTAGTGTATCATTTTGAAAGCAACTGAAATATAATATCATGCATGGATGTGCGCGGTATTCTGATTAAGGCCTTTGCAGACGTTGGCGTTGGCTGGTATGTAAAAGGGATACTAGATAGCAAGAAACAATTATATACCATATCCAACGATACGAAGCTAATATCAAAGGTGTTTGAACTCATCTCTATTCCCATTATCACCCATGCTATTGAACCTCACATAAAGTCTTGGGAGATTGAAGAACGGCAAACAGTTTATCCAGACCTTACCTTGATTCTAGACCAGCCTATACCCAACAAGATAGCTATAGACATTAAGAGCACATATAGAAAGGGCGCTAATGCAGGGTTTACATTAGGCTCATATACCGCCTACATTAGACCTCCCTTTACAAAAAATATCAGATACCCCTATACGGACTATATTGAACATTGGATAGTTGGCTTTATTTATGACCGGGTAGCCGGTGTCAAACCTGAGATAGTTGATATATCTCAAATTGACAGGATAATACCGCCTATTGAAAACGTAGAGGTGGTTATTTGGCAGAAATGGCAAATTGCATCTGACAAGCCAGGTAGTGGTGATACAGCGAATATTGGCTCAGTGAGAACTTTGAAGGCTCTACGCAATGGGCAAGGGACATTTACTAGATTTGGGGAGAAAGGCAAAGATGTCTTTGAAGATTACTGGAGAAATTTCGATTGGAAATTGCCGAGAAAATATACTGACTTATACGGATATTTTGCTTGGAAAGAATCTCTAACCAAGTGAGTTTCCGTTTGAGTAGTTTTTATATTTCAAATCCCTTTTTGATTACTAATGCTTCTACCATAGGATTCCTCAGACTTTCCGTTGGCCCCACATGGTAGAAATGGTTGAAGGTTTTGATTATCACCGATTTATCTGAGGGGAGATACGGATTAGTCCGATACCTATTTTGGCTCCACGTAGAAAGAGCAAACCCACACGGCAATGATTTCAAATGTTCAAAGAGTTCAATTGCATCCTTTTCAGTCCATTTATTGTAGTAATCAGTATGTCGCCCGATATATGGAGGGTCAGCATAGACGAAATCTTGTTCATGTGCCTGTGATAGTGTTTCACGCCAATCTGCCACTTGAAAAACCCAATCATTGTTCTCTATTAAATTTGACACGTATGCCACCTGATTCACAATTTTGGTTATATATGCCGGGCGAAACCTATTAGGCTTCTTCCCGAATGGCACATTAAATCGCCCTTTAGAATTGAAACGAATCACACCATTGAAGTCGCAACGATTGAGGAAAAGAAAATCATAGGAGTTAGGCTTAGAATTAAACCGTTCACGAACTTCATAATAGTATGGTTCACCGACTTCTAATAAGATACGCCCATGATGTTGAAGAAATTCCCTTACACTATTTGGTGAAAGCAATCCACTTGCAATATCATTGTAAAAGTTAATAACATGAGTATTTATATCAGTCAGCAAGGCTCGATGAGGAGCGACATTCAATACCACCACACCAGAGCCGACGAAGGGTTCTATCCATCTTCCGTTTCCTGACCAATCTATGGAATCTACAATAAATCGGGCAAGTTTAGTCTTAATGCCCTGGCATTTTATGGGCGGTACTTTGATATAAGCTCCCATCTTGTTTATCATCTTAACTTCCATTTACCAATTTTACAATTTCCTCAACAGTCCAAACATGATTAGTTATTCCTGCTGCCATTGCTGGTGTTCTATGGCATGGATTGGCTAATGTTTTATGTGGTCTGGCAAAGTTGTAATACATGAAGTAAAGAGCCAAAGCGTATTCGTGGTTTTCCAACTTCTTTGAGAAGGCATTGGTTAGCCTCGTGAACCGCCTCATGCTCATTCTCATTGTAAGATTCTGGCGTTCTACGTAGCTTGTTGAGATTGCCTCATAATCAGGTTTGCCTTGAACAACGTGTTTCGTGGCACTTAGGCATTTGGCCGCGCTGTAATGCCTTTCGCCTTCGGGTTCTGGTCCATACAACTTAACTAGCATCCCATAATCTATATCTGCACCAAAAGCGTGTTCGATTGCTTCTAAATACATTCCATGCCCATCGGTGCTAACTTGAACTCTGTTTGCTAGTCTGTTTTTCAAATCGTTAGCAAACGCATAGGCATAATATGCATTCCTCAGTCCAACCAACCAAGCAGGGACTAGCTTCGTATCTGCGTCTATCGCCGTGAACGTCCAGACATCGCCATAGCCAAATTCGCCATTGTGCTCCTCGGGCACGTTCTTATTCTTTGCGTAAACGAAGCTCCAAATCTCATCGCATTGGAGCTTTTTGCATGACAGGTTGTGCATTGTCTTGTCCTGGTACTCTAGACAGGCAGCACCGACTTCCCTAAGTAATTTGACGACCGTGTTAATGGCCGTTCCAGTTATGCGAGCGGTACTGCGTATCGAGTTACCTTCGCAGAGTACTCTTATCACTTGTGTTTTGCGTTCCAGACTTAGCTTGTTCACTGTCCTACCCCTTTCTATTTGATAACATTATACAACACCGCTCAAGCATTGTCAATAGGTAAAGTGGTTATTTTGCCCGAAAATGCAAAAAAAATAGCAAAAATCCACCACAAAAGATTGCCAAATGTGGGAACCTCTGCTATTATGTGTTTAACTAAATACTGAGTGTAACTGTCGGCGGAAACGTATGCCCAAAAGCTACGGCAATAGTTTTGAGCTTTCCCCCTTCGGTCAAAGTATATCACGTCTAAAAGGGGGAAGTCAACAATGACTACGAAAACATTTGCTGGTGTGTATCAGGTCCCAGAAGCTGCTCGCTATTTATATGTAACCTCTCATCTTCCCGGTATGGCCAAGCCAACGCCACGACATCTACTTAATTGGATGCACAAAGGTATTGCACCATCGCACTTAATCCACGAAAGAGGCCGTAATATCGAGATTGATTTCCAGGACTTGATTTCAATGCGAGTGATTTATCTTCTACGTGGAATGGGTGTTGGATTAGACAAAATCAGAATAGCAAAGGCATACCTAGAGGAGTTAACAGGCCACTCCCACCCCTTTGCAACAGAGCGCCTTTGGACTGAAACTATAGACATATTTGCTGAGATTGGCCCCTTACTTGTCACTGCTAGTAAATCCGGTCAGTTACCTTTTTTGGAACTTGTCAGACAAGACCTGGTAAATGTACATGATATGACATTCAGCCATGGCGTTGCTGATTCGTGGTCCCCTCAGCTCGGTATTCTGCTTAAACCCAATATCCAATTTGGGGCACCTTGTATCGCTAAAACAGGGTATCCAACGCGGTCAATTTGGAGGATGTACTTAGGTGGAGATACGGTCCCATTCCTAGCTCAATCTTATGACCTTGGAGACCCCCAAATTGAAAATGCGTTGCGGTGGGAGGAAAACCTCGCCAAAGTCACTTTTACCAGAACAGCCAAAACACCTACGCTACTTGGTGGATAACGGCCTGAGCCCAGGTGTCGCAACCGCACTTCAGGCCGTAAGTTTCATATGCAACCATGTGAAGGTTCAATTCCCTGAATATCCCAATGGGTCAGTTGATGATGGGATCATTCTAGATTATTGTTTGAGGACTCAGACAATTTGGATTACCACAGATGAAAGGCGGGAAAAACTTATGAGGAAGTTCCCTACTGAGACCTCAAAAGTGACACTATTGGTATTGAAGCAACCCGAAAGGTTTCCGGCGTCATTGCAGTTGAAGATAATTATGCGCGTAATTGATGAACTGGAGAAAAAAGTTCATAGTTCTCACGGAGGTATTCATTTCAAGGCAGCTCAGAGCGGGCGCCCTACACCGACAACAATCTGGGCTGAACATGCAGAGGACTGGCCAAAAAGCTTTTGAGTGACATCTACTTCAGAGTTGTACTGCCCCATCTAGATTCCGCAGCTTTCCTAGCTATCTCTTTTCTTCGTTCTGGCGTTAGTTTATTAGCTCTAGCCTTGCCCCCTTTTAGACCGCCTAAGCGTCCCAGGGCTACGGCATGGGGATTTTTACCTTCGACTGACTCCGGCCCTATTTCTTCAGGCTCAACTTGTCCAGTGGCCTCTTGGACCACCCGGAAGGCCGTTACTGCGAAATCGTGTTCCTTTTTCTTATGCTTCGCCATAATTGTGAATCTCAATGAGTGTCTAGTTTCTTAAAGACTAGTAGCCACCTTGGTTGCTTCTGCTGGGTTTCCTTTAATCTTTTAATCGCAATTAGTTCCCAACCTATAGCTCCCAAATTATTCAACTCATCGGGGTGTAGCAAATCTTTTAGAGTAAATATTTGTATATGATAATGCCATGTATCCATTTATCAGACCTCCCATATTAATAATTTAAGGATACTAAATCGCTCAAGCATTGTCAATACTTGGAGATTTCAAAATGATACACTACCTACTCGTTCATATGATTATTGACACCCCTTTTTTTGTCATTGCGAGGAGCGAGATTCCTCACCCACGGTTCGGAACAGGCTCCGCAATCCTGTGGGGCTGCCGGGGATAGAGATTGCCACGCCTTCGGCTCGCAATGACACGGAAGGTTACTACCCGATGTTACAAACATACAAAGTGTCACCCATCTATCTGAACTAGATCATTACCCTGTGCTGGCTGACTTTATCATTCCGGTAACTCCTGTGGTAGGTTATTATCTGTAAACACACCATGAGTGTTACCTATGTGGTCAGCCAGCACAGAATATTGACAAACTTTCAAAGACAAGTTATTATACAGCCCGATGGTGCTTGCCTGTCAGGGAGTAACAGGTAAGTTTTCCCAAAAAACCTGACGGTTTTTCTAGCTTATGAGCTTGCTATTACGAGTTGGTATGAGAGCCGGCGCTCAGCCTCTATCACCAAATTTACTGAAATTTACCGACTTTTTTACCAATCTGACGAAAATCTCGAAAAATCCCGAAAAACGCTTGGCAGTGCGGGGGGTGATACACTATGGACTAAGGTTTTGGAAAAGCTAAACTATTACGTCAGGGAAAATCCCGGAGAAATGTCAGCTCTTTGACATGCTACCAGAAAATTGAAAAGGAGGTAGAACAAATGGCGATGGATTGGTTGCCAAGAGATAATGAACTGAAGGATCACCAGCTTGTCGGCGATGAGTTCTTTGGAACAGAGCCGCCGTGCACCATGTATGAGAAGAAACCTTTGGTTAACCCCCAGACCGGGGAAACGGTAGACGGGCTATACACGGCATGGGTTATCCTCAATAATCCGACCCAGTATAATTCCTACACCACCGAGATGGTCAAGGGCGTCATAGCTGGAATGAAGAAGGCCTCGGCAGATAGGAGTGTTGTGGCCATCATCTTCACCGCTGTTGGCGATAGGGCCTTTTGTACCGGTGGCAATACCAAGGAATATGCCGAATATTACACCCGCAGGCCAAGGGAATACAGGGACTACATTAATCTGTTTGCCGGGATGGTGGATGCCATCCTTGATGCCGGAGCGCCGGTCATTTGTCGCGTTAATGGGATGAGAGTGGCGGGGGGACAGGAAATCGGTCAGGCCTGTGATCTGGCTATTGCCTCTGACCTTGCTAATTTTGGTCAGGCTGGTACCGGGGTTGGCTCAACGCCGGATGGAGGCTCAACTGATTTTCTCCCCTGGCAGCTACCTACTACAGAGCTGGCCATATGGAGTTGCGTCTCCAACGAACTGTGGAGTGCCTACAAAATGCACAGGCTGGGCTTCATAACTGATCTAGTGCCCGTGAAGAAGCTCGATGGTGAGTGGATTAGGAACCCTTTGGTGATTACCGACAAGTATGTAGAGGATGGGAGGATCGTCTATGGAGAACCTAAGACCGGTGACGAGGCCAAGAAGGCAAAGGAGATTATAAAGACGTCCGAGACCGATTTCTCGCTCCTGGACCGGAGGATAAACGAGATTGTCTGGACCTTTACCAATCTCATGCCCCTGTGCTTGATGAAGACCATTGAGACGATAAGATTGAAGAAGAAGTTCTTCTGGGACCAGAACAAGATAAGCGCTAAGTACTGGCTAGGGGCGAATATGAATATGGAAGCCTATCTTGGATTCAATACCTTCAATACGGAGGCTATGACGGGTCAGCGCAGGATAGACTTTGTTAAATTCCGTCAGTTGATTGCCCAGGGGCATAGCTTCGATGATGATCTGGCAGAGCAGGTCATGCCGAAGCCGAAGCCGAAGCCGAAGCCGAAGCAGTAAACTGATAAGGATGGAGTAAATGTGAAAGCCCAGGGATAAACCGTGGGCTTTCACATTTTTGGCGAAAGGTGCGCCTCGCTGTATAATAGGAGCGAAATATATCCTGAAGGGAGGGAATATGGAATTCCAGAACATTGTCGTGGATAAGAAAGAGGGAATAGCGACTCTTACACTTAACCGCCCGCCGCTTAACATAATAGATTGTGATATGTTGGTGGAGCTAAATACTGCCCTGGAGCAACTGGCGAAGGATGATGAAGTTAAGGTACTGTTGCTCCGCGGCTCTGGGAACAAGGCCTTCAGTGCAGGTGTGGAGGTAAAGGACCATATCGGGGAGAAAATGCCGAAGATGATGAAGGAGTTTGGCCGTGTCTTCCATCTCTTGAGAGGTCTTGGCAAGCCGAGTATTGCTGTGGTCAATGGCGTAGCACTGGGGGGTGGATGCGAGCTTGTTGCCGGCTGTGACATGGCTATTGCCTCCGAGAAAGCCCAGCTCGGTCAGCCGGAGATAAAACTTGGGGGACTGGCGCCGGCGGCTGCCCCCTTGTTTCCCAGGATAATGGGGGAGAAGAAAGCGTTTGAGCTGCTGGTGATGGGAGAAAATGTCAGTGCCCGGGAAGCGGAACGAATTGGCCTCGTTAATAAGGTTGTTCCGGAAGAAGAACTGGACCAGACTGCAGAGGAGTTCGCACGCAAGTTCTTAGAAAAGAGTGCGCTGAGCGTCAGGCTCGTGAGGGATGCGCTGTATGATTGTGCGGAAACGCCCTCACTTGAGGCTTCGCTGGAAAAGGGAGTGGAGCACGGTATCAAGAGCTGGCAGACTGAAGATGGCCAGGAGGGTTTGCAGTCGTATTTGGATAAACGCAAGCCTGAATGGAAGAACAGGTAACTGGATTTGGGGGTATTATGAGATTGCAGGATAAGAAGACAATTGTTACTGGTGGGGGGAGGGGTATTGGCAGGGCCGTGGCCCTGGCTTTTGCCAGGGAAGGCGCCGACGTAGTGATAAACTACCGTAGCAATGACGCCACTGCTAAGGAAGTAGTGGACGAGATACGGATGCTCGGCCGGAAGGCTGTGGCCTTAAAAGCGGATGTCGGCAGTTACCAGGATGCCAGGTCAATGGTCGACCAGGCGGTGCAGGAGCTGGGGGGGGTGGATATCCTGGTTAACAATGCTGGACTGTCCAGGCCCGCTCTGCTTTTGAAGATGGACGAAGAGACGTGGGACCAGGTTGTCGATATTCACCTCAAGGGCACCTTCAATTGTACGCAGGCTGCAGCTAATTATATGAAGGAAAACAAGTACGGAAAGATCATCAATGTCATCTCCACCGCCGGATTGTATGGGACGATGGGGCAGATAAACTATGCCTCGGCGAAAGCGGGAGTTATCGGGTTCACCAAGTCCGCATCCAGGGAGCTCGCCAGATACGGGATAAATGTTAATGCCATATCCATGGGAATTATCACAACGGAGATGACGGGCAAGATAAGAGAGGATGAAAAGCTAAAAGAAATATACCTCTCGAGAATACAGCTGGGACGGTTCGGCGAACCTGAGGAGGTAGCGCCGGCCTTTGTGTTTCTGGCATCGGAGGATGCGCGGTACATCACCGGACAGGTGCTATCCGTTGATGGGGGTTATGTCGGGTAGTGTCCTTGTCCGTCACCACTGAGAGGAACCTGCCACTGCGATGTTATTTACAATTTTTAGTGGTGTAACATTGAGCTGACATTTCTCAGGGAAAATCCCGGAGAAATGTCAGCTCTTTGACGTACTACCAAGGGCTTTAAAAATCGGGGGTCAGTATGATCCTTCTCTCCAATCTCCCCCCGTGAGCTTCTTCAAACGCTTGCTGAATCTGGCTCATTGGCCTGGTCTCAAGAAAGGGCTCTATCTTTATTTTCCCTTTCAGCACCATGTCAAGGACCTTGGGGTAGTACTTGGGTAAACAGCCCCAGGAGCCCAGAATATCAGCGTCAAATGCCATCAATCGTGATAGAGAATACTCGTTCTTCTGCATACCGAAGCCGCAAATCAGCAGCTTGCCGATAAATGACAGCAACTCCAGGGCAATTGCCTGACCATCAGCGGTGCCCGTCCACTCAAAAATCTTCCAGCCGTAGTTTGAAGGCACGCCCTTTTCCTTGCAGTAACTGCGAAACTCGTCCCTGATATCCCGGGGAGTCTTGTCCACCGAGCTGATGACATGGGTAGCGCCGTAGTCCAGGGCTCTTTTGAGCTTCGCTGGGTTTCGGGCGATACCGATGACCTCTTTGGCGCCCAGTGCCGAGCAAATCTGGGCGGCATATACCCCCAGACCTCCGGTAGTCCCGACAATGATAGTTAAATCCCCCGGTTTAACCTCAGCCCTCATCGCTGCCTGATAGGGCGAGGTTACGGCATCGGCAATCACGGCAAAGTGAGAAAGAGGTACCCCCTTCCTGTCCGGAACCACGCACAAATCCATAGCCGGGACGACGATGTGGCTGGAGAAGCCTCCGTAGATTTCCATACTGTTGCCGGGCATCTTCTGCGCCAGGCAGCGGTTGCCCCTTCCAGCAGCACAGATAGGGCAGTTATTGCACGGCATCACCGCCGGTATAATTACCTCCTTGCTCAGCCACTTATCATCGCCGGCTATTACCGTGCCGCTGATTTCATGCCCCAGGGTCAGCGGTGGTTTGTTGACCGTGGGCACGCCATCATAAAAATAGCCCAGGTCGGTATGGCATACCCCGCAGCCAGCAATTTCAACCAGCACCTCGCCGGGTTTAAGCTGAGGGACATCAATGCTTACCCTCTTCAGTTTGCCCGGCTCTACCATCTGCCAGGTTTCAATTTTGTCCGGTATTTTTGTCATAATTCTCACTCCTTACTCTACAGTCTGCTGATAAATCCAAAAGACAAAGCTCGACCATTCATCTTTTTTAACAGGTTCACCACCCCCCACTAATCTGAATGCGTTTTACCATAATTTTAATTAGTCTGTCAAGCACGTGTACTCGTTCATATGATTAGTGACACCTCTTTTTTGTCATTGCGAGGAGCGAAAGTGACGAAGCAATCTTGTGGGGCTGCCGGGGATAGAGATTGCCACGCCTCCGGCTCGCAATGACACGGAAGGTTACTACCCGATGTTACAAACATACAAAGTGTCACCCATCTATCTGAACTAGATCAGCACAGTTTGGCTCCCGTCGCTGTGCATTTTTAATAGGTGAGGGTTGATATGGGGTGAGAGACACCGTAAAATTCTGGGTGGCTTGGCTCACACACCAAATATGCTTGACAGTGCGGGGGATGATATAGTATGGGCTAGGATTTTGGAAAAACTAAACTGGTACCAGCGCATTTCACAGTGCCCTCTACTGTGGGAAAATATATTTTTAAGGAGGTTAATATGAGACCACTTCAAACTGATTTGTCCATATTTGAGAAATTTAAGTTTGAGAAGCCACCTGTAGGCGTCAAGTTCCTGTACTTCAAACCAGAAGGAACACAGCAACTAGACAAAAGTCTGGCTTTCTGCGAAATGATCAAAGAAGCACAGCAAAGAGAATCCCCGTTTTATTTCGCTAAAGAGAATGAGGATTGCTTCGGAAAAGTATCACTGGGGATGGAGCAGATGTCTTCATGGGGCAAAGGCGGAGAATTTGGACCTGGATTGGGAATCTTTCAGGAACCAAGGGCTAATGCTAGAATCTATCAATACGTTCCCAAATTTCCGGTGGGTACGGTTAACTATGTCGCTTTGTCCTCGCTGGACAAACTGACATTCGAGCCAGACCTCTTAATTCTTATAGCTACTCCCACCCAGGCAGAAACCGTACTGAGGGCGATGTCCTATTCGACTGGCGAGATATGGGAGAGCAAGACAACAGGGGTATTGGGATGTGCCTGGATTTTCGTTTATCCATATCAAAGCGGCAAAATCAATTACATGCCTACCGGGATGACCTTCTGCGCGAAAGCACTCCAACGATTCCCGGAGGGAGGGATACTGATAACTATCCCTTGGGATTGGATACCGATTGTAACGCAAAACCTAAAGGAAATGAAATGGGTTCTTCCCTCGTACACCGATGGGAGGGAAAAGTATATAAAGCGAAGAGACAGCCTCATTACGAAATTAACCCAAAAATCGGAGGACCCCTAAATTTAGGGAGAATAATTACCTATATACTGCCAATTTGAAAGGCGGGGTGCTTCCACGTCAAATCGCTAGCTTGACACCGGGCAATTTGGAGTGCTAGAATTCCCTTTTCTGTATGGGGGTGAGAAGATTTACGCTATTATTGAAATAGGTGGCAAACAGTACAAGGTAGCCCCAAAGCAAACACTAGAAGTCGAGCGTTTAGATGTCCCTGAAGGCGACATAGTTGAGCTCGATAAAGTATTATTTATTGGGGAAGATAAAAATACCCTTGTAGGAAATCCTATTATTAAGGGGGCTAAGGTTGTGGCTACTTCTTTAGGGGAAGCTAAGGGAGAAAAGGTTATCGTATTTAGATATAAGTCCAAAGTTCGCTACCGAAGCAAAAGGGGACACCGCCAGACTTATACTAAAATATTGGTAAACGAAATTGTTAAGGGTAAAGGAGAATAGGCATGGCACACAAAAAGGGCGGTGGCAGCACAACTTATGGGCGGGATAGTGTATCTAAGCGCTTGGGAGTGAAGAAGTATGGTGGAGAACAAGTTCGCGCTGGAGCTATCTTGGTTCGGCAACGTGGGACTCGTATACGGCCGGGAAACAATGTTGGCCTGGGGAGAGATTATACCCTCTTTGCCTTAATAGACGGCTATGTTAAATATGAGCCGGCAACCAGATACAAAAAGAAGGTGAGCGTTTACAAATGAAGGATAAAATCCATCCTAAGTATTATGATAATGCTAAAGTGACTTGTCTTTGTGGTAATACCTTCACCACTGGTTCAACTAAGGCAGAAATCAGGGTAGAAATATGTGGTAAATGCCACCCCTTTTATACGGGCGAACAAAGGATAGTCGATTCCATGGGAAGGGTGGAGCGCTTTAAGAAGCGATACAAGATGAAATGATAGAATACATTAAACTCTCTATTTCTTTATGTCAGGTCGGAGGCTTGGGGGCCTGTTATTTCTTGTTGTGACAGCGGCTGTGTGACCGCGGGCAGTGTTTACTTTTAAGCTTACCTTGGGAAACTAGAAATTCATTCATCGCTGCTACTTTAGGAGACAAACTTTATATTTTCAGCCGTTTTTATCATAATACGATTAGGGATTTTTCATAATGAGACAAGATTGCAGTCTTCGCTTTAGGCAGCTAGTGAGGTTGAGGCGCTAATGGCAAGACCTTTTCATTACGGTGGCCAGGCAGTTATTGAGGGGGTGATGATACGGGGGAAGGAAGGCGTGGCTATATCTGTACGTCAGCCCAATGGAGAATTGAACATAGTGAGGCAGCCCCTGGCCAGCATATACAAAGGGCGTCTCAGAGAAATGCCTTTAATAAGAGGAATCATCGCTCTTGTTGAGACCCTGGTTCTGGGCACGCGGGCATTACTTCACTCTGCTCAGGTCGCCGCAGAAGAGGAAGGAGGAGAGAAAATACCTACAGCGCTTTTATGGGGAACCGTAGCCGTAAGCCTTGCTTTGGGTGTAGCCCTCTTCTTCATGGTTCCTCTCTTCGCCACCCGCTATCTTATCGACCCTTACGTCAATTCTGCTCTACTGAGTGTTGTCCTTGAGGGACTTATCCGTATTGGCATTTTCATTGCTTACCTCAAATTAATAAGTTTAATGCCTGATATTAAGAGAGTCTTTGCTTACCACGGAGCCGAGCATAAAGTAGTGAATGCCTATGAGGCAGGCGTCCCTTTGGAAGTGGAGTCGGTTAAGAATTATTCTACTGCCCATGCTCGCTGCGGCACCGCCTTTATATTCATCGTTCTAATCATAGCTATCTTTGCCTTCGCCTTGGTTGGTCGGCCAACCCTATGGATACTCATACTGTCCCGCATAGTCCTCATCCCTGTTATCGCTGTTATTAGCTATGAAATCATGAAATTCGGGGCAGGCCACATCAAGAATACGATGGTCCGAATTCTCCTGGCCCCGGGGCTGATGTTGCAAGCTATAACCACCAGGGAACCTGACGATAGTCAACTAGAGGCTGCTATATCGGCACTAAAAGAGGTCATCGAGATTGACAGGGCTGCTGATTCTAGCGGCAGTACATAATAAAAGGGATGAAGAGGTTGCAATGTTTACACTGTGTCTTCGCTCTCCAATTGCTGGAAGAAGCAAGTCCGATTGCCGGTGTGACATACTGGACCTGTAGGCTCAGCCTTTATAAGAAGGGCATCGCTATCGCAGTCCTTGACGATGGACTTCAGCCTGAGGAAATTGCCTGAAGTTTCTCCCTTGTGCCACAGTTCCTGCCGACTGCGGCTATAGAACCAGACATCTCTGCTGGCTAATGTGCGCTTTAGCGACTCTTCGTTCATATAGCCCAGCATCAGGACTTCACCATTCCTAGCATCCTGGACAATAGCTGGAATCAAGCCTTTATCATCAAAGTTTAACATTTGCCTCCTAAGTTCCAAAATTGATTATAGCTTCCCCCAAATCAATATCCCCGGTGTAAAGAGCTTTGCCTATAATGGCTCCTTCCACACCGAGCTCCTTAAGCCTCCGTAAATGCTCCAGCTTGGAAATCCCCCCGGCCACAATGACGGGAACATTTGCTTCAGCAAGCAATCTATTTATCATGTCAAAGTTAGGCTCGGTAAGGGTGCCATCCCTTTTTATATCAGTATAAATGAAGCGCCTCACTCCGGCATCAACCATATCTCGGCTTAACTGGAGAACCTCAAAAACCGTATTCTTCCGCCAGCCGTGGATGGCTATCTTGCCATCTCGGGTGTCAAGGCTAATTGCGATAGCCTCGCCAGATTGCTGGCATAGCTTTTTTACCAGTTCCCTGTTCTCTATCGCCGCAGTTCCCAAAATTATCCGGCTTACCCCCTGACGCAACAGTTTTTCTGCCACCTCTTCTTGCCTGATACCGCCGCCTAATTCTATTAACAGGTCACTCTCTTTCATTATCTCCTCGACCACCTCCATATTTTTGGGCTCACCGGCAACCGCCCCGTCCAAATCGACAATATGGAGCCATCTTGCCCCCTGGGAATACCAGGTCAAGGCTGCTGTCACAGGGTCCTCATCAAAAACAGTTTCCTGGTTATAATCACCCTGATATAGCCTGACGCACTTGCCGCCCCTGATGTCAACGGCTGGGATTATCTCCATCTCCGACCTTCTCCTGATTTCTCCAACCTCTGGACTATCTTTGGCGTGACTGTTTTTCTTTTGCCGCTAAGTTGAATGTCTTCACTAAATTATGCTGGGGCAATCAAGTGTTACCCTATGATACAATACCCTATATAATTGGACAAGCTCACATGGTATTTACAGAGGCAGGAAATCGGCCTATGACATAGTGCAGCCCTTACCAGCTTAAGCCCCTACCCATATCTCGAAGCCATCTCCCGTAGTGTAAAACGCTCCTTTTTAGCTACGAAACTGTCGAAGTTGGGCCAGAGAGCCACCCAGCAATATAGCTACTTGGTGCGGCGTGCAACAGATGATGTAATTGTCTTTAGCTGACCTTCCAAAAGCATCCCACCCTACAGGACCAGGTTCTGCAAGCTACCCATTATTAGTGCTGCTGCTATCATTATTCCAACAGCTTTAAGCAAGTTTCGTGCCCCCAGCTCCCGAGCCAATATTACAAAGGTAGCTACACAAGGAAAAAACATAGCCAGAACCGTGCTGCTGATAACCAACTGCTTGGCAGTTAGGGCCAAGGGAGCTAGCATGCCTATGGCTACATCCTTACGCAGAAAGCCAACGACCAGGGCTGTAATTGTCTCCTTGGGCAGCCCCCACAGCCCGGTCAATATCGGGGCGGTAATATTGGCAATGGCATTGAAAACTCCTAAAATGTATAGGATGTTTACCACTAATATGGTGCCGAGGACTATGGGCAAGGCTTCTTTAATAAAGCCAGAGACCCGTAGCCAGAGCTTTTCACCAATGACCCGCCACGACGGCAAGCGATAGGGGGGAATCTCCACCAGAAGTTCAGGGTTGAATCCTTTGACAGCACGATTAAGGATTAGCCCTATGATAACCCAGGATATAAACAGGCTCCCGTAAACCATAGCTACGTATCCCACCCCTTGCTGCCCCACCACCCCTATTATCATAGCCTGCAAGGCAGCACAGGGAACGCCAATAGAAATCAAAGTCGCGGCAATAAATCTTTGTTTACGGCTCTCCAAAATGCGAGTTGCCATAATGCCAGGCACATTACACCCAAAGCCCAGAATAGTGGGGATGATGGCATAACCGTGTAGTCCCAACCGGTGCATTATGGTGTCCATCAATACCGCCAGGCGGGGCAGATAACCAGCATCTTCCAGTATTCCTAATGCCAAGTAAAAAGAGACGATATACGGCAATACCGCAGCGAGGGGAATGTAAAGTCCAGTGCTAAGCAAACCGAAGGACTGAAAATAGTCGATTTCTCCCCCAATAAGGTTACCTATCAAGACGTTGTGCCAGAAACCCCCTGCCCCTAAAGCAAGGCTCAGTCTGTCTAGCAACGGTGTCCACAGCCCTTCGAAGAGGGGCTCACCTACATAGCCAATTATTCCTTCGCCAACGAATCGGACGAACCAGAAGGTGGCAAAAAGGACCAGCAGGGCGATAACTATCCCGCCTATCCGATGACTGCTGGCATCTTCCAAATTCTCATACCAGCGATGGTGGCGATGGCTCAACGATTGCACCTGGCTCACGATGTCACCCACTCTCGCCCACCGCGCATCACTATTAGAATAAGTACGAGCGTTTTTGGGCAGCTTCGCTTCGGGAAGACGCCTGACTAATTCCCTTACTCCCTGTCCGGTAACGCCTACCGTGGGTATAACTGACACTCCGAGAAGTTCCTCCAGCTTGGCAACATCAATATTTATACCCCGATGCTGAGTGTCATCCCACATGTTGAGGGCAACTATTACTGGAGTCTGTCTCTCCAGCAACTGCAAGGTTAGATTGAGATTTCTTTCCAGATTTGTGGCGTCGACGACATTTATGACCAAGTCTCCTTCTTTGAGCATCTCCACAGCCACTTCTTCCGCCTTAGAACTTGGTTCAAGAGTATAGTTGCCGGGGACATCGATAAGCTCAGCCCGCTCCTCCCCCAGCTTCAGATACCCTTTAGTGAACCCCACGGTGGTGCCGGGATAGTTGGAAGCGATAATGTGTGTACCGGTCAGTCGGGAAAAAAGGGCGCTTTTGCCCACATTGGGATTACCCACAAGCAGGATACGCATCATCTTAAGAAGCTCGCGGTAGATATTTATCTACTTCGACTATTATTTTCCTGGCCATGCCAAAACCAACAGCCACCTGGGCATTATCCACCCTGAGAATAATAGGGCCGCGAAATAGCGTAGAACTTATCTTGGTCACCTTCTTCCCTGGCCTGATACCCAAAGCATCCAGACGCCGAATTAAGCCATGTCCTCCCAGAACCTCAACCACAGTGCCTGTCTGCCCAGTCCTCATCTCGGCCAGGGTCAATTGCTCATTTTGATGCATGGTCATAGCTTATCCCCTATCCCTAATAAGTTAGTCTTGTTTAACTTACAAGTTCAAAAAAATTTTGCCGTTTTTATTTCTTTTTCTTCACACCTCTGTTAGAGCAATCTTGAGGGAGCTCCCCGTGCTCTAAATAATATTCATACCTGCTGGGGAAATTAGCCCCTCCCAGTGGACACGCTTCTATAAACTCCACAAACTTTGCCAGCCTCTCCATACTCAAGGGGCTAATGACATGCTCAATCTTGCAGGCATCCTCTTCAGCTGTCTCGTGGTCAATGCCCAGAGCTTGAGCAAAAAAGCGGGTCAACGCCTTATGTCGGCGAATCACATCGCGGGCAACCTTATCACCTTCAGGAGTGAGCTTTATGTGGCCATATCTCTCATGCTCCACAAGCTCCTGTTCTGAGAGTTTTTTCAAGGCGGAGGTAACACTGGGCATCTTAACTCCCAGCATTTCGCTGAGCTGCTTTACTCTTACCACCTTCCTTCCCTCACCGAGGTTAGCTATCGCCTCAAGATAATCTTCCATACTGGCGGTCTGCTCTCTTTGCGCTTCTTGTTTTACCATCGCCTACCTTCCGAATTGTTAGACAAGTCTAACAATTATAATGTAATTCATTCCTCCTGTCAAAATTTTCCTTAGGAGTGTTCAGCAATCCCCGATGTCATTGCGAGGCATCTTGTGCCGAAGCAATCTCAAGGGATTGCCACGCTTCGCTCGCAATGACGGACGCAGAGTCGGTAAATAGGCTTTTTCTTGGGCTTCTACAAAATGGGAAGGGTTTTATTATGGTCGGGGTGAGAGGATTCGAACCTCCGACCTCATGGTCCCAAACCATGCGCGCTAGCCGCTGCGCCACACCCCGTGTTTGCTTAACTACTCATTTTAGATTGAAATCCCACTGGCAGCAAATCTCGTATTTGCTTTTCTTAGGGGTTAGCTTCAAACACTGCACTTTTGTATTTGGATTAAAATATTCTGCATATTTTTTCAACACTAAGGAATTTACCAGACGGGAAATTATAATGTGAAAAGGACAAATAGGGCAATTAACTTCGCCCGACTTGCATTAAACGTCAACCTGCCTCAATCCAAGTACTTAAGGAGACTGAAATAGCTCAGCGCCTTGCCCCTTAGCAAAGAGTGCTGAAATCTTATAATTCTCCGGCAAGGTAGTCATCAACGGAAAACCCGTCGAAAACCACAAAATCGGTTTCGGAGGGAATCTTGCCTGTGGGACATAAATTAAAACAAGCCTGACAGGTGAGGCAGGCCCTGGCTTTTTCCGGGAAAAACGCCGCCCGCCGCTCTATCCCTCTTCCGACAAAGCCTATAGCATGTTCCCCGACAACCTCATCACAGTAGCGTACACATTGTCCACAAAGAATACATCTCGTTGGCTTCGTTCTGAAGCGAGATTCAAATCTATGGATATTCGCACCATATTCTTTAGCCAGTTTCTTTATCTCCCCAGCGACCTCCCTATCAACCATTGTCGTCGGTGCGATTAATTCGATGATAACCTTCCGAATCCTGTCTATCCTGGGAGAGCGTGTCCTCACTACTAATCCCTGTTCCACGGGATAGCCACAAGAAGCCACTATTCGGACTCTCCCCTTTCTTTCTACCTCCACGCTGCAAATTCGACAGGCACCGTAGGGCTTTAGTTTCTCGTGATAACACAGTGTTGGTATCTCTATGCCTGCCTCTTTCGCTGCTTCCAATACGGTCATCGCCTCCTTGGCCTTGACTTCCTTTCCATCTATTCGCAGAGTTATGGTCATTGCTATTTACCTCTTCTTCTCACGGATAACCTTGGTTCCTAGAGTTGGTGGTAGAGGCAGAGGCTCTCCCGAGATTCTCCTTACTGCGCTAAAACGAGGAGGGCAAACCTCAAAACAGGCATTGCACTTAATGCACTTCTCCTGTTCAATCCAGTGGACTATGTTTTTGTCTCCATGAATTGCTTCGGTAGGGCAATTCTTGAAGCAAATCATACAGGCGGTACATTTCTCAGGGTCAATATAGTAAGAAGTGAGAGCTTTACAAGCTTTTGCCGGGCAGCGCTTCCCCTTTATATGAGCCTGATATTCATCCCTGAAGTATTTCAGAGTGGTAAGGGCAGGGTTGGCGGCGGTGGTGCCCAGGGCACATAAGGAAGCATCCTGCATCACTTCAGCTATATCTTCAATCGCCTCTATATCTCCTTCTTGACCTTTCCCTTCACAAATATCAGTCAAAATCTCCCGAAGCGTTCTTAATCCTTCACGGCAAGGGATGCACTTCCCACACGATTCTTCGCAGCAGAAGCTGATGAAATACCTTGCTGTATCCACCATGCAGGTATCCTCATCCATAACCACCGTCCCCCCGGAGCCCATCATGGAGCCAAGCTTAGTGAGCTCATCAAAGTCAATCGGGGTGTCTAAATGCTGCTCGGGAATTACCCCTCCCGAAGGGCCTCCAGTCTGGACCGCTTTAAATTTCTTACCCTGCGGTATTCCCCCACCAATATCATAGATTAGCTGCCTCAAGGTCATGCCCATGGGCACTTCCACAAGTCCAGTATTATTCACTTTGCCCACTAAGGAGAAGATTTTGGTCCCCTTGCTCCCATCTGTGCCAATGGAATTAAACCACT
Source organism: Dehalococcoidia bacterium (assembly GCA_049678605.1). Classification (GTDB taxonomy): domain Bacteria; phylum Chloroflexota; class Dehalococcoidia; order GIF9; family AB-539-J10; genus RBG-13-51-36. Next base: position 21,816 of record JBAUEM010000042.1, read on the forward strand.
CAGCTCCTTTATTGATAATAAGGGGGACATTTGCCCACGTCTCCACATTGTTCAAGCATGATGGCCTTTCCTTTATCCCGCTCACAGCGGTATGGATATATTTCATCTTGGGTTCGCCCACTTTCCCCTCGATGGCACTCATAAGTGCACTTGACTCTCCGGAAACGAATGCCCCTGCTCCACGGTGGACCTTGACCTTAAAATCAAACCCAGAGCCGAGGATGTTTTCCCCTAAAAATCCATACTCCTCGGCCTGCTTTATAGCCTGAATGGTATTTTCAGATGCTATGGGGTATTCCTGTCGCACATAAATAAAACCTTCGTGTGAACCTATGGCATAGGCACCAATAATAAGCCCTTCCAATACGCCGTGTGGATTTCCTTCCATAATAGACCTATCCATATATGCCCCGGGGTCCCCTTCATCACAATTAACAATCACATATTTGGGTTCCCCGGGGGCATTCCTCGTCGTCTCCCACTTTATTCCTGTGGGAAATCCTCCTCCCCCCCTGCCTCTTAAATTAGATTTCTTTATCTCCTCTAAAACCTGCTCTGGAGTCAGTTGGAACAAAGCCTTGGATAATGCACTATATCCGCCAAGGGCTATGTAGTCAGCTATGTCCCTGGGATTTATATACCTGTTATTTCCAAATACGATGCGCATTTGATTTTTATAGAAGGGAATATCCGAGTCCTTGGTTATCTTCTCGCCTGTTACAGGGTCTTCATAGAGGAGCCTCTCAATAACTCGCCCCTGGGCCAGTGTTGCGGAGACTATTTCCGGAACATCCTCAAGCTTTACTTTCACATAGCAAATTTCCTGAGGAAAGATAACTACAACAGGTCCTTGCTCGCAAAATCCATGACATCCTGTAGCTTTAG
>JBAUEM010000043.1:0-3553 GCA_049678605.1 Dehalococcoidia bacterium
CATTATGGAAGACTATTAAATGGTAAGCCCATCCCCGAAAGTATGATAAATGTAGGGGTTTCAACTATTGGGCCCATTTCTTTTATATTTAAATTATTTGGAGTAGGGATTTCGCAGGGTCGAATAATGAGTGTAATTTGCACTATTGGTTCATTAATATCTTTATATTATTTATCAAAATTTTTATCCAATCAAGTTATTGCAATTGCTAGTGTTTTGATTAGCATTTTCTTCACTCTTAGTTGGACAAACCCAATCTATATTGGCAGGCAGGCGTTAGGTGAGATGCCTGCATTATTTTTCCTACTCGTTGGATTTTTGTTTCTAGCAATTTCTTGGGACTATTATTTGCTAGGAGTTCTTGGCGCAACAATTTTTTGGGGGCTGTCAATATTATCAAAATCCCAAGTATTACCCTTTATTATCATTAGTTTGATACTCCCAACTATCTTTTGTATCTTTAAACGTGATACGAAAAATCTTAAACTTTACATTACAAGTTTACTCACATTAATATTGATGATAATTTCCTTTCGCAAATGGCTGCCTTTATTCAATCCAAATTTGGATCCTGTTATGCAAAAGGAATTATTCAACACCACGATATTTGTACCTATTCTATCGGTTCGAATAGTTTCTGTATTGAACTTGTTAATATTCTCAATTCCCGTGATTGCAGGCACTATCTTTGTATCAACGCATTGGATTAAGAAACTTAACAATCACAATGTAATATTAAATATTGAATTATTGAAATTAAGTCTCATAGCATTTGTTGGTGGCTGGCTGATTTGGTTTGCACTTTTTTCGAATGGATGGTCCAGATATTTATTCATTCCTACATTTATTGGAAGTATATTTGTTGCAATAATGTTGAATGAATTTACTAGAAGGTTTGATATAAAATACACAATAGAAAATGGTAATAATCTCCTAAGACATTTTAAACTTAGGAAAGAAAATCTGTCGGCTATTTTTTCGATTATTCTGTTTTCCTTTTATGTTCCATTAAGCATTAATACGTTCTTTAGGCACATGAAATCAATTCCAGATCGCTCATTTTATTCTGTCGTTGAATTCTTAAATACCGAGACATCTCGAGATGCGATAATTGAAACATATGAAATGGAATTATTCCCATTTATCGATCGGAATCATCACTACCCACCTGATTTTGTTCAGCTTCAATTGAATAGGCGATTCTTTATGGGTCAGAATGTACAAATTGAATACAATCCATTAGATGCTGATCCAGAATACTTGGTGGTTGGGGCAAAGAGTAAAGAATGGGAATTGTATGATGACGTTTTAGAAATCGGTGAGTTTCAGCTCCTCAAGAGCTTTAATGAGTATGATATATATAAACGCGATAGATAATGACCTGCCCCCCAAAAACTGATCCACATTATAAGTTAGTATTGTGGGTCAAAGGAGCAGGTGTTATGGCAAGACAACGTTATTCTCCAGAACAAATTATTACAAAGCTGCGGGAGGCGGGGGTACTGCTCAGTCAAGGGCAAACCATTGCTCAAGCATGTAAGTCGATAGAGGTCAACGAACAGACCTATTACCGTTGGCGCAGGTCAGGGGATGGATACCACTCAAGCCAAGAAACTGGAAGAGCTTGAAAAAGAGAATTCTCGACTAAAAAAGCTAGTGGCAGAGCTTTCATTGGACAATCATAATTTAAGGCATCAATATCCTTGTAATATTAGCCCATTCGTTGCAAAAAGTTTCACTCACTCGTTACTTTTTCGTTAAATAAATTATTGTATATCCTAATAATAGAAGTTGACCACATCAAAAAATGAAGCCTAGCAAATTTCCCATTAATGATATGTGAGACCAAATAAACAGATTATTTTACATCCTTGATAATTATAGTAATGATTGTGCCGCTACGATTAAATAATCTCTCGATTAAAACAGCAGGAATAGAAAGTAGTAGAAAAAAAATACCAAGTAACATATTAAATTGAGAATACTTCTTTCTTTTTATCTTGGGTTTTCCTCTAAGAATGTCAAAAAAAATATTTGGTGTTGGAAGAATGCAGTTGAGAGCACTTTGTGTCCAACCAAGAAGATCGTACTCTAATTCTTGATATAATTGATGTTGCACAACAAATCCATTTGCTCTTAGACAATACTGCAATGAGGGAACGTCAAAATGATATTGATGACGTGGAACATCAAGAGGCAGCCATTTACTTTTAAAAACTTTAGATTGAAAACTATTAATATTGGGTACGGCAATAATTAATTTTCCGCTTGGTTTAAGTAGACTATTGATTTGACTAAGCGTAGATCTTATATTTGGCATGTGTTCCAATGTGTGCCACATCGTAATACAATCAAACGGTGCACAATCCGACAATTCCTCAATGTTTTCCTTCACGATAAGTCCTCCCGTCAATTCCAAATTAGGATTTATTTCTGTTCCTGCAACATCCCATCCCGATTCTTTTATTGCCCGGAGAAATGACCCATCACCACATCCAATATCAAGTAGTCTTTTGCCATCGCTATCTTTCAATCCCCAAAATACTAATTTTGTGCGCCGCTTAATGCAATAATCTTGAGTAAAACCATGGCGATTGCCATAATAAGTTTTATCATAGTATTTCTTTAAATTCTCTGGATGAGGTAGGGTATGTCCAAGCCCACATTTGGTACATTTGAATATGGCAAAAATTTCATTTGTAATTGGATCTTGAACCTTTGAGTAAAATGTAATTAGCTCATTTCGACAAACATTACAGGTTTGTGAGTTTGGGATATTCCCTTTCTTGCGACTATTGTGTGCTTTATCAAACATTCTGTATCGGAACACCTAACGAAATAAGGATTCATGTGGCAAACAGTCACCACAAAATTTCAAGTTGAACTGAGCTAATGATAAACCATGATGCCTAATTTCCCGGATTTGGAAATTAATTAAATGAAGACGCAAATTGGGAATACCTTAGTTTCACGACGTTGCTATAGAAACATTTTAGCAATGTGGACCTGTTCTTGCAAGCGATAATAGGGCGAACTTAGGTCGGGAGTTCCAAAAAATCGTAGGGAATTTGAGCGCATAACGTTGCATCAATGCCTCAGGCAATATTGCCACATTCCTGAGTATATTCTAAATTAAGGAATGTTTGGAAAGGAACGTTTAGTAAAATTAGCTTTTGTATTAAATGTTCTGCGACGTACATACTGCATTACAATGTTTTATCGACAACAGGGAAGTTAAACCTAAAAATTGTACCATTTGACCTATTTTTTTTTGTGATCTTCATAGACAAGAATCGATTGGTTCAAAACCTTTCAAACAGGAATTTAAAACCGCAGTAAGGGCTTTGGAAATATAGACAAGAACGAGTGGTGTCCACATTTTAACAATCCTAGTCCTTTACTCTTAAGTGTATCCGCTCGACAATGGTTAGTGGTATTGGGTGGCTTGGACAAGAGTATCATCGCTCAGTATTGTATCAACGCATCAGCTCTACAACAACACTTCGTAACTCATTCATAGTGCTCGTATAGTTAGATGCCAAGCAGACCAATA
>JBAUEM010000044.1:0-26094 GCA_049678605.1 Dehalococcoidia bacterium
TTTCACGTTTCTCTACCATAGTTGGTTGATGCCAAGTTTCTCGTGCCATGTCTATAGTCTAGAGGTTCAACATATTGTCTGTCTAGAACATAGGGCAGAGGCAGAAGAACGACGGCCTAAAGTCACAAAAGCCTATGTTGTTACCCAACAATTCTCGGTTTTGTTAAGTCTCAGCGTGCGCACTCAAAAAAGAAAACTTAGTGTGTTTGACAAGCTTTCCACCGTCACCCCACTGTGACCCCCTTTTCGCCGAATAGTGGTCGTTCACCCGGTGGTTTGACTTCCTTCTGCCTTGTTCTAGCAAGAGTGTTAGCGCAAAATATAACCGGCAGGGAGAAGTTCGAGTCCCACTCGGGGAGCGAGTTTACTCTTTCCGAACCTGAACAGATACAAAATGACCCGAACCGAGGTCTATTTAAGCCGCGGGAGCGAGTTGGCTTGGCAGCTGTTAGACCGAATGCTATAATGTGAGAGCCCAGAGCCGATTAGGCGGGCTCAGGAGGGGTGGTGCATTAGGTGACAATATATCAGAAAGGAGGAATATACCATGTTTGCACGTCTGACCATAGTTCAAATGAATATCGACAAGCGAGATGAAGCTATAAAGATTTATGAACAGAGTGTTGTGCCCGCGGCCAAATCACAGAAGGGCTTTTCCGGGGCCTATCTCCTCAGCGACCCCAAAACAGGCAAAGGCATTTCCATCACCCTGTGGGATAGTGAAAAGGATGCCACTGCCGGTGAGCAGAGCGGCTACTACCAAGAGCAGCTAGGCAAGTTCAAAGACATCTTTACAGCACCGCCTGTTCGCGAAGAATATGAGGTTGTTGTCCAGGCCTAAGTAAATGCACCTATATACCACCCCCTCTGATATGTTCGGCTCAGCCTGGCAGCTTTCGGTAACAATGTATAGCCCACGACACTTTTAGACACGTTCCCACGTGGATGCTTTGTCTTTACCCATCGGTGGGCTGATGATGAACCAAATATCTACAAATGTTCGGATTTTCCCCCCACGCGGGGGCTATTTTCCTCTCGCAATTATCGGTAAATTGGTGGCTTTGCCTGTGTGACCCGCCAGTCAGTATTGCACAAGAACTCATTTTGTGACCTAGCATTCCTAACATCTTCGATGCCGAGCAGACCCACCTCCATCTGCCATCCCGTATGAGGATATAAAAAGGTGCGCTCAAAACGAGCCCAAGAGCAAAACTAAATCTTCCACGGAATAACAAATAGAAAAGAAATGATTATTACAACCCTACCCTTTTATGAATGAAAGGGTGTATTGTTCTGGTAGATCAGGATTGAGTGAAACGCCGGATGAACTTAAAGGTCTCTATTAATACCAGCAGTATGCATATTCCTAATAGAGCATAGCTTATCTTCAACTCTTTAGAAAAAGCAAACCAGGTTGCCCCAGCCAAAAAGCCAATATTGAACACTAAAAGGATAGGTTTGCTTCTTCTGATTATAGATATAAATGCAAATGTTGCACCGATTAATAGAAAACCATATAGTAGCAGCTCACTCCACCATATTGACAGGAACCCTGATGCCTGTTTTAGGAATCCGCTAGGTGGAATATCCTGATTTACAATGATTAGTGAGGGTTGGAGCCAATCCAGATCTTGGGGGCAATATCTTATCCATCCTGCCTGCCAACGCCACTCCCCCATACTGGGGTAATCAGCCCTCTGTCCTGCACGAATCCCAAAGTGGAGATGAGGCGTTAGTGGTTGCCCTGAACTGCCGCCGTTTTCATCAGAATCACCCAGATAGGCGATTAATTGCCCTTTTTCCACTAAGACTCCTGACTCAATATACCACCGGCTCGGACTGAGGTGCCCGTAGAGTGAATATAGGTTTGCTTGAGGATGATCGATGATTATCAGCCATCCGTAACCTCTCATTGGACCCGAGAAACTAACTCTGCCGTCAGCCGTGGCAAACACGGGAGTGCCAGCCGATCGCTCGTAGTCCTCGGCTGCATGGTACTTTCCAGCAGACCCCGTACCATATTCTGCAAACCTAGCCCCGTACAGTCCTGTATGGAAATTGTCTAACGGGAAGCGGAATGGTAGTTCAGTATTATTGGCATAAGTATTAGCTTCGGAGAGGCTAACGGTTTCATACGATGGACAAGATTCTGAATATTTCGCGCATCCTGATAGCAGAATTACGAAGAATATTAAAATTGTTAGTAAACAAGCAATTAGTGTAAAATTGCTTCTCTTCAAACGTGACCTTTCCCTTGGTCTGCCAATAGATCGAATACCGTCTCGGGTGGTGCTTCGATTTCCACTTCAATTTGAACTGTAATCATTAATTACCCCCCTGAGCTTGTATTCGAAGTATATCATAGCCCGATTTTTCAACTGAAATACGGCCGTAGTAATGAAAGCTCGGATTGGCAGTTCCTTTTGCTGAATCGGGCAACAAATCAGCGATTTGTGACTCCTTAACTACATAGTATGTCTTGGACACCGCACAAGGCTATTGACAATCTCTTAGATAGCGGTATAATGCATATAAGGGAATAGTGTCTTTAAAAGTAGTATCTATAAAGACAGAGTCTATAAGAGACGGTCCTCAAAGCTAATGCCAAGGTGGGTGTTCCAGTGTGTGTCGGGGGATTGCGATGGTCCCCATGATGCTCAACTAAGCAGTGCAGACTTGTTAGTGGAGTCCATATCCCTGCAATAACAGAATCCACCATCTTCGTTGCCGCCGAAGTTCATCGCCAACCCAGCTGAGGCAACAAGGATACGGATTTTGGGAAAGGGAACTATTACGAAGGAGGTAACGAATGAAAGTAATATTTAGTTGGAAGAGCCAACATCACCTGGCAAGAGCTGGCATCTTTTTGGTTACGCTAGCCTTAGTCGTGGAGATGGTAGGCTGTAGTTGTGGTGGCGGTGGTCTTGTTGAGTACGACCTCACTATCGCAAGTACCGCAGGAGGGTCGGTAATCATCCCTGGAGAGGGGACTTCAACCTATGACGAAGGTGAGGTGGTCGACCTGGTGGCAGAGGCTGAGGAGGGCTATCAATTCATCAACTGGACCGGCGATGTGGGCACCGTCGCCAATGTCAATGCTGACTCGACGACCATTACCATGAACGATAACTACTCGATCACAGCCAACTTTAATTATGTAGTGCCGCGAACGGTAATCGAGCTCGATTTTCTTACTTCCTGGCCCTCTGGGGACTTCCAGGCAGGAGTTGGGCACAAAGCCTGGATGGACACGATAGCGGCACGCGTTCTGGCCGAGACCGACGACTATGAGATTAGCTGGAACGTTTTCTACGCAGGCGCAGAGCTACCATGGGAGATATACTCGCTTGTCCGGGACGGCGTCTATGACATCGGGGTAACCGGTCCAAGTTGGAGTGGGGGCATATTCCCCTTGTGGGAAGGTCCACAGTATCCGGGCGATCTTTACAGAAACAATGCTTACACGATGTCGTTGACGCTACAGGCACTTTACGATGAGTTTACCCCGCTCCAGAATGAAATGGCAGCTCAAAATTTGAAGGTCATGCACTTCTTGTCTACGGGACCGGGCTACTTCCTCATGACACCAGATAACGAGATCCGTACGCTGGCCGACTTTCCAGGTAAGACAATTAGAACAGCATCGCTCGGGTCAGTATATGCTATAGAAGCGCTCGGCGCAGAATCTCTCATCTACTCCATGGCCGAGACAAAGGTGAAGTTTGAGGCTGGATTGCTGCAAGGTATCCTCTGTCCTGGGGACCCGCCCAAGGGCTTTGGGCTATATCCATATGTTAAGCACTGTACTTACGCTCCGTTTAGCTTCCAATTCGTATTTATGAAGGTAATGAATACCGCCGCCTGGAATGCCCTGCCGGCAGAAGTACAGACCATCTTTAACGAGGTCAACGAAGCGTGGCCTGCATACTACGGCCAACTGAGGACATGGGGGGAGGCTGATGGGTTGAAGTATTGCTACGATAATATTCCCGGCTTCACCTACTATGACCTGCCTAATGAGAACCCAGAGGAGTATCAAAATTGGGTCGAGGCAACGGCTCATCTCATTGGCGAATGGATTGGTGGTAATGCGACCCGCCAGGCGCTATGGGATAAATTTGTCGAGCTGGATGAGTACTATGCCACCACTCCACCGTACAGTACCTGGACACCTGATGCAAGCCCACCGCCGGTACCGACGTTCCCGTAAAATAACAAATAAGGATAGAAATAATGTGATGGCAGTGCAAGTGCTGGACACAGGTGAGATTGAAGTAGAGATCCTACCTCCACCAAGTAACTAACTACTGTTTGGCGGGATTGCTTGCCTTCTCCCTACTGAGGCGGAGGCACGCTCAAGAATGACTCTTTTCATGAGCTTGTGTTGCACATTTGCCTGGATTGTTACCTAGTTACAGAAGCTGAGAAAATCGTATTGTGACCGCGCCACGTTAAATACGCACCCTGAACGGCAAAAATTCTATGTTATTGTGTCCCCACAATCCCGATTGCATCGCACTGCACAAACTAGCGTCCTGTTGAATCCTTCCCACCCGACGATCTCTAGGGCATCGGGATTCTCAGTGTACAGGTGACGTATGAGGTGTATTCGGTGTCGCGGTAGACGCTAACGACGAGTCCAGGAGCAAACAATTATCGCCAGTCTCTATACTATCTCCGGCTTCTGAAGGCAACCCGGACTCCGCTTCCGTACGGGTGTCCGGACTTGCCTTCATCATGAAGACGCCTCCCTTGGTCACCGACAGTATGGTGAAGGTCGAAGGAGCTGATGTATCACTGGCGTACAGAACGAAGACAACGGGTTGACAAGGACTGAGATGAACTGTAGCATTCGGCCATAGTCAATCTGTCCAAAGTTGACTAAGCCAATACAATCGGAGGTATGTTATGTTGCCCACAATATTTGTTACCCGGCAGATACCTGGGGATGGGATGCAGATACTGGAGAATATTGGAAACGTAGAAGTTCACACGGGAAGAAAACCTGTGTCACCGGAAGGGTTGCTGGAAGGAGTAAAACCGGCGGATGCACTCTGCTGCATGCTTACGGACCGAGTGAGCAAAGAGGTCATTGAGGCAGCTCCTCGCCTGAGAATTGTGGCCAATATGGCCGTTGGAGTAGATAATATTGATATTTCGGCCTGTACGGAGAGAGGTATCGTTGTTACCAACACCCCGGGAGTACTTACCGACGCTACCGCTGACCTGACCTGGGCTCTGCTTATGGCAGTGTCTCGCCGGATCGTAGAGGGGGACCATTATGTCCGCTCAGGCAAGTTCACCGGCTGGGATCCTTCACTCTTACTCGGGGGTGATTTCTATGGCAAGAATCTGGGTATTGTCGGTATGGGGCGCATAGGCCAGGCCGTAGCTTGGCGGGGACGCGGTTTTGGCATGAACACAATCTATTGCAGCAGAAATAGGCTTCCCGAAGAAGTAGAGAACGAACTAGGGGCTACACATCTTTCCCTAGAGGAGGTAGTGTGCCAGGCCGACTACTTGACGTTGCACCTGCCCTACTATTCCCAAGTACATCACCTCATCGACCGAGACAAACTGAGAATGATGAAACCCACTGCCTACTTAATCAACACCGCCCGGGGGGCTCACGTAGATGAGAAGGCCTTGCTGGAGCACTTACAAGCGGGGGCGATTGCTGGGGCAGCTCTGGATGTTTACGAGAATGAACCTCACCTGACAGCAGGATTGGCGGACCTCGATAACGTGGTACTAGCGCCTCACATGGGGAGTGCCAGTGCCAGCACACGGCACCGTATGGCCCAAATGGTAGCGAAAGACATCAAGGCGGTTTTGAATGATGAAAGGCCTACGTATGTGGTCAACTCAGACGTGTATGGATAGAAGATATGGCTCTTTAGAAATACAGGTTCTGGCTTGTAGCGGTAGAATGCCAAATCGATTCATTTGTTGGAGAGAGACTGGACAAGGACAGGGGCTCTTGGGATTGTCTTTGAGTAGGACGCAACCATCGATCGAAGAAGCCTACTCGAGTTATCTGTTTTGCGGTCTGGTAACATCGCAGATCTAGTACGGCGAGGATTCTGGGAAGAATCAGGAATGAAACATCAACGGAGGTGACTAGGATGACAGCCAAAGATGTCAAAAGAATTCTGTACATAAATCCCGATTCATCTGATCGACTCAATGACCGGGAAGAAGGCGGGTTACTAACGGATGGATAGGTACAGGTGTAGCAATGATAGCTCTAGACAAGAGGCCGGTGGCAAAACTTGTCGGACCTAGCCTGCCACCTATGATTTGGAGGTGACGCGTGGGGCCATTGTCTCAGTTGTAATGGTTCGGGGAATACTGTCAAGCTGTTAAGTGATCAAGGTAGAGAGCACAATCGTGATTGGCCGAGCGAAAGCGTGTGTTGTTGCACATTGGCGTATTTTGTTATCTCATTACGCAGCGGGGATACTGTATTGTGACCATACCAGATTAAACACTCACGCTAAACGGTAGAAGTTCTATGTTATTGTGTCCCCACAATGCCATAACCATTTCTGCCCACTAAAGGGGAGTTTTTTATGATATAAACAGTTTCTTGTAATCATTGCAGTAGAATTGCACATCATTCCGTTCACACATCTCTCGTGCGAGTTTTTCAGCATTGGCCATTCGTTTCATCCTACTATTCTTTGCTTGCGGCCGTATAATAAAGAGAAAATGAGCTTCTTTTGCCTTCTTTTCTTTCACCAATTTGGAAAGTCCCTCAATGTCTTTTCTCAATTCATTCGATGTTGCTTCCTCGCCTTTGCCTCCAACGGTCTTAATCTCAATGGCATCTTGGAGTCTAATTGGACGATAACGGCGGCCTTCAAATGTTTTAATGCAAAGCCAATGGGTGTCTATTGATGCTATTTCTTCTTCGGAAAATACAACAGTATCAATACGTCCGCGCTCTCCACGGAAATACTCCCTATGGACACGGTTGGTATAATATCTTTCCCCCTCTGAATCTATAAGGCCAGTTGGATGATTTTTCGTATATTCTTTCGATAGTTCAGAATACACTAAGCCTTGGATATCGGCTTCTGTGTTGAAAATAAACGGCATGTCATTTATCATGCCGACCACACGGTTTATTGCACCTTTTGTGTCTTCCATCTGATATTGTTGTAGCTTGATTATAGAGTAGAAGCCGTGTTTTGTATATCTTTTTTCTACGGCAGCGAATGTCACCTAGTTCAAAAGTAGGCACCCAGATAAGCCTCTGGCAGCATACACTCCAGAAAGTACGAGGATTCTCCCGGAATCCTACTGCGAAATGGAATAAGTATTCCGTTTTCTGGAGGACTTAGTAGACTGTGCAGACAAGTGTCTAGGTGCCATTCGACAAGACGAATGCTTCCGTTTTTCTATTTGTTTATGTCTTCTCACAACGACTAGCGGATGATATAATCCAATCAACAAGGAGTTGAAGTGAAGAAACTGGTCGTTGTGGTTGCCACCGTAATCTTAGTTGCCGGGATGGTAGGCTGTGCTCCTGTTCAGTATAGCCTCACCGTCTCCAGCACGGAAGGTGGTAGAGTAACGGGGCCGGGTGAAGGCACCTTTGATTATGGCGAAGGTGAGGTGGTTAACCTAGTGGCTGAGGCTGAAGAGGGCTACCGCTTTGAGAATTGGACCGGCGATGTGGGCACTATTGACGATGTCAATGCTGCCTCAACCACTATTACGATGAACGACAACTACTCCATCGCCGCCAACTTCATAGCTCAGTATGTTCTGACGATAGACAGCACAGACGGCGGTGAGGTAACCATCCCTGGCGAGGGAAGTTTCAACTATGATGAGGGAACCATAGTCATTCTGGAGGCGAGTCCAGACACTGGCTACCGATTTGTCAGTTGGACTGGCGATGTGAGCACCATTGCTGGTGTCGAGGATGTCACTACCACCATTACCATGAACGGTGACTACACTATCACCGCCAACTTTGTCCAGGGCCAATTAATACAGAATTGGTATGACCTGCATGCCATCAGGAACAACTTGGGTGGCATTTACCTTCTGATGAACGACCTCGATTCTACTACTGCCGGTTATACAGAACTGGCGAGCCCGAACGCTAATGGGGGAGCAGGGTGGGAGCCAATTGGAAGAGGGACGCGAACGTTGCCATTTACGGGTAGCTTCAACGGTCAGGGACATGAGATAAGGGACCTGTTTATTGGCCGCTCTGGTGAAGATGGTGTGGGTCTTTTCGGTGATGTTGATGAAATAGGAATCGTCGAGAACCTTGGCGTGATGAACGCCGAAGTGACTGGCGAGCAATGGGTTGGCGGTCTGGTGGGATACAACCGCGGCACTGTGAGCAACTCCTATTCCACCGGCAACGTGACTGGCGATGATGACGTTGGCGGTCTGGTGGGAATGAATGATTTGGGCTCTATCAGCAACTCCTTTTCCAGCGCTAAACTGAGTGGCAATGAGTCTGTTGGCGGTCTGGTGGGATATAATCATAAACATGGCACTGCGAGCGATTCCTATTCGACCGGCAACGTAATTGGCAATAAGGCTGTTGGCGGTCTCATGGGAACGCATCAGGGCACCGTGAGCAACTCCTATGCCACCAGCAGCGTGACCGGCGATTGGCTTGTTGGCGGTCTGGTGGGAGATAATGATGGCACTGTGACCGACTCCTATTCCACCGGCAACGTGACTGGCGATGATGACGTTGGCGGTCTGGTGGGAATGAATGATTTGGGCACTATCAGCAACTCCTTTTCCACCGGCATCGTGAGTGGGGAGTCTTATGTTGGCGGTCTCGTGGGACGGAACACATACGGCACTAGCAGCAACTCGTTCTGGGACATTCAAACTAGCGGACAATCTACTTCAGCTGGCGGAACGGGCGAGACCACAGTAGCAATGAAGAACATCGCCACGTTCTCAGGTGCAGGCTGGTACATAATCGCAGTCGCCCTTGGCGAGAAGAATCCCACCTACACCTGGAATATCGTTGACGGTGAGACCTATCCCTTTCTGCACTGGCAATCCGCTTTGTGACGCGGCTTGAGCTTAGATGACCCAGGCAAGAATCACAATAGGCCTGCGGGTGAGGTTGTAGAGAAGCCTGTTCTGTTACCTCATCGAACAAACTGTTAAGGGTGTATTGTGACCATGCCATACTAGACACGCACGCTGAACGGTAGAAGTTCTATGTTATTGCGCGAGCGTAATCCCATTTAGCATCCTCCCCCACGATACGAGTTTTCACATCACAATTGCCAGTTACATTCAATGTGCACCACTCTATCGGCGGGCTTGTCGTGTGCTCTGTGTCTGCGGCCACTTCTCCTAGCGGCCATTGTGTTTTATCCAGGCTGATGGAAATCTCGTCGACTCCTGTCATAGTGATGGTTATGGTGTCGCTATCCTCGCCTAGAGCCGGCAAGGAAAAGATTAAGGCTAGTATAATGGCTACCCCTATACTCGTGATTACTGCTTTCATCTATCCCTCCGAATTTGATGAAACTCTGCTTACTGTATTGGTTCAGTCGTTTTCGGATAAATCGACTACGGTAAAATGCTATAACTCTCCTCAGTTCTTGTCAAGTCCTTACCCCGCAGCATCACAATTGAGATTGTTATGCTGGCAACTTCCTTAAGAAAAAATCACAGGAAAGTGCCAGGAACCCTTATTGCGGTACTGTCTGTCATTCGGCAAACCGGGTCAAAGTCGTTTGCGCATCTTTATGTGTTTGATGCCAGCTTCCCGAAAAGGCAAGCCCGATTCGTCAAAGCCGCATAACTTATAGAAGGGAACAACTTCAAATTGGGCGTGGATAATTACTTGTTGCACTTGTTTATCCTTCCATACTGCATCCAAAAACAGCAGCATTTCCTTTCCGATGCCTTTACGGCGGTAACGTTTTAAGATAGCCATTCTCTCTAGCTTGGCCTGGTTGTCAGTCAAAAATTGAACTCTGGCGCTACCGATAACTCTCTCTCCATCTTTGACCACCATATGCAGCGCTTCCCTGTCGTGCTCATCGAACACGAGATCCTCTGAGATGCCTTTCTCCCGGACAAACACATGCCTCCTCACCTCGAAGGCCTCTTGCAACTCGACATCGCCTGTCACCAGTTTATAGCCAAATTTACTCATAGAGATAGAATGCCTTGTTGGTTCGCCTAATTATAAATCTAAAATACCGAAGAGGGAATCTGAGCTTGTCTTTCTACATCCTACCTTTGCCATGTTTCACTCCGCCGTTTTTCCCTTCAGTATGAGCAGTGGTGAGGGTGGTTAGCTATGTTCAGAACAGAATTCGGAGGGAATTCTCGAAGAGTTGCTCAAAAGTAAAGACAATAGCTTATTAAGTATGATAGAGATGTCCGAATCCGCTTTACGTCTCCCGATTGGCTATCTACAGTTCAAATCTTTGGAATAGAGCTGGGGCGATTCGAATTGACAAACAAAACTGGGAAATGTTCAATGAAAACTCAATCAGGTAGAAATTATCGTGCAGTGTAATGAGAACTTCGGCAACCTGAAACAGTGGCAGGCCTCACCGCTGTCAATCAAGCGTAGACCGGCCCCTCGGTACAGACTCCGGGATGGGCTCGGTCGCCGGGACATTATCCCAGATGCCACTGCGCTTCTGTAACCGGTACTCACGGTAAAGCCAGAACCCGGCGATAGCGGTACCGCAGACATCTGCGATGGGCAGAGACAGCCAGACGCCGTTCAGTCCCATGAAGCGGGGCAGGATGAGAATTGCCGGGATGAAAAAAACCAACTCACGCACTAGTGAAAGTGAAGTGGCTGTCCACCCTTTGGATAGTCCCTGAAATGTGGTAATGAACATAATGGCTGGACCAATCAGAATGAGAGTTGAAATGAAAATGCGTATCCCCGGCACGGCAATAGCCAGCAATTCAGGGTCATTATTGAAAATGGCGATTATCTGTGGAGTGAAAATCTCCAGGAAGACAGTGGCAACACTCAGCATCACCACCAGAGCGAGGGAGGCTTGCCTGACAGCTGACCATAGCCGCTCCCAGAGGCGTGCCCCTAAGCAGAAGCCAACAATTGGCAGAAGACCATGGGCAACACCGATAATGGGTCTAAACGCGAGGTCGGCAATACGTATCGCAATTCCCAGGGCTGCCAGCGTTATTGAACCGAAACCGGCCACAATCCGGAGGAACAAGATGAAAACGATTGTTTCCGTCAGTTCCATTAAAATCGACGGCAAGCCTACACGGTAGATTTGTGCCATGATAGAAAGATTAGGTCTGAGGTGATGCAGCTTCAAACGGTAAACGGATTTATTCCCCAACAGATAATAGCAACTGAGTGCAGCAGCAAGCCCACCCGATATCGTCGTGGCGAGGGCAGCCCCACCGATACCCATCTCCGGGAAAGGCCCCCAGCCGAAGATCAAGAACGGGTCGAGGACAGCGTTTATCACAGAGCCAGCAACGATGAAAATCATCGGCTTGATTACATCCCCAGCCGCGTGGAAAACGTTGCGTGTCATGAGTTGGAAGAGAATAAATGGTATTCCCCAGCCGAAGAAGACCAGGTACTCCGCCGTCAGGGCTACAATGTCTTGCGGTGCCCCGAGTAGAGCGGCAAGCTGCCTGGCAAAGAAGACGCTGACAATGATGAAAACGACCCCGAAGATAGCGGTCAGAGGAAAAACCTGGCCAGCCACTTGGTTGGTTGTCTCGATGTTTCTTTCACCGAAACGTCGCGATGCTAAGGCGTTGGCACCAACACCTGTGCCAACACCGATGGCGACCACGGCAATATAAAACGGAAATGTAACGGTTACAGCGGCAATCGCCTGATAGCTGACCTGACCCAGCCAGAATGTGTCAGCTAGGTGATAGAGAGAGATGGTTATCATTGAGGCAATGCTGGGCGCACTCAGGCGGAGGAGCAGCTTGCTCAGCCGCTCTGTACCAAGACGTGCGGTAGTCTCCTCAAGCTCGTCAGGCTTATCCGTCTTCATTATCCTTGCGGCCAACCATAGCTATGCAGTCCGTGATTATTTGGCACAGGAAACTGATGGGGTCATAGTCCGTGTGAAGATACGGGCGCTTTCCAGTGCTCTGGTGTTTCTGCGCTATTTTACTCTTGCCATTGGGGGAACTGCAAGTCATTCATACACCATTCGTATTTGTACTTACTCAGTTCATTCAGCGAACCCTCTTCAAACGAATTAACACTTCGTGCATCCAAAGCTTGAATCTGAGCTCTCTCCTTCAGAGTCAAGAGAATACGGGCTGTGTCAAATTATGTTATATTCATGAACAACCCGTAGCCATGACATATCGGATTTCAGAGGGTCTTGGTTAGGAGCCAGAGATAGAAGATGCAGGAGGAACACCTATGAAAGTTATTGGATTAATCGGAGGCATGAGCTGGAATTCTACATTGGAGTACTATCGAATCATCAATGAGTCATTTGCCCGAAGGCTGGGCGGTCTTCATTCAGCCCGTCTGGTTCTTTATAGCTTGGATTTTGATGACATTCAAAGAGCTCAGCATGAAGGCCGGTGGGATGATACAGCCAATATTCTTGTCGATGGAGGTAATGCTGTTAAGCGGGCCGGCGCCGACTTCTTGGTAATCTGCACAAACACTATGCACAAAGTTGCTGATGATGTAGAGGAGAAAGTTGGCCTGCCGCTACTTCACATTGTTGATATAACTGGCGACGCGGTCAGGGAGCGGGGGCTGCACCGAATAGGCCTACTGGGGACACGGTTCATAATGACAGGACCTTTCTATCAGGGGAGGCTTCGAGACCGCTTCGCTATCGAGGTGCTTGTGCCTGGAGAAGACGATATGGATACTATCCATCAAATTATCTACGATGAACTATGTGAGGGCAAGATTAAGGCCTCCTCCCGCCGTGTTTGTGCCGATATTATTGGCAAACTGCTTGATAAGGGTGCCGAGGGTATTGTGCTCGGATGCACTGAACTCCCCTTGCTTGTCCGGCCCAGTGAGATACATGCTCCGATATTTGATACTACTCGGCTCCATGCGGAAGCAGCAGTCAACTTAGCACTCGCCGAAGGTTAGGGCTTCTGTCCCTATTATATGCTGTTGCACATGTCTCCAGGCATTGAACAGTGGAGTGGATTGCGTGATGTACCAAACCGCAGTTGCACAATCCTCGGAAATGCTAATCAAAACCCGTAAAGTGTAACGCACTTACGAGGCCAGAACGCTGGGTTAACCTAGTGCCACTCCCTCTTTATTTTCGCATCTACCACACTGGCTACCGTGCTATAATGAGCCTATGAAGCCTGTAGGAGGGG
This sequence comes from Dehalococcoidia bacterium, assembly GCA_049678605.1. GTDB lineage: Bacteria > Chloroflexota > Dehalococcoidia > GIF9 > AB-539-J10 > RBG-13-51-36. The sequence continues at coordinate 13,333 of JBAUEM010000044.1, forward strand.
AACATATGAGAACGGTCAAGGTTTATGACCCTAAACAGAACAGGGTGGTAACGGTAGAGAGAGTAGAGAGAACGAACGCAGAATGGAAGAAATTGTTGACCGCAAAGCAGTATGAAATCACCACCAAGAAGGGGACCGAAGTTCCGGGTACCTGCACATTTGATCAGATCCATCAACCGGGTATTTTCCGGTGCGTGCGTTGTGACACTGACCTTTTTCGCAGTTCAACCAAGTTCAATTCAGGGACGGGTTGGCCGAGTTATTATGAACCAATCTCACCACTGAACGTGGCAGAGCAACCTGACAGGAGTCTTGGAAGGGTGCGGACCGAAATCGTCTGCGCTCGGTGTGGCTCCCATCTCGGTCACGTTTTCGATGATGGTCCCCTGCCCACTGGCAAACGCTATTGCATAAACGGCATTGCGCTGAAATTCGAACCAGAGGACAAGCTATGACCCAGAGTGCTATATCAGAAGTTGCCACCCTTGCTGGTGGCTGCTTCTGATGCATGGAGGCGATCTTTAAGGAGGTCAATGGAGTTGAGGATGTGCTTTCCGGCTACACAGGCGGCACCACCATTAACCCCACCTACCACGAGGTCTGTACTAACAGCACCGGCCATGCGGAGGCGGTTCAGGTAACTTCCATCAATCCTACCAGGATTTCGTACCGAGATATCCTGGAGATTTTCTTTTCCATCCACGACCCAACGACATTGAACCAACAGGGTCCCGATAAAGGTACACAGTATCGGTCTACCATCTTCTATTGCAACGAGCAGCAAAGAGCCATCGCCGAAGCACTTGTCGAAGAACTCAATAGAGCTCACCTATGGAAGAAACCAATTATGACACAGATTGCCCCACTGGACAGATTCTATCCCGCAGAAAACTACCACCGGGAATACTTTTCACGACATCCGGAACAATAGAACTAACATATATGGCTCACACTTCCCTCAATGTCCTGGTGGTATAGTCGTCGGTCAAAGGGAATGGATGCCACGAAATTCCGTGTTTGCTTATCAGCCCTGTTGAGCTTTCCAGAGGAGCCTTTCATCAACCTAAGGACCCTCTCCAGCCCTCATGGGGCGAACAAATAAAACAGCCACAACAGCTATAGCATAACATACCGCAGACACTAATGCTGCGACATTATAGTAACCAGTTGCTTCACGGAGTCTGGCCCAAATCAAAGGCCCCCAGCCTCCAATCAAGCCATAGCCACAGGTGAGAATGCCGAAAAGCGAGCCTATACGGGCCCTGCCAAAAAAGTCGCCAAGCAATGGAACATAGAGGGAGACTTGTAGCCCGGTGCCCAGACCGACGGCAATGGCGAACAGCATCAGGCCTTGCTGGGTATGTACTCCCAGCCATCCGTAAAACATCGCTGCCGTGCAGACTATTAGCCCTATCGGCATCACGCGGGTCTTTCCATATTTATCACCCAGCCAGCCACCTGCTATAGAGCCAAATATCCATGGCACGGCGAATGCTGTAGAAAAAATCCCAGCAGTTGCCTCTGGACTGCCCAGGTCTGTGCCCCATGCTACCACATGGGCTACGAGGCCATTAAGACCAATGTTGTATACAGAATAGGCTATGAATAGTAACAGAAATTGCGATGTCTTCAGAGCATGCTTTATATCCCAGGATATTTCCACCGCTGCCGTGTAATCAACAGGGGGCGGAGTTCCCTCGCCATCAGGAAGCAGCCCTACAGACTCCGGGGTATCGCGAATAATGAACAAGGCGCAGAGCATAATGATCGCACCGAAACAGATACCCAGCGTCAGGGAAGTGTAACGCCAGCCGTGTGAATCAGCCAGTCCCGTCATTACTGGCAGGAATATGGCGTGCCCGACAGCCCAGGCGCTGCCGGTAATGCCGGCTACCACTCCCGCCCGCTTCCTAAACCACTTGCGGCTTGTCGCCAGGACGGGAACATAATGAGTCATAGCAACTCCCAGTGCCAGGAGCACTCCATAATATAAGTACAGTTGCCAGGGTGATTGGGCGGTGGAGAACAGAACCCAACCTAAGATGGTAACAGCGCCACCGATTAAGAAAGTCCTCCGACTTCCGATTCTATCAACCAGTGCGCCGGAGAGCAGAACAAACAGGGCGTAGAGCCATATGGCAAGACTCTGGGCCAAGCTTATTGTCTCTCGTGCCCAGCCCAGTTCGGACATCATGAATGGAAGGAAAGCGGCCAGATTGTATCTCCCCAGAGACCCAAACGCACCTATCACAAACAGCCCCACTACTATCCACCATCCGTAAAATATGGGCTGCTTCTTCGTCAAAGCGTCGCACCTTCGCTATTTTCTGAGGTTCCGGTTGTACAGCCGGTCAAAGGGAATAAATGCCACATATCCTTGCACCGGTTTATTGGTGTCTTTCATCTCTCCAGAAGTACGGTTTCCACTTTTTGGCTTCGTCCCGCTTTCAGCTATTATACCTTGTTTCGCCAGTATTTTTGACAGGAGCATCTGCTTGCAGCCTGAGGACATCGCGCCCTGCCTAAACTTTATGACGGATTGTGGAGCTTTCCAGTTGCTTTAAGCGCCAAGAGATAAATTCAATTTCGCCTTTGGGAATCTGGCCCGGAGTATGCCGAAGGGCAAAGAGCTGAGATCGCTAAGTCGCTTATCAAGGTTGTCAAATCACACTGGGGCTCTATTCTACCTCTACATTCGCCTCAGGTATTACCGATGGCAAAATGAACAAAGCGATAAGAGGTGACGCAACCGAGTTTCGCCATATTGATTTCGGTTCCGGGATTACATCGGGCTAAGAGCCGACATCCATGTAGATTTATACGAGCCAGCTCGAAATGCATCGGCAAGATGTCCCCTCAGTGCTGCTATACCAAGGCTATTGTCGAGCCCGACGACGGAGCCTGCGACAAACTGCTTCGATGCGTGTCAGTGCTTCGTCAATATCTGAGGATGAGACCATGCGGTGAGTAACCGCACGGAATGGGCGGCCGTCACGTAAGCCCACCTTTACCCCTGCTCTCTCAAGGTCTTCAACAAACTTGGCGACAGATAACTCCGGGGAGAGGTCAAACATCACGATGTTCGTAGGTATCTCGTCTTGGGCCAGCTTTATTCCTTTGATGCTCTCGAGCCCTTGTGCCAGACGTCTCGCATTGGAGTGATCTTCAGCCAGGCGGTCTACCATTGTTTCCAGTGCCACGATGCCCGCAGCTGCGATAATCCCCGCCTGCCGCATGCCACCACCCAGCATCTTACGAAACTTGCGGGCTCGCTCAATGAAATCCTTGCTCCCGCACAGCAGCGATCCAACCGGCGCACTCAGTCCTTTCGAAAGGCATAATGCTACAGAATCCGAATTCTGGGCCAGTGCGCACGCCGGTACGCCGAGAGCAATTGCGGCATTGAAAATGCGAGCACCATCCAGATGTACCTTTAGTCCGTGTGCATGGGCTAGATTACAGACTTCCTCTGTGTAGTCTGGCGTAAGGATGGCACCACCGCAGCGATTATGTGTGTTCTCCAGACAGAGGAGCCTGGTCTCCGGGTAGTGGATATCATTGGCCCGGATTGCTCGGTCAATATCATCTAGATTGAGACGGCCGCAACTATCATTGGGCACGGTGCGCATAATTACACCGCCGAGGGTTGCAGCGCCACCTACTTCGTACCACAGGATGTGTGCCTCATCTCCCACGATGATTTCGTCGCCATGATTGGTATGAGTGAGCACGGCAATAAGATTACTCTGGGTGCCCGAGGTAGTGAAAAGTGCGGCTTCTTTACCCATTCTCGCTGCCGCCATTATCTCAAGCCGGTTGACCGTGGGGTCCTCACGATAAACATCGTCACCTACCTCCGCCTCAAATATTGCCTGCCTCATCTCAGGTGTGGGATGGGTAACAGTTTCGCTACGCAAATCAATTACTTTCATCACCCATGACCTCAGAAAGAAAATCCATGATATTATCATTGAAACCGCAAGAGAAATCAATCGAACCAGGCTGGCCTCTTTGGCATCGACGATACGAAAAACCTTCGGAAAAAGTTTAACAAACAGACAAAGCCTGCTACAGCCCTGTGCTTCCTCCGGGTCTGCCTCAGGTGCAACAGATGACAGAGGGAGTAAAACGATGGAAAGTATCATGTGAGGAACCAAAGAATCTCGTCTACTGTCTGCTGCTCATGTTCCTATCAAGTCAATTGACGGATAGCCACCCACTTGTTGAGCCTTCTCAAATAGGAGCTTAGCCACAGCTATGTCCTCGACGGCAATTCCAGTCGAATCGAATACGGTGATAGCTCTATTATCCATTCTCCCTTTCTTCTTGCCCAAAACCAGTTCCGCAAGTGTCCCGTAGACTTTACGAATACTATAGATACCTTTCTGAATAGGGACGTTAATCTCCCCACTGGTACTTGCCTGTTTCAAGTCATCGACAACGACAATTGCCTCCTTCAATATCGAGGGGTCTAGTTCTTGCTTACCTGGTGCATCGGCGCCCACCGCATTTATGTGAGTCCCCGCGACTATCCACTCCTTCTTCACGATAGGATTACGAGAAGGCGTCAAAGTGCATACAATATCTGATGCCACCGCCTCTTGAATGGAACAATTTCTAATCGAGAACTGTGAGAAGGAATCCATTAGTCTATCCACTGCAGTTTTGGACACATCAAAAACGTTTATTGAGATAGGGCTGAACAGCTCGGCATGAGCTAGTATCTGCGTGTGTGCTTGAAAGCCAGCACCGATAATTCCAATGGTATGCGAATCTGGTCGGGCCAGATACTTAGAGGCAATAGCCGCTGCCGCACCGGTTCTATAGGCCGTGATTTCAGTAGCATCCATTATTGCTAGCGGATATCCTGTTTCCGGGTCACTGTAAATCAGGATAGCCATAACCGAAGGTAAACCAAGAGATGGATTTTGAGGGTGTACGTTCACCCATTTCATGCCGGCACACCCCGGCAAGGCAGCAGGCATTGCCCTGAAATCACCGTGCTCAACGGATAAATATGTTTTGGCCGGTATGCTTCCCCTGCCTTCCCCCCACATCCTGAAAGCATCTTCCACCACATTGATAACATCTGACATCCTCATCAGGGTTTTGATGCCGTTTCTATCTAACAAGAGTGTAGGCATAAGCTAGTAATCCGATGGCTATTATGGAGAATTTCCCTATTGAATTTACTCCACTTTGATAGCATGGTCAAGGCACAAATCACTTCCTACCTGTCTGTGACCTGTGATTCTGATGGGTGCTGTGAGCGCTAAGGGGTGAATTCAATTCCGCTTCTGGTAATCTGGCTCAGAAGACGCCGAAGGGCAAAGAGCTCAGATTGTCAAGTCGCTTATTAAGGTTATCAAATCACACTGCGGCTCTATTGTACCTCTGCATTCGCCTCCGGTGTTACCGCTGGCAAAATGAACAAATCGACAAGAGGTGACGCAACCGAATTTCGCCATATTGATTTCGGTTCCGGGATTACATCGGGCTAAGAGCCGACATCCACGTAGATTTGTACGAGCCAGCTCGAAATGCATCGGCAAGATGTTCCCTCAGTGCTGTCACGCCAAGGTTATTTCTGAGCCTGATGTACCTTTAACCCGCGTGTCCGCTAGATTACAGACTTCCTCTGTGTAGTCTAGCGTAAGGATGGTACCATCGCAGCGATTATGTATGGTCTCAAGATAGAGGAGCGTGGTCTTCGGCGTCCATAAATAGCTATGTGGCCATGCTACACTAATTCTAGTTAACCGCAAGATTTCTTCGAATTTTCCCTCCCCTGGCGGAAGGGAGCACATATTCAAAAGGAATCTGCCGAGATACTTTGCCGGGTAACACCTGCGTGGCCAGATGGCAGTCCTATTGACAAATTTCGGAAGGCAAGTTATCATAGAATTTCAAGCTACGTGCGCGTAAGCGCAACCGCTGTATCTACCCTAAGAAGAGGGCTGTTCGCGTTTGTGAGGTTGTTATTGTGGATTTGTATCAGAGCCAGTGCTCGGCCTTTCTCAACCCGGTTCGCTGTTTTTTTGGCCGATGCGGATGAAATTGTGAAAAAATCTCGAGAGAACGATTTATAGACTTAGTTAACAGGATTTTAACATAAGTATGATAGTATGATATTTTTAAACCTAAAATAAAGCCAAGGAAGGGAGGTGATGCCTATCGAACGAGAGTTTGGAGAACTAGACTTTCGGCGAATTCAACAAGGGTGTAAGAGGATGGCAAAAAAAGCTTATAGTGTGGATTGTGGCGGCGATAGACAAAGTAAGTAGAATAATAGAAAGGAGGGCGACTTAATACCGAAATAGTGTTAAATGAATCTAAGTAACAACAATTAGTGGAGGTGGTGCGGATGAAGGAAAGAAAAAAGTTAGGTAAAAGAGAAAGGAGGTTAACAATGAATAGAAGAGTTACAAAAATCGGCTGGATAGTCCTGGCTGCTTTGTTATGTCTGTCTCTTGTCTTAGTACCAGGCTGTACTACTCCAGCTGAACCAGAACCACCTGGACCTGCATGCACCCCCTTTATCGGCAGTGGTCAACTTGACGGCGAGGGCATCCCGCCGGACTTCTTCACTGACTTAGACGTACGCAAAGGCTTTTGCTATGCCTTTGACTTTGAGACCTACATCCGCGATGGTCTGGATGGACAAGGCGTGCAGAGGGGCTCGCCGGTCGTTGAGGGTCTTCCGTTCTTCGATCCTGGTACGTCGATATATAGACTTGACCTGACAAAGGCTGAGTATCACCTGAAGGCTGCCTGGGATGGCGAAGTCTGGGAGAAGGGGTTCAGATTCACCCTGCTCTACAACTCCGGTAACATACCGCGTAAGACCGCCTGCGAGATCCTGGCTGAGAACCTGCTCAAGGTCAATCCCTTATTCCAGGTCAGCATCCAGCCCATCTCATGGCCCACTTTCTTGGGTAAAATCTGGGGCACCAGGGATATGCCTATGTTCCAGATAGGCTGGCTGCCCGACTATCCCCACGCCGACAATTTCGTCGTTCCTTTTATGCACAGCACGCACGGTGCCTTCTCTGCCTACATAGGCTACGGCGATGCTGAACTCGATGCCAAGCTCAAGGCGGCGTTTGAGGAGACCGATCCTGTGGCAGCGCAAGCGAAGTACAGTGAGCTACAGGAGCTTTGTTACGATGATCCCTATGGCATCACGTTAGCCCAGCCGATAGTGAGGCGCTACTTCACCAACCATATAAGTGGCTTCTATTACAACCCCGTTGAGTCTTCTTATGCGGGGCGTGTCCATGATTTGACCAAGGCGAACAATGGGGGAGACATACCATTCAAGAATCCTGGTACCTTTGTCTTTCAGACCATCGGCCCTATCAAGACCCTTGATCCAGCCTGGATCTACGACACAGGTAGCGCTATGCAGACGGGTCTAATCTATGACACACTCCTATACTTTGACGGCGAGAAGTCGGACGAGTTTGCGCCCGTTCTGGCTACAGAATGGGAGTTAAACCCTGCAGATCTTACATTCCGCTTCAAGATTCGCGAGGGTGTCAAGTTCCACAGTGGAAACGACCTCACCCCTGAAGACGTTGAATATACTTTCGAGCGGTGGATGGTCATGGACAGAACCGGCGGACCCACCTGGATGATTTTCGGACCGCTGCTAGATGCGGGCAGCAGTGCTGACGTTACCTTCGCGGATATAGACGCCGCGGTAGAGGTTGACGGCGATTCGGTGGTGTTCCACATGAATGGTGGTGCGCACTGGGAGTTGGCGTTCCTCCAGATTCTGTGCGGCGGATGGGCTGGGATTGTCGATAAGGACTTCTGCATCGCTAATGGAGGCTGGGACGGCACCGAAGCCACCTGGATGGACTATAACGTCCCCGACGATGTTGGCGACACCGTACTCTACAACCAGTCCAGTGGTACCGGACCCTGGAAACTAAACCTGTGGGAACCGGGCATTCAGGTCAAAGTAGAGAAAAACGACAACTACTGGGGCGGCTCTGTGTCGTTTGACTTTGTCATCACCCAGGTGGTCGAGGAATGGACTAGCCGAAAGCTAGCACTCCTGGCCGGGGATGCCGACCTTGTCTATGTACCGGCGACTTACTTTGACGAGATGGACGATATTGAGGCTGAGACTGAGCTCAACGTGTACAAAGACTTGCCTTCGCTTAGCATTGATGCATTCTTCTTTAATCAACTTGTCTGTGGACCCCCAAGCGAGGAGTGACGTTGCAGAGCTCCTGGTGAGCCTAGTGCGATAAGTCCAGAGACCCCCGCTTGCCAGCGGGGGTCTCTCTATGGTATAAAGTTTTGCTTTGGAACTAAGGTCTTATATTATCCGGCGCCTGCTTCTTCTTATCCCGGTCCTTTTGGGGATAACCCTGTTTATCTTCGCCATTACTATGTTCTTCTCCCCGATAGAACGTGCAACTCTTTATGTCAGTAGCCCGAGGCAGATGTCGGACCTACCGGCTGTCATCGAGCAGTATGGTCTTGATGAGCCATTCTTCATTCAGTACGGCACCTGGCTGGGCCAGGTGTTCAGGGGTAATCTGGGCTGGTCAGTGGTGGTGGGGATGTCTGTATGGGATGCCATCTGGAATTTCCTGCCGGCTACCCTGGAGCTGGCTATAGTCACCGCGCCACTCATCATTCTGATCGGCATCTTCCTCGGTACTCAGGCCGCCGCCCACAAGGACAGGCCAGTTGACCATGGCACAAGAGTGATGGCCATCTTTGGATGGTCGCTGCCGACCTTTTGGTTCGGGCTGATACTGCTAATGGTATTTTACGGCTACTTCCGCGGCTTCCTGCCGCCGGGCCGGCTGACTATCCAGATGGATCTGGTGATCCACTCCGCTGATTTTATCCGTTACACTCGTATCAACACTATTGACGCCATCCTCAATCTTAATGGGGCGGTCCTTCTGGATGCGTTAAGACACCTTATCTTGCCAGTGGTCACCCTTTCGGTAGTCCAGGTGGCCTTTATTATGAGGCTGATGCGCTCCAGCATGCTGGAGGCTCTGGGCAAGGGATACGTTCTCACCGCCAGGGCCAAGGGGCTTGCTGAAAGGGTGGTAGTCAATAAGCACGCCCGCCGCAATGCACTGATCCCTGTGATAACCGTATCGGGTTACCTGTTTGCCGGCCTAGCGAATGGGGTCGTCATTACCGAGACCATCTTCACTTATAAGGGCATCGGCTGGTGGGCCTGGCAGGCAGCGGTTAACCTGGACATAGCGTCAGTGCTGGGCTTCGCGCTCTTTAATTCCGTCCTGTTTGTGCTGGTCAACCTGGTGGTGGATATACTCTACACCCGCGTCGACCCGCGAGTCAGGTTGGGAGGAGGAGTGCAGTGACCGACTGGAAATTTGTAGCACGGCAGCTGGTCAGAAACCCGCTTTCGCTCATGGGAATCATAATCATCGTCGCCTTTGCCATCATCGCCACCTTCGCTCCTCTCATTGCTCCGCCGCCGGAAGGTCACCGGGACCACTATATGATACCCCGTGACGGTTACTCATCCACACCACAGCCTCCCAGCGAGGAGCACATCTTTGGTACCACCCAGGGGCAGTACGATATCTTCTATGGAGTTATCTGGGGCACGCGTTCTGCGTTTCGCGTGGGCCTGGTGGTAATTGGCATTGTGGTTGCCGTAGGAATCGTATTGGGCAGCCTGGCCGGCTACTTCGGCGGGGTTCTCGATGAGATTATCATGCGCATCACCGATATCTTCCTGGCCTTCCCGGCCCTGATTCTGGCCATGGCAATCGTCGCTATTATGGGGCCCAGCCTGAGGAGCGTTATGATAGCTCTTACCGTGGTCTCGTGGCCTTCCTATGCGCGGCTCATCCGCGGCGACATACTCCAGGTGCGTGAGGAGGACTACATCGAGGCTTCCCGTGGGTTGGGTGCCTCAAGTGGGAGGATCATAATTCGCCATGCACTGCCCAACGCCATCTACCCCACACTTATCATGGCTTCGCTGGACATAGGGGCAGTAGTCCTGGCAGCGGCAGCACTGAGCTTTCTCGGCCTGGGCGCCCCGGAAGGCTACGCCGACTGGGGGCAGCTGACATCATTCGCCCGTAACTGGATCGTAGGGCCACCAGGTGACCCGTTGAGGCACTGGTACGCGGTGACCATTCCCGGCCTGTTCATACTCTTTTTCGTGCTGGGCTGGAATCTTCTTGGTGATGCCTTCAGGGATATTCTTGATCCGAGGTTGGCCAGGCGTTAAGATGAAAGACCTTATTAGAATAAGAGACCTCTCCGTCAGATTCTACACTTACGAGGGCATTGTCTATGCCATCGATGACCTGGACCTGGACATCAGGCAGGGAGAGACGCTGGGGATAGTGGGTGAAACCGGTTCGGGAAAGTCAATGACCGCCCTGGCTATCCTGCGCCTCATCCCCTACCCCGGCAGGATAGAATCGGGCAGCATCGTATTCTTTGATAAGGCTCTCGGCCGTGAACTCGAGCTGCTGAAATTGAGAGAGGATAGGATGAGGGCCATTCGTGGCAACAAGATATCCATGGTATTCCAGGAGCCGGGAGTTGCCCTAAACCCCGTCTTTACCATCGGTGACCAGATCTCCGAAGTTTACTTGCTCCACCGGCGCCAGGAGCTGGGCCACCGGGCAAAGCAGCGGGTAGATAGCCTGCTCAAAGACGGAACGGGTCTTGCCGCCGGAATGAGGAAGCCTTTCTGGCGCTGGCAGCACAGGCTTTACAATAAGATAGCCCAGGAATCTAATCCCGTTGAGCCCCGCCTCTTGAGCCGCCTTCCCTTGTTCAGGCGGCTTCTCTGGCGACTAAGAGATGAGGCCAACTTGCTCACGGTCGATATTCTGAAAGATGTAGAAATCCCCGACCCGGCCCGTGTGGCCGCTCATTACCCCCACGAACTCTCGGGGGGAATGAAACAGCGGGCGGTCATCGCCATGGCACTGGCCTGCTCTCCGGAGCTTCTCCTCGCCGATGAGCCGACTACCTCGCTTGATGTCACTATTCAAGCGCAGATGCTGGAACTCTTCCGGCGCATCAAGGTGGACAGAGGGGCTTCTGTTCTTTTTGTTACTCATAACCTGGGAGTGGCTGCTGAAATCTGCGACCGGGTAGCGGTTATGTACGCCGGAAGGGTATGCGAGGTAGCCGGCGTCGAAGAGATGTTTCTCCACCCCTCACATCCTTATACCAAGGCTCTACTGGATGCCGTTCCTATGCCGGGGAAGGAATTGCAGACCATCCCCGGGGCACTGGCTGACGCGTTGAACCCACCGCCGGGTTGCCGCTTTCACCCGCGGTGCCCGAGCGCCCTGCCGATGTGCCAGCAAGACAAAGCCAAACTAAAAGAGGTCTCCAAGGACCATATGGTGGCCTGTCATCTTTTCTAATCTATGGTTTAGTTTATGAACGCCTTAGTTGATATCAGAAGGTTGAAGAAATACTTCCCAATAGTCGGTGGTGTTTTAAGAAGACCGGTGGGAATGGTCAAAGCGGTTGACGGCGTCAGCCTGACGATTCAGCGGGGGCAATGGCTGGGGCTCGTCGGCGAATCGGGCTGTGGCAAGACGACACTGGCCAAGACAGTTGTCCGTCTCTTGAAACCAACCGGCGGCCATATTTATTTTGATATCCCCGATGAGGTGAAGGCGGAGATAGAACAGTTGGAGTCGCTGGGCAAGAACAGTGGTAAGCTGGCCTCGCTTCTAAAGGAGAATGACCTAGGGATATTTTTGGGTGCCAGGGTTCGCTCATTTCGCCGCCGTGCCCAGCTTGTGCATCAGGACCCTTTTACCTCCCTTGACCCGCGCATGAAGATAAAGGATACAGTTGCTGAGCCGTTGAGAATACACCGGGTCCTTTCGGGAGAGGCGTCGAAGACGGCGGTCAAGGAGCTGTTGGGCACGGTTGGGTTGAGCGCAGGGCAAATGGAGCGCTATCCCCACCAATTTAGTGGCGGTCAGCGCCAGCGCATTGCCATCGCTCGTGCCCTGGCTACGAAACCGGAGTTTATCGTCTTTGACGAACCGACCTCTGCTCTGGACGTCTCTGTCCAGGCACAGATCCTCAACCTTTTGAAAGACCTTAAAAAAGAGTTTGGCCTTACTTATCTCTACATCACCCATGAGCTTCTGATTGCCGAAAGTGTCTGCGATTATATCGCTGTGATGTACCTGGGTAAGGTGGTGGAGATGGGAAGGCCGGAGGAGATATTTCACGCACCACGTCATCCCTATTCCCAGTCGCTGGTCGCGGCAACGCCAGTCCCTGATCCTAAGAGAAGGGTCGGTCGCATTGTGCTTCATGGTGAGGTACCCAGCCCAGCCAATCCACCGCCCGGCTGTACTTTCAACCCCAGGTGTTCTCGGGCCAGCCGAGAGTGCCGTGAACTTGAGCCACCGCTCGAGCTTGTTAGCAACGACCACTACGTTGCCTGCTTCCATCCTCTGTAGACCACTAACCCCCCTCTCCGGCTGTTGGAAGACTGCGCGGTCAAGCCAGTCAAATATCAACCATCGGACACCGTACAGTCGCATCTGGGTGAGTTCGTCATTAACGACGTGAAGGTTGAGGTGATGGGTGATTACCAGGATAAAGTGAAAGGAAAGTGGCAAGATTTCAACTCTCGGCTAACCTCGCCAGTCATAGTTCAATTCGAGGAAATGCAGCTGCCACTTTCCTCCTTAGCGAACCAACTCTACTCTTACGAATCATCGGGACAGAAACAGGACAAGGCCAAGATTACGG
>JBAUEM010000045.1:0-2172 GCA_049678605.1 Dehalococcoidia bacterium
TAGACTACCCCGGAGATAATGACCCTTCCGATCATGAAGTGGTATGGATAGAATTTAATAAAAATAAAGGGGAAGTAACCGGAGTATATACTTATTTTCATAAGGCTATCCTCTCTACAGAAGAAGCGGTTAAAGATGCTAATCTTCGCAATCGAAGGGCCAGGATAAATGTGCAATGGGGTGAACACGGGTCGCTACCTTTGGGATGGGGGGAATTACATCCAGAAGCAATATTTGAAAAAATTGGCAAAAAAATCAAAATAAAGAATATGGCTCAAAGATACCAGGAGTTAAGTAAAAGCATAAAAAATCCTCACCATCCCCTGGCTAAAGACTGGCCTAAAAAATTTACAGGAAGCTATAAAGATTTTATCACCTTTACCAAATATATTGAAATACGCAGATTCCTAACCAAGAAAAAAATGGTAATAATCAGTCAATGGCCAAATGCAGTAATTAACCAGCATTTCCTTAATTATAATTATTTTCCTAAAAAACAGTGGCCTAAAGAATAAATTCCTTATTACAATATAAAGTGAAACAAGTTTTGACACCACCTATAATTTGGAGGATAAATTAATTTTGAAATATCTAAATTTACACTCCTGGGAAGTTACCCCTCAAGAAGCCATTAAAATTCAGAAAGATTTAAAATCTAAGATATCTCTAAAGAAATCTTTCAGTAAAATCGACAAAATAGCCGGGGCAGATGTAAGCTATTATCAAAATAAGATGATAGCAGGAGTAATAATTTTTGAATTTCCAAATTTAAAAACAATTGAAAAGCAATCTTTTATTTCTCCGGTAAACTTCCCTTACATTCCCGGACTCCTTACCTTTCGAGAAGGACCAAGTTTACTTGAGGCCTTTAAAAAAATTAAAATTACACCTGATGTTATCCTCTTCGATGGTCATGGTATAGCTCATCCCCGAAGAATGGGGATAGCCACTCACCTGGGATTATTTTTAGACAAACCTACTATTGGCTGCGCTAAATCCAGATTAAGCGGAAAATATACTTCAGTCGAAGAGGGAAAAGGAGACTATGCTCTATTGAAGGAAGGTGAAGAAATTTTAGGAGTGGTATTAAGAACAAGAAAAAAAGTCAATCCTATTTTTGTATCTCCCGGGCATAAAATTGACCTGCCTAATTCTATAGAAATTATTTTAGAATGTATAGTTAAATATAGATTACCCGTACCGGTTCGAGAAGCTCACATTTTTGTAAATCAAATTAGAAATAACCTCACCTCTTGTACGATAGATGGAATTAAACTTTAATCACTCTTACACTTGTTTTAATTTTTTCTTTCCTTCTTTTAATTTTAAAGATATAATGATTACAACCCAAAAAGTAAACAAAATAGTAAGGGGCACAATTCATTGTGCCCCTACAATATAATTATAATCAATCTTATTTCCAACGCGATACGCAATACGAGATATAATCTGTTGAAAAGATTTTTGGCTTTTTGGGAAATAGCCATATAATAAAAAGTAGTAAATAGCTAATAACGTTTAGTAGAGGCACGGCGTGCCGTGTCTTCTTTTAGCAAAACGGCGTTACCGTGTTGGACAAGAAGACATAGACAGTTAATTAAGGAGAAGTAAATAAAAAAATGAAAGCAGAAATTATAAGCATAGGTAGTGAAATATTAAGAGGACAAATCTCAGATACCAACTCTAATTTTATTGCTAAAAAATTAGTTGAATTAGGCATTGATTTAGAGAATATTTCGGTAGTTAGTGATAATCCTGAATCTTTATTATCCACTTTAAAACTCGCTTTTCAACGTTCTAACCTAATAATTACCACCGGTGGTCTGGGACCTACGGAAGATGATATTACCTACCAAACCATTGCCCGAGCTTTAAATCTTAAACTGATAAAATATCCGGAAGCTGAAGAAAATTTAAAAAAATTTTTCAAAAAAATTAATAAAACAATTTCTCCGTGCAATCTCAAGCAAGTCTACCTTCCGGAAGGAGCCAAAGTAATCATCAATCAATATGGCACTGCCCCGGCTATGATTTTAGAAAAAGATAACAAAATCATATGTTCTTTTCCCGGTGTCCCCCATGAGATGAAAAGACTGATAGAAGAAAATCTAATCCCTTATCTAAAAGAAAAATTTCCACCTTCTATGATTAAAAAGTCAAAAATTTTAAAGA
>JBAUEM010000046.1:0-34967 GCA_049678605.1 Dehalococcoidia bacterium
ACGTGAAGGTAACCCTTTACGATGGCAGCTTCCATGCGGTAGATTCTTCGGACATTGCTTTTAAGATTGCGGGAGCACAGGCCTTAAAAAAGGGATTATCTCAGGGACAGCCGGTATTGCTTGAGCCTATAATGAATCTTACTATAACCGTGCCTGAGATGTATACTGGGGATATTGCTAGCGATCTTAATACTAAGAGGGGACGCGTGCTTGGGATGAGTCCCAGTGATGGCATCAATGTCATTGAAGCCCAGGCACCCTATGCAGAACTGACTCGTTATGCCATAGATTTAAGGTCAATGACACAAGGGCGCGGTAGCTTTGTGATGGAGTTTGACCATTATGAAGAGGTGCCAGCTCACGTCATTCAGAAAGTCATCGCTGACAAGAAGAAGGCGGGCAAGGGCGACTGAGAGCGCCTGGAGGCTACATCACTGAGCTTGAACATTTCAGCCTAGACTGACAATTATAAGTTTATGCCCTAATGTAGTAGATAGAAGAAGGACTGCGTGTGTACTATGAATCCCAACATTGATTTTCGACCTTACCAAAGAACAAACCTCCCAGTTTGCGCCATTATTAGTATAAAAGTTTTTCCGCCCAAACTAGTAGATTTGCCGGTGAAGAAACCAGCTAATTCATACAAGCCTAAATATACAATAGACCCCTTTTCCATCACACTCTGAGATACAAGTTCAAATCTGTTTCTGTACCCACGGACAAGACCACAAGCTTATGGTTCTATGAGAGATACGTATTCAGAAGATGGACTTAATACCACGATTCATTGGACTCTTATTTGGCAGACAGACCAATAAAGGCTTCATATATCAACTTCTTCTACATAAAGCAGATGGACGAAAGTTACGGTGTTGATAACAGGCTATCTAAAAAGTCCTAGATCAAATTTGTTGTTCCCACTTAGGGACGGAAATGGCTGTAGAAATTGCATATATTCCACACTTTAGGTTAAAACATGACACTTGCTTATGCACCTTCTCCCACTTTGCCATTTTGACTAATTCGTTTGGATATCCTGAATGAGCTATGGCATAATATGGGAACGCAGGCATCTGGCCACAGATGCCATGGCCGGAGTGACGGAGAATATCAAGTTATAAGAGGAACAACGGAGGTCTCACATGGAGCAACCTCAGGCACAGGATATCGCCAAGAGAATCATTGACAACGTAGAGAAAGTCATCGTTGGCAAAGGCTGGGCAGTAGAGCTGGCAGTCGCGGCACTTCTAAGTCAAGGGCACATCCTCATAAAGGACGCACCAGGAGTGGGCAAGACCATGCTGGCCAAAAGCCTGGCGCAGTCGATAGACTGCGTTTTTAAGCGGATACAGCTCACACCAGATATGCTTCCCAGCGACATCACCGGCGTGTCTGTTTTTAATCAGCAGACCAGTGAGTTCGTGTTCCGCCCAGGCCCTATCCTGGCGCAAATCGTGCTGGCAGACGAGATCAACCGCGCTACTCCCAAGACCCAGTCAGCTCTTCTGGAAGCACTAGCGGAGCGACAGGTTACGGTGGACGGGATAACACATAATATCGCTCGCCCCTTCATGCTAATTGCTACCGAGAATCCCATCGAGCACGAAGGCGTTTTCCCTTTGCCGGAGGCACAGCTGGACCGGTTTATGATGCGAATACAGCTGGGCTACCCCTCCTTCGATGACGAGATGTCCATCATAAATAGCCAGCGCATACAACATCCAATTGAGAGCCTTGGTATTGTTGTCAGTGCAGATGAGGTGAGGGAAGCACAGGAAGTGGTTAAAGGGGTCTTCGTACACGAGCAAATTCAGCGCTATATAGTTGCGCTGGTCTATGCCACACGAAAACACGACAACGTGATCCTGGGTGCCTCACCTCGGGCATCCCTGGATCTGTTCCGCTCTTCTCAGGCGCTCGCGTTACTGAGAAAGCGGGACTATGTCATACCAGACGATGTGAAGGAGCTGGCGGTGGTGGTGATGGGGCATCGTGTGATTGCAGCTCTCGCAGTTCGTATGAAGGGTATGGATGGGTGCCAAATTGTTGAAGACGTGGTAGAGCATGTAGCAGTTCCTGGTGCTCGAGCCACCGGTTGGGTAGCTCACGGTTGAGACTAACACAACGTGGGTAGTATAACATTGGACTGATATTTCTCCAGGGTAAAGATGTTTTACATATAGAAGACGGGCTATATAGATATGATTGCCAACTAAAGAAAGGTACTAGTTAAGGTTTTATCCTTTGGAGGGGGCGTGGATGAGGTAAAGGTAGACATGCTCAGGCTGGTAGGTGGCAGGAACATGAAATTGTAGGAGGACTATTTTATTGCCTGGTTTGGCAAGCCTCCGGCATAGGACAAGGGATGCCAAGGGCATTAATCGATGCCTCCAATATGCCCAAACTCCGGGTTTTGAACGCAGAAAAAAGAGAAAGGTGTTTTTACACCCCGTATAGTAAAGTAGAAAGTGTTTTACTTCACATCATCTGTAAATGTTGTGGCTGCACTTTCTACCTCTTCGTTGGCTTCTTCTCAGAGAAGGGAAAATACTATTTCGGGACTCTGTTGTAGAGCTTGGTCTTCTCAGATTTAACTGTCCATTCTCATGAGACCTCAAGGAGAACAGATTCGCACTGAACTTGAGTAGACTCTATGCCATTGCTACTTATTTTATGCATGCCAGGCATGACCTCTCGACTACAAAAAGGCTAAAGGAACTGATGATTTCGCCAGCGCTTATGGCAGTAGGCACCGGTGATGTCAAGAGGGAATTCAGGGGGGTAGATCAGCGGCCTGAGTCAGATGCGACTCATACAACAAGTTGTTCAGGATTCTGACCGTTTCGAGTAAAATTTGAACGGTAAGGCACTATGCAGGGCGCGCCGTAGCAGATGGTTGCGCACCTGTGGCCATGCCTTTGCGATGTTGGATCTGTCCTCGCTGTTCAAATTATGCTTACTATAGGATACACGCACATAGATATATACTAATTTGTCCAGGGCTGCTGACATCTCGGGCACCGCAGCTGCCAATCTATGGCCGTATTCTTGAGGTGTCAAGTTCTCTCTCGGCCCCACCCCACTTAATGCGGCGAGGTAGCCTATTCTGGCATATGCTACTCGCGGCTCTGACACCTGTCCCAGTAGGCGTCTCCACCCCAGCCATATGATGACACCAAACAATGCCAACCCCAGAGATATTCCCAGTAGCCGAACATTCCAAGGACTGCCCGTCTCCATACCATCTGGCTTGACCGTAGAGTCACTAGTACCCTCACCATCTGGCTTGACCGTAGAGTCACCAGTACCCTCTGCATCTTGTGGCGGAAAACCGAATTCTCGCCGAGCAATGAGAGGGTGGACAGGGGTGGGCTCAAAGGATATCCAGCCATACCCCGGGAAAAACACCTCGGTCCAGCTGTGGCTATTCCGTACGGCGAACATACCCTGCAAGTCTTGCCATGCACGGGACGGATGACCCATCATATCCCCAGGCCCGTACTGCTCCATCGGTTCGCCTGGACCATACCCTGCTACCATGCGAGATGGTACTCCGGAGACGCGTAATAACACGATCATAGCAGAGGCAAAGTACTGGCAGTATCCCTTTTCCAGTTCAAAAAGGAAGTAATCAACGCCGTCGGTGCCGTCAGGGGGTGCTTCTATATCGAGCGTATACTCCAGGGTGCGAAGATAGTCGCGAATCGCTACGGCCTTCTCGTATGGGGTTTCAATATCCCTGGTCAATTCCTGTGCAAGGTCTACAACGCGCGAGGGCAAAGTGTCGGGAAGCTGCAGGTATCTGTCCAGGATCCAACCAGGGTACCCGGTACCTGCTGCCAACAAATCGCTTTCAGTTGCTGTCGACACACTAACAGTAGCCCGGTATGAGTCCCCAGCGGAAACCGGACCGGTAGTGCGCACCAAAACCGTATCCGCCGGGATTTGGACATGCCGCTCCACGGTAAACGTCTCGATTCCTTCTATGCCATATTCCCAGGAAACCACCCACACATCCTCAGGCAGAGCGAATCTGATGTCCGACTCTGTTAGTGCATCGTGAGAGGCAGAGTTCATTTCCCGTAGCCGCCAAACCGCCTCTCGCAGGTCAAGTGGGAGGCTTTCCGCTTCCACAGCTAGTTCTGCTTCGCTTCCCGCAAGTGATATCCGGTAACCAGCAGGTTGCGGCACTTCTAGCTGATAATCAATTGACATGTCGACGGGATGGCCGCCCAGATATACTGGTTCCCCTGCTTCCAACGAGAATAGCGCCGTTACACTCACCTCGACCTCCTGCGACTTCTGGAACTCTTCGTCCAACCCTTGTTCAGGGGCCAATTCGGGAGACACCATCTGTGTATCGCCGGTCTCCCATCCTTTGTGTGTATACACATCATAGCTCCTGGCACGCAAATAGATGGGGAAAGGAGCTTCTACTATTAGAACAGACTCCTCTCCCACGGTTGTGCTCCCTCCGAAAGGCTGGGTAGGCCCGAAGGAATGGCCCGAGTTTGTCTCTTTAGCGGGCACCCCACCAACGGATCTAGCAAACTCTTCCCCTATAACTCTCACTGGCGAGCTGACTCTGTCCCATACTGCTGCGACTGGAGCAACCTTTACTGACGTCGTGGGGAGTAAACAAGTAACTATCACAACCACCAGCGCGAATCTGAAGGCATTAGGCAGGAGCCGTAAATCAGGTGGAAAGCGCTTGACGCTTCTGTTGTCCCAGTCTTGTTCGCGCTCCAGAACGAACAGACGCGCCACTAAAAGACAAACTACAAACAGGTACAGATACAGCGGAAGCCTCTGCGCTCCAGGTAGAAGGTTTGTGAGGTTGATAACTATGAGAATTCCGCTGGGAAGCACTGCGCCCCATATGTTGTGCCTGCGGAAAAATGACCAGGAACAGATGAACCCCGCTAGCCACGAGGCAAACAGAAGAAAAAAGCTAAAGGGCAATGTGTCAGGGCTCACGTTACCGCTCACGAAGGCCTGGCCCCATATGAAGAGACGGTTTCCGACTTCTGCATACCGGTCAAGGCTAGTAGCACCTTCAACCAGGCTGGTAAGTTGATAGAAGCTAAGATAAATGCCAAGGAGCAGGCCGCTGATGGCTAGCAACCACCCGTTGAAGCGCACCTTGGCCAGCAAAAGGCCCAGCACCACGCCAAAGAGTGCCAACCAGTACAATCCCGGTGTTGGGACCCACTGCACGCTCCCCACGGACCAGACTGCCAGAATCACGGAGAGCAGTAGAAGTATAAAGGTTACCCACCCTTCCGAAGGGCCCTTCAGCATTTGCCACAGAAGGCTCTTGATGCGCCCCATCGCCCAATATACGCCCTTGTTGAGCCGCCTCAGTGCGCAACATATGCCCCTACTTGCTGTTCTCATTTCTGGCGGCATATATACATCCTCTTATATTTTTGAAGCTAGTATCTACTCAGTCTTACTATACTGCTTAAAGATACGCAGGTCATCTGGGTTTATCGGTTGAGAAAGTGCGTAAGGAAGCGGATCTCCTCTATATACTACGTACACAGGAATTCCAATACCTACAAGCTCCATTACAATTTCATCAAGGGATTGTTTCCCTCCGAAGCTCGTAGGATCGACCAATACTACCACAATACTAAGACCACGGTAGCTCAGGTCCCGGAGTACCGATATCCACTCGGTGGCAGTAGAGGAAGTAACGACAAGAAGGGAGGCCGACCTGCCAAACTGTCCCGCGTTTTTCATAAGCACCTCAGACAAGGTGTTATCCCCTTCAGTCTTAGACAAGGTCAGCGTCTCCAGTACTCTGGACATCTGCTTAGTGCCACCCTTCAATGGCAGCAGATATTCATGGTCGCCATACGCTATCAATCCTACCGAGTGCTCCTCTGTCAAAACAAGATGAGCCAGTGATGTGGCAATAGCGACAGCATATTCATCCGTTCTCTCCGTCCCTTGACTGCGGTGAATTTTCCGCTCTAGGTCTAGAACAATCCACACGTCACCACCCCCCCCAGAGTCAAACTCCTTGGACATGAGTTGACCACTCTTGGCAGTGGATAGCCAGTGGATTTGACTCAGGCTATCGCCATGAATGTATTCTCGAATTGTAGATACATGAGGAGTGCGAGTTT
The DNA here is from genome assembly GCA_049678605.1 of Dehalococcoidia bacterium. GTDB lineage: Bacteria > Chloroflexota > Dehalococcoidia > GIF9 > AB-539-J10 > RBG-13-51-36. The sequence goes on from JBAUEM010000046.1 coordinate 6,135, forward strand.
GAGAGCGATGCCGTACGGTTTCCTCCCCCGACCGCTCCGCCACCGGAAGGCGGAAATAGGGCAACGCGACGACAGGTGGCTGTACCACCACTTTGATGGGATTGCCTTGTATTACCTGCACTCGAAATAGACCCAAGGGGTCGCTGGTACGTGCCATTAGCGCACCTATGGTGTAAACACCACGGACATGACAGAATGTATGCGTTTCCAACCACTTCTGCCCCCAAGCGGCAATCGTGGTGGCTATGCCCGAGACATTACCGGGCATGTTACTCATTTGCACGATTTCCACCCAGCCAGTTGGCAGAGGGGAGTTATTGCGCACATGAACATACCCTTTCAGCATGTCCCCTACTTGCACTACATAGGATTTGTTTTGCATCCGCATATCCAGACGAAACAGGTTCATCCGGACACAAGCATAGCTACCGACTATAACCAGCGTCAGGAAATAGCCCACACGATACAGAACGCCTTCACCGGTGGCGATAGCGAAGAGGAGGATGATGGCAAGGAGGACCACCATCCCCCTTCCTCGCGGCGTTGTTTGGGCATGAAAACGGGAAAAGACAGTGGTTACCATGTGCATGCAATAGTTCATTTTGCTAAAATTGTGGGTTGTATCGTATGTTGCGCCAACCCATAACAATTTAGTTTTTCTAAAAATTGCGTCTTGTAATCTATAGTATATCACCCCCCCCCCCACTTTCAACCTATCTTTTTATAGAGCGTCCCAGCTATACTATAGAGTTAAGGGGCAACTATACATCTTTTAATGCAATCCGGTCTGGTCTCATTCATCCACCACGAATCTTCAGTATCCTGTCAACCCGAAATACCGTTTCCTTGCTTCGCTTCAGGTAAAAGGCTTGTACGCAGATATAGCTTTTGCTGTGGTATTTCATTTCTCTAACTACTTCGGGCTTAATAACCATTCACGATTCCTCCTCCCTAGGTTTCAAATAAACTATTTCCAGGGTGGCTTGGCTCTTAATAGTTTTTATAGCCTTGATATTATCACCGGCAGGATAGGATTGATCCTTTTTTTGTATGGAGGAATTGATCGCTACCATTGTAGTGTAAGAGTGTAAGCCTTTGACAATACCGAAGTTGAAGACCTCTAAATGGTGAGAGACCTCTTACCATAGTAAATGAGGTACTGCAGTAAAGAACGACAGCCCTCTTCTCTCGAATACCTGCGCCCAGTTGATTACTACCTGCAGAACCCATAGGCATTACGGGCTAAGCGACAGGCTAAACTTCAGGAAGCCCCGATAATATCGGAGCCATGCGAGAGGAAGTGAACAGCGTCAAGAAATAAATAGGACGTGTGAACCAAGTCACAGAACTAAGACGGAGTGAACAAGGAGCTAGAGCCAGAACGATAGCGCAGGCAAGGATTTGATAACAATTGAGGATGATTGTAACATTTTCTAACATCGATTTACCTAAAAACGACTGAACCAATATAGAAGTTTAGTCTCAGTAGGTTCTTGTGCCACCCTTTAGTGGACTTCGTATTGCGGAAATAGAAACCCAGCCGACTAAGTTGGGTTTCTCAAGAATTTTTAGCTATTTTTCTACGTTCTTTTAGCCAGCTAATAACTCCTTTAGCTTGTTAGTTAAGGCTGGCACCACTTCTTCATATTTACCCACCACTCCAAATTCCGCCTCCCGGAATATATTCGCCTCAGGGTCCTTATTGATGGCTATGATGTGCTTGGAACCTGAACATCCAGCTGTGTGCTGGCTGGCACCTGAAACAGCTATAGCAATATAGATATCAGGGGCAACAATTTTTCCAGTAAGGCCGATATGCGCTGCCTCTGGCACCCAACCGTTATCAGCAGGAGGACGTGAGGCACCTACCGCACCATGCAGTAAATCAGCTAGCGCTTTCAATGTAGTTTGGAAGGGCTCAGGACCACCCACCCCCCTGCCTCCACAAACAATCACAGGGGCATCCTCAAGCTTAATGCCGACCGCCTCTTCCTTAATAGTTTCTAATATCTTTGTCCTTACTTTCGACGCATCCATGTCAATCTTAGTGGGCATGACCTCTCCTTTCCTTGAGTCATCACGCTCCAACGGTGACATTGCCTTGGACCTAACAGTAACCATCTGAGGCATAAGCTCGCTGGTGAATATAGCTTGAGCATTGCCGCCATAAACAGGCCGCGTTTGCGTCAGCAGCTTCGTCTCCGGGTCTATGCTTAAGTCGAGACAATCTGTTGTCAGGCTGGCACCTAGTTTGAAGGCAAGGCGAGGAGCCAAGTCTCTACCCATAGAAGTTTGCCCTATAAGTATTGTCCGAGGCGAAATTTCTTTGACCAATTTTTCCGCGGCTTGCATATAGGAATCTGCTTGATATTCCTTGAGGGCGGGGTGTTCTACAGCATAAACCTTGTCTGCCCCGAAGGCAATTGCTTCTTTAGAAGCCCCGCCAACTGTATCGCTGGCCAGCAGGCAAGATAAGTCTTCCTTCAGGTCATCAGTAAGCTTCCTACCACATCCTAGCAACTCAGTGGTAATGGAGGCTAACTTCCCGTCTGTTAGCTCACCAAAAACTAATATACCTTTGTATTCAGCCATTATTTCCTCCTTAACCTTAAAGCAATTTGGCTTCCTTGAGCCTTACGGCTAGATTAGCACCAGCCTCCGCGGGCGTCTCTCCTTCGATTATTTCACATTTGGCTTCCTTGACTGGCTGGAAGAGTTTATCTAACTTGCTACGCCTTCCAGCAGCGCCAACTTGTGAAGGCTCAAGCCCAATATCGGCTGGTTTCCAAATGACAGGTTGTTTTTTAGCCGCTGCCATGATTCCTTTCAAGGTGGCATACCGAAGTGCTCCTAACCCGCTGGTTACTATAATTAGGGCGGGAAGCGTCACTTCAACAACCTGATAGCCGTCGGGAATAACTCGCTCAACCCTCGCTTTTCCATCGGTGACCTCTACCTTACGAGCTAAAGTTACAGCCGGGATTCCTAAAATCTCAGCAATGCCTAGACCCACTTGCCCGGCATCCCAGTCAGAGGATTGCCTACCGCAGAAAATAATGTCATATTCCCCTATTTTCTTTATTGCCATAGCCAAGGCATTGGCAGTTGACCAGCTATCGCCCCCCTCAAAAGCTTCATCTTCCAGAAGAATGAGTTCATCGCCCCCCACAGCTAACGCTTTCTTAATCACATCACGAACGAAGTTATTACCTGAGCTGAGCGCGGTAATTTTGCCTCCCGCGGTATCCTTGATTTTGAGGGCAGCTTCCAAGGCGAATTCCTCGTATTGACCGATTACAGGTTTTACGTCTGGCGGCAAGGTCATTTTATCGTTTACCACCTTAAACACCGCCGGTGGCACCTCAGGATCAGCTACTTGCTTGCAGCAGACAATCATATTAACTGGCATTCCCTAACCTCCTTAAAGATTTTTGCAGCCAAAGGATACGGAAAAATCCGTCTTCTGTCAATAATTTGAATCACGCAGATTCGATATGAACGGTCTAAGGGGTTAAGTGGTAATAGCTACTTCGGCCACGGAATTAATGCTAAAATAGATAAAATTTGTTATTCGTGGGCATATTTTTACATCCGCCATCGGCGAGGCCTCTAAGCCGTCCAGCCGAATCAGTTACCTTTGTTCTGGACAAGCTATGGAAGTTAAATTTATTGCAGATAACAACGTTGGCAAACTGGCTCGATGGTTAAGGCTGATTGGCTATGATACTCTGCTGTTTAAGCAAAAAGACGATGGTCAAATGATTAAAACAGCTCTTAGTGAGGATAGGGTGATTTTGACTAAAGATACTCAATTTATGAAAAGACGCCTGGTCACAAATGGCAAACTCAAAACTATACTCATTAAACAGGATGACCCTGAACTCCAGGTGCAAGAAGTAGTGAAAACGTTTAATTTAAATTATCATTTCAAACCTTTCTCGCTTTGCCTAGAATGTAATCAAGCATTAATAGCTCGGGATAAAGAAGAGGTGCAAAACCTGGTCCCCGCTCACGTTTTTGAAACTCAAACTCAATATACGAAATGCCCCGCCTGCCATCGCATCTACTGGCAGGGTACACATTGGCAGGCGATGGTCAAGAAGTTACAAGACTTGCAAGGAGGGGGTGGCGAAAAGCATACTTCTAGCTAATGTCCGGCTTTTTAACCCGGAGCTTCGCTAGTAGTACGGATTAGCTAGTAGTGCTATACTCAGCCCATAATGCCAGGAGAATAAAGGTAAAGCTAAGCAGCTATGTTATTAGCAATTGATATCGGGAACACCAACATTAAGCTGGGTATATTTGATGGCGATAGGCTAAAATCTACCTGGAATTTAGCTACCGGCATTCATCGCACTTCAGACGAGTATGGTGGAGTGGTGCTCAACCTTATGGAGCGAAAAAAGTTCTTGCCTTCAAAGATTACCGGAGTAGCATTATGCGGTGTCGTGCCACCGCTGCTGTATACATTCGTGGAACTGTGTAGGAAATATTTAGATACCAAACCCTTAGTGGTCGAAGCCGGTGTCAAGACAGGCATGCATATCCGCCTGGATAATCCTCGCGAGGTTGGTCCTGACCGCGTGGTCAACGCCGTGGCTGCCCAGAACCTCTACGGAAAACCTTTAATAATTATTGACCTTGGCACTGCTACCACTTTCGACGTTGTTTCAAAGGAGGGTGATTATCTCGGCGGGGCTATTGCCCCGGGCATTGTCATAGCTACTGAAGCTTTATTCACTCGTACTGCTGCGCTCCCTCGAATAGAACTAGTCCGCCCCAAGCAAGTCATCGGCAGAAATACTATCTCGGCTATGCAATCAGGTATAATATTTGGTTACATTGAGCTTATTGAAGGCATGCTTCGTCGAATACAACAGGAATTGGGAAGCAAAGCAAAGGTGATAGCTACCGGCGGCCAGGCTTATCCTTTTGCCGAAGAGATAGCAGCCATAGACGTAATAAATCCCGATTTAACCTTAATTGGACTGCGCCTCATTTATGAAATGAACAAGGAACAGTAATGCTTAGCAACAAAACCATAGTTTTAGGGATAACAGGGAGCATTGCTGCCTACAAAGCAGCAGAGATTGCCAGCCAGTTAACTCAGGCAGGGGCGAAGGTGAATGTAATTATGACTAAAGAAGCCATCGAGTTCATATCACCTGTTACCCTCCGGGCCATTACAGGTAGACCCGTAGTTACCGAAATGTTTGATTTAGCTTCTGAATTCAGCATTGGGCATGTCTCTCTGGCGCAAGCTGCTGATATAGTAGTTATTGCCCCGGCTACAGCTAATATTATTGCCAAGCTAGCTGCTGGCATTGCTGACGACATGCTATGCTGCACGGTTCTGGCTACCAAGGCGCCGGTGCTTATTGCCCCAGCTATGGAAACCAATATGTATAATAATCCAGTCACCCAGGATAACTTGTCTAAGCTTAAAGCTCGCGACTTTGTGATTATTGCTCCCGCCACGGGCTGGTTAGCCTCGGGTAAAGAAGGTCCGGGGCGACTCGCCGATACTAATGATATTATAGGCAGCATCCGCCAGGTACTGGGGAGGGATAGAGACCTGGCTGGCAAACATATCGTGGTTACCGCAGGCGGCACCCAAGAGCCTATCGACCCGGTTCGCTACATCAGCAACCGCTCCTCAGGGAAAATGGGCTATGCTCTGGCTGAAACAGCCCGTGACCGGGGAGCTAAAGTAACATTGATTACGACACCTACCTCGTTACCCGAGCCCGCAAGCGTTGACGTGGTCAAAGTCAACACTGCTCAGGAAATGCGTCAAGCAGTAGAGAATGTAACTCCCCAAGCTGACGCTCTGGTCATGGCAGCCGCCGTAGCTGATTACCGTCCGACAAAGGCAGCTAAAGATAAAATTAAAAAAGGAGAGGCAGGGTTAACCTTAGAGCTGGAATGCACCCCGGATATCTTAGGCAGTGTCAAAGGAAATTTCATTAAAGTAGGCTTCGCCGCTGAGAGCAGCAACTTGGTGGAAAACGCTAAGCAAAAGCTAAAGCAGAAGGGACTTGACTTTATTGTAGCTAATGATATTACCGACCCAACTAGCACCTTCGGCAGCGACACCAACAAAGTCACCCTGATTGACCGCGATGGCAAGGTAGAAAGCCTGCCCCTACTAACCAAGAGAGAGGCAGCGGAGAGGATACTGGGTAGGGTGGTGAGGCTAATTCCACCGACACAAAAAGCAGCGCGTGTCCTGACTAAGGAAGAGTTGAATGGGCACCATATCCACATCGAAAAGAGAGATAAGGGCATTTTCCCTCCGCCAAGAATAGAGTTTGATTTGGTGCTAGACGGCAAGACTATCAGAACTAACTGTCGCTGGGTGAATCGGGTTCAAAATAAGGTAGCGATCCGAAGAAACCTGGAGAAATGGTTTAGAGCACATCCTGAGCTCAAACCAGGAGATAAGCTCATAATCGAAGTCACTGAACCAATGAAGCGCTACCGCCTCAAAATAGCTTAAAATAATAAGGCATATTGGGAGAAGAAATGCAACGGGAGTTCACCAGCGTTATTGAAAAGAGGGGCAACTGGTACATCGGTTATGTAGAAGAGCTTCCAGGCGTAAACACACAGGGGAAAACTTTGAAAGAGGTGAGAGAAAAGCTTAAGGAAGCTCTATGCTTGATTATCGAAGCTAATAGGGCCCTAGTAATAAAAAGCCAAACTTATACTGTTAGTGTCACCCCTGCGAAAGCAGGGGTCTAATAGCAGAAGTGAGTTCATATTACGTTTACATCCTGACCAATGCGAGGAACAGTACTCTCTACACTGGTATTACCAATAACCTCATTAGAAGGGTTTATGAACACAAGAATAACCAAATCGAAGGGTTTACTAAAAAATATAGAACTAACAAATTAGTGTATTTTGAAGAAACCACAGACGTCCTGAGTGCTATCACTAGGGAAAAACGAATCAAGAAGTGGCGACGCTGCTGGAAAATAGAGCTTATCGAAAAGAATAATCCTCAGTGGCGTGATTTGTATTATGACCTTGTTTGAGCTATCGTATGGATTCCCGCTTTCGCGGGAATGACAGTAAAGCAGGAATGATAGTGAAGCGGGAACGGCAGTGAAGTTAGGACATAATTGGAAGGGAATCCATGGCAGAAACAGCGCAAACAAAAGCCGAACTACCTAAAGCCTATGAGCCAGGCAAGATAGAAAAGAAATGGTACGATTTCTGGCTCAAGCAGGGCTATTTTACCCCTAATATAGACCCCAAGAAGAAGCCCTTTGTCATTATCATGCCGCCTACCAATGTTACCGGTGAACTGCACCTGGGGCATGCTTTGACCGCGACACTGGAGGATATTATGGTCAGGTGGCACAGAATGAAGGAGGAGCCTGCCCTGTGGTTACCGGGGACCGACCATGCCGGCATTGCCACGCAAGTGATTGTGGAGCGGCAACTGGCTGAACAAGGGCAAACTAAGGATGAGATAGGTAGAGAAAAATTCACTGAGTTGACCTGGGAATGGACTAATAAGAGCCGGCGGACTATCAGGCGTCAACATCAACTCCTGGGAGCCTCCTGTGATTGGACAAGGGAGAGGTTCACCCTGGATGAAGGTCCGAGTAAAGCAGTCCGTACCGCTTTTGTCCGTTTGTACAACAAGGGGTTAATCTATCGTGGAGAGCGGATGATAAACTGGTGTCCCCGCTGCCAGACTGCCCTCTCCGACCTCGAGGTAGAACATAAAGATATTGTCGGACACCTTTATTATATTCGCTATCCTCTAACTGAAAGCGAGGGTTTCGTCACCGTAGCTACTACCCGACCGGAAACTTTCCTCGGCGACACGGCTGTGGCGGTAAATCCCGAAGATGAGCGCTACAAGAATTTCATAGGCAAGAGTGTCACCCTCCCTATTATCGATAAGGAAATCTCCGTGATCGCTGATGATGCTGTTGATACTTCTTTCGGCACCGGAGCATTGAAGATAACTCCAGCCCATGACCCCACAGACTTCGAAGTAGCCCAGAGACATAATTTGCCACTGGTAAATATCATGAACCCCGATGCTACTATGAACGAGAACGCCGGGCCGTATCAAGGATTGGAAAGGTTTGCCTGCCGAGATAGGGTGTTAGCTGACCTAAAAGACAAAAAACTTTTGGAGAAAATCGAGCCCTACTCTCATTCGGTAGGACACTGTGGTCGTTGCCAGACAATGATCGAACCCAAAGTTAGCCTGCAATGGTTTGTCCAAACACAGTCCTTAGCTAAAGCTGCCATCGAGGCTGTTAAAGATGGCAGGGTCACTATAATTCCGGAACACTTCGCCAAGATATATTTTGACTGGATGGAAAATATCAGGGATTGGTGTATCAGCCGACAACTATGGTGGGGACATCGCATCCCAGTATGGTATTGTCAGGACTGTGGCAAGTTGACGGTATCGGTAGATGAACCTTCAGCTTGTACTCATTGTGGTTCAAAACAAATCATCCAGGACCCTGATGTCCTTGACACCTGGTTTAGCTCAGCGCTATGGCCACATTCTACGCTGGGCTGGCCAGAGGACACAGATGACCTCCGTTATTTCTATCCCGGCTCGGTAATGGAAACTGGCTATGACATCCTTTTCTTCTGGGTCGCCAGGATGATTATGATGGGACTGGAGGATACTGGCGAGATACCTTTCCACACTGTTTACCTCCATGGCCTGATTCGCGATGAAAGCAGAGAAAAAATGAGCAAATTGCGAGGGAATGTTATAAACCCTGCCGAAGCTATAAGCAAGTATGGTGTTGATGCTCTCCGATTTGCTCTAACTACTGGGACTTCACCGGGGAATGATATAAATCTGGGCAAAAGTAAATTGGAATCCAGCCGCAATTTTGTCAATAAATTGTGGAATGCCACCAGATTTATCCTTCGGAGCCTGGACGCTGAAAGGCTAGAAGCTCAGGCAATAGAGCTCCAACCGCAGAGAATAGAAGACCAATGGATTGATAGCCAGTTAAACCGCCTTATCAAAAGTGTCACCGAGCTAATGGAAACCTTCCAGTTTGGTGAAGCAGAGCAGCAGATTTACGATTTTGTCTGGTCGAAGTTCTGTGATTGGTATATTGAAATTGCTAAACTGCGACTTCGTAGCCAATTAACCCCTCCACCTTTGCCCCTCCTGGTCAACACACTGGAAAAATCGCTACGCCTTGTGCATCCTTTCATGCCTTTCGTTACCGAGGAATTGTGGCAAGGTTTGAAGCAACGTCTACCTGACAAAGACCAAATGCCGACTTCCATAATGGTAGCTCCTTATCCCCTCGCTGACGATAAAGCCTTTGCTCCAGAAGCAGAGCGCGTGATGGATTCCGTAATAGAGATTATCCGCTCTATCCGTAACGTTCGGGCTCAATATAAGGTAGAATCAGGCAAATGGATTGAAGCCCAAGTTTATGCTGATGAGCTTCTTTCGGGTCTTATCACACAAGCGAATATAATAGAAACACTGGCTAAAGTTCAGCCCTTAACAATACTCGGTCGCCAGAAAAGGGAACCCACTAAAGATAAAGCCCTGGTTTTGGTGTTGAAAGAGGCTGAGGTAGTTTTGCCTTTGGCAGGCATGGTGGACCGGCTTGCTGAAGAACAACGACTGGTAAAGGAAAGCGAGGAAATCAAAGGAAGAATCGCCCAACTTGAAGCCAGGCTAAGAGACAGCGCCTTTTTAAGCAAAGCGCCATCTCAGGTTATTGAAAGAGAGAAACAAAAGCTTGCTATGCTCGAAGATAAATTGAAAAGGTTACACCAAGAATTATCTCAACTGAGCTCACCGTCAACTGATATGTAAATACGAAATCCTGAACAATGTAGAAAATTAAAAATCAAAGGTCAAAATGACAACTCAAAATGCAACTTTTTAACTTTTGCTCTGTCATTTTGCGTTTTTACTTTTGCCTTTTGCATTTCAAAGAAGTTTGTTTAAAGCTTAGAAACTAGAATTCAGGATTTAACTCATGTGAAGAGTGGAGTGGCTTAGTTTTGAGGTCTAATATCTCATGCAATTTTGTCAGGGCTTTTTTGGTATCGCTAGCCACGCAGGATTTATCACGCATTTTTATACGATATTTAAATAGCCAATAGGTAAATTCATTAAGCTCGCTCAGGCTTATAGACCTGAGCTGAGGATAATGTCTCTCTTTTCTGAACTGCTTTAAAAGGGCAAATTGAGTGGCACCATAAATGCGTTGGTAGACCTCGTCGACTACTCCGTTATCGTTGTTCAAACCTAAAACTCTCTTTTTCTTTCGTATCTCTTCAGTTACAGCCAAAATGAGAAATTTTTCCACAAGAATGCCATAGAAATAGTTGAGGTGAGCCTGGTATTTAAAGTCACCAATTATATTCTTAAACTCGTCTTTAGATAATTCTACTGGTGGTATACCGAAGAAGAGAAGATTTGCCCGCTCCTTTTCTGGAATAAGCCCATCGAGCTCTTCACATAACCTCTCCGCCAGAACTAGCCAATCGAAAGCTTCGTTGTCAACAAGATACTGATAATGTCGCCTGTAATAGTCCTCTTCAGAACTACTCCAGAGACGAATGGCTTCAAGCACAGCCACATACCAATTCTTGCCTTCAGCAATAGCACTTTTCAGCCCTTGGATTGCCTGAGTATCTCGAGTGGACACTCCAGTCACCTCCATAATTATTCCGCAAAGTTATATTGTATCTCCATCAGCCCAAAGACTCAAGGCACAGTATGCGTTCTGACGTAATTTGACAGCGCCCATTTTTCTAGGCTATTATCTACTTCCTGGTGGAAAACACCTCCGAGCGCAATCCGACACTTGCTGAAGTAGCTGACGCTTTCCTCTCAAATCTACCGCCGGAAGAAAGGGGAAAGACACAGGCAGAGATATCTAAATTCGTCAGATGGCTTGGCTTATCCAGGCAAGTAAAGGACGTTAGCCCTGTGGATGTGGCTAGCTATGGTGAACACATTATCCCATCGGCAGTCAAACCCCTCAGGTCCTTTCTTACATACATCCGGAAAAAGAGATTCAGCAGCATAAATTTAGCTCCTCACCTCAGGGCGAAAAAAACTTCTTCAAAAACAGTCGCCGTTTGGCAAAGTGGTCAGGTCCAGGCTACCCTAACTGCACAAGGCTACGCAAAATTAGAGAAGGAATTAGCCAACCTGAAAAATAAACGCTCCCAAGTTATTGAGGAGATACAAAAGGCAGCCGCTGACAGGGACTTTCGAGAAAATGCCCCCCTGGCAGCAGCTAGAGAGCGTAAGGCACATTTGGAAAGAAGAATTAAGGAGATAGAGTCAATCTTAAATCGGGCGAAGATAGCGGGGGAAGACCAGGACACATCCAGGGCAAAATTCGGAGACACAGTAGTGCTTCGTGATTTATCCTCAGGTAAAGAGTTCAGCTATACTTTAGTCGATCCCCGAGAGGCAAATCCAGCCAAGGGTAAACTTTCTGTTGCTTCCCCCCTGGGCAAAGCAATCCTGGATAAAGAAAAGGGGCAAACAGTTGAAGTTGTCGCTCCTGCTGGTACCTTCTGCTGCCGCATTGAAGACATTTTGGTCCTCTCAATGGAAAGAAAAGCCAGCCCGCAGTGACATAAGGAACTGACGGGTGCAAATGAGGAAGACGGGACTTAAGCTACACTAATCCTCGTCAGCTTTGCTTGTGAGAAGATTTTAAACTTTATTGATTCACCTGACATATGGCATAATGAATTAAGTCGCAGGAAGCGGAGGGATCGCATAGTGGTCTAGTGCGGGCGCCTGCTAAGCGCTTACTCCGAGTTATCGGGGTCGAGGGTTCGAATCCCTCTCCCTCCGCCACCATTGGGAAAAGAAGTAGATGGCTCACGCCTTGCTAGGAGGTCACAAGCCAATTCTAATCCAACCATCCAAACTATGGTAAAAACCGCCAAAGCGTTGGGCGTTTCACCTGAGGAATTGATAAAATAAGTTAAACAATATGTCGACAAAACAGTTAGGGTATATGCCTGATTTATCAAAGATAAGTTTGAAAGAGTTTAAAAAAGAACTCAAAACAGGTCGTTTATTGCCCAGTCGAAAGCCTCTACTTGATGATATTGAAACCAAATTTGCTTGTCTTGAAAAAGAGGGTCTCGTTAATTTAAGCAGTCTCAAAACGGCACTAAGCAGTAGTTCCAAAATTAAAAAATTATCTCTTAAGACCGGCATACCTGAAAACTACCTCAAATTACTTAGACGCGAAGTTAATAGCGTATTACCAACACCCATTAAGTTTTGTGATATCCCAAACATTTCTGAAGAAATTGTGAAGAGGCTAAAGGCCCTGAACATCACCGATACAGAAACTCTATTCCCCCACATAAAGGACATTGGTAGTCGTCGGGAATTTGAAAAGAAATCGGGGCTATCAATGGAAGAAATTTTATGGCTAACTCGGCTGGTTGACGTCTCTAGAATCAAGTGGGTTGGTCCGAGGTTGGCAAGGTTAATTGTCGACACAAAATATAATACGGTGGAAAAACTCGCAGCATCTGATCCATTAGATGCTCTTAAAGCATTTAACGATGCCAAGAGACTTCACAAGGCCTATCAAGGTGCTTTGGGTATTAACGATATTAATTCCTGGATACGTCAGGTTGTGAGCAAAACTCCGCTGGTTATCGAGTATTAAAAATATGTTGAACAATAAAGTTGATGAATATTTAAACAAACAGAAATCTCCTCAAAAGGAAATTTGCCAGAAGTTGAGAAAGTTAATTTTCGATACATTTCCTAGCATAGAGGAAGAGATGAAATGGGGCGTGCTTGCTTACGGAGACGGCAGATACTACATTGTAGCTTTAAAAGACCACGTTAATCTGGGATTTTCATTGAAAGGATTAACGAAAGAGGATTATTCTCTGTTTGACGGTGGCGGTAAGACAATGAAGCATATTGAGATAGCGTCGCTAAAAAATATTAACAGAAAAAGAATAATCAAATTATTAAAATTGGTTAAAGAAAGACAGGGATAAAAAGAATTTGCCACCAAAGAAAAACTATGAAAATTAAAATGCACCCAGATTCAACATATACGCTTGATTACCACTTTAAGGGCAGGAAAGGCGAGATGAAGCCTCTATTTGATACACTGATTGAAAAATTATCCAAAGATCTGGATTTCGAATTTAAAATCGGCAAAACATATATTGGCTTGATAAAAAAATTAGTGTTTGCCGCGATTAGAGTTCAGACTAAAAAATTAGTATTTGAATTTGTTCCGCGCAAAGAATTCAAAAGCCCAAGAATTGTAAAATCAATAAGATTCCAACAGGAACGCTGGGCGCAATATGTGGAATTAAAAGAACCAGCCGATATTGACCAAGAGTTAATTGATTGGGTTAAATTCTCTCATGAATAAAATCAACAAAGAATGGCATTTAGCAAACAAAATGCCAAAAAATCCAACATACGAACAACGGATGAAATGGCATATCGAACATATTAAGCATTGTCAATGTTATCCTGTTTCTTCTAAACTTCAGAAAGAAATAGATGACTTTCAGAAGAAAAAGGAATAAAAGAATTTGCCGCCAAAGAAGAACTTGAAATCGACCCGGATTTTTCAAATACACACCACCATCGTCTGAATTCATCATTCTCAAAGAAAAGTTGAGAAACGCTGGGATATTTCCCTTCAAATTTCTGCTGGGCTGCTTTAGAGGCCTATCATCTTTTTGCCCTCATCCAGTAGCGCCCTCGCCTTTTCCAGGCTTTCAGCTTCAGAATAGATGCGGACCAGCGGTTCTGTGCCAGAAAAGCGGATGAGCAGCCAGGACTCATCGCCAAGGAAGAAGCGAAAACCATCGGTGGTATCTACTTTGGTCACCTTTGAACCGGCTACGGTGTCCGGGGAGCTAGAGCTTAGTCGGTGCAGGATTATCTGACGCTTAGCTGCGGAGATATGAAAATCCCTGCGGTCATAGTAGTGAGGTCCAACTTTGCTGTAAAGGTAATCCAGAAGCTGGGACGGTGTTTTTCCTGTTTTCACCATAAAGTCGAGGAAGTAAAGCCCGGCAAGTATGGCATCTCTCTCAGGGACATGACCGCGGAAGCCATAGCCGCCGCTCTCTTCCCCACCAATAATGGCGTTTTTCTCCATCATCAAGGGAGCGACATATTTGAAACCCACCGGCGTTTCGTAAACAGCCACATCAAAGAGCTTCCCCAAGCGGGAAAGCATCATGGTGGAAGTTAGCGTCCTTACTATGGCGCCACGCTCACCACGGACTTCCAGGAGATAGAGACAAAGCAAGGCAAAAACTTGATGCTGGGTTAAAAACTGTCCCTTTTCGTCTATGATGCCAATGCGGTCGGCGTCTCCATCGGTGGCTAAACCCACGTCAGCCTTTTGCTCAACGACCAACCGGGAAAGCTTGGTCAGGTTTTTGGCAATTGGCTCAGGCTGAATTTGGGGGAAGGAGGGGTTTCTTTCAGCGTTAATTTCGGTAATTTTTAAGTTGCCATTTTGAAGGGCTGTCTTAAAGTAACCAATGCCAGCACCATACATGGGGTCAACTATGATATTTAATTTCTGGCGGCGCAATTCTTCTATGTCAACAAAGTGGCCAAGGTGGTCGAAGTAAGCCGGAGAGGGGTCCAGGTAGTCAACAACCCCTTTCTTTAAGGCCTTATCCAGGGCAAGCCTTTTCACACCCCCTCCTTGCTCCCTCCCTTTAAGGGTGAGGGAAGCGATATTTCCCTCTATCTGGGAAGTAATCTCTCCTGGGGCGCTAGCCCCATCCTGAGATTTGTATTTGAATCCGTTCCATGAACCAGGGTTGTGACTGGCAGTTATCACAATAGCCCCGGCAGACTTAGTAGCCGGGACAGCAAAGCTTACCACCGGCGTAGGGGCTGGCTTGAGGCAGAGGTGGACTTTGATATTGTTGCCGGCTATCACCTCAGCAGCGGCAGCAGCAAAATCCTCAGAGACGAAGCGAGTATCATAGCCAATGACCAGGCTTTGTTTATCGAGCCTATTTTGCTTGAGATATTCTGCTACGGCCTGAGCACAGATGCGCACATTGTCGAAGGTGAAATCCTCGGCGATAATCCCTCGCCACCCATCAGTGCCGAATTTGATTGGATTAGCCACAATAGTCCATTCGTCCCGCTTACGTTTTGCCAAGACGGTCCCATATCGGCTCGAAAAAGCAAATCTTGACAATAGCAGGGGTAATCATATTAGCCCCGACATCATATTTCCCCCACTCTTGGACAAGCACCTGCGTTAGCATAACGCTGCCTGCTTTGCTTATACAATTAGAAGTTACGCAGTTGAATATCCGACCCCTAGTCACTGTGATTATCATCTAGATCAACAGAAACGTCAAGTACCATATGGTTTTCATGGTGCCAAGCGTTCCCTTGACAGCGTGTAGATTAATATACTATAAGCTATGTAGCTTACCCAGCACATTTTGGAAAACTTAAACTATTACTAGCTTCAGAGTTTAACTACATGCTTCGCTGGTGAGGAGTGAGGACTTGAGTGCGAAAGTTAAAATCGTCACCGATAGCTCTTCCTACCCTGAGCCAGAGGTCGTCGCCAAACATGATATCCGTGTTGTGCCGCTTAGGGTTGCCTTCGGAAGTGAGGTTTCTGCTGAAGGGGTGGACATTACTAACGAGGAATTCTATCAAAGGCTAGCCAAAGGCGGAAAGCTGCCTACTACTTCACAACCTTCTGTTGCCGACTTTATCAGAGTGTATCGCGAGCTGGCAGAGCAGGGACATCCCATCCTGTCCCTTCATATTTCTAGCAAATTAAGCGGAACTTGTGCCTCAGCTTTGGCTGCCAAAAATGCGCTACCCCAGGCTCAAATTGAGATAGTGGATTCGTTAACTATAGCCACGGGAATGTTAATCTCCCCTGCTGCCGAAGCAGCGGAAAGGGAAGAGACGCTATCTCAAATTGTGTCTTCTATGGAAAAACTAAACAAATGCATAAAGGTTGTCGGTGCTTTTGATACGTTGGAGTATCTCTGGAAAGGAGGGCGGATTGGGGCAGCTAGAGCACTGGTTGGTACCCTGCTGAAGATTAAGCCTGTTCTGACCCAGGAGGGTGGAGAAGTCAAGGTCTTAAACAAGGCAAGAACCAGGGCCCACGCCATAGAGTATATGTTAGGATTTGTGGAGAAAGAGGTGAAAGGGAGCATCTCCCTTCATGGTTGGGTTGCTCACAGCCATGTCCCCGATGCAGCCCGCGCATTAGAGAAAGAGCTCCGTGAAAACTTTAATTGGGTTGAGCTACGCTTTCTTGAGATGGGACCGGTGCTGGGGACTCATATGGGACCGGGTCTCGTTGGTGTAAGTTTTTATTGTGATGAGGACTGGCACTCAGAGTGAGCCAATACTGTATTCATTCAGTCGTGGGTTCAAATCCCTCTAGGCGCGCTATCATAGCGCAGGTTTATCCTGTACTCCCACAGGAAATTCACTTCGCTCTTTTATACCTTACAAAATCTTCGATTTGTCTGGATGGATTTCACGGGAACCCAGGAGATGCCAATGGAATAGATACGGTGTCCCTAGAAAACGAGGAGAAAGGTGTTGATAATGTAGTAAGGCCGTTGTAAGATGGATGACACAGAAAGCAGAGAGGAGGAAACAAGAATGTTACAAGACTTCAAGGCATTCATAACGAGAGGCAACGTGATTGACATGGCCGTGGGCATCATCATCGGTATCGCCTTTGGTTTAGTCGTAAACTCATTTGTTAAAGACATCATTATGCCACCCATAGGGCTTGCCTTGGGCAACGTTGATTTCAACAATCTCTTCGTTGTCCTTAAAGAAGGTTTAATTCCCGGGCCGTATGCTTCTCTGGCTGACGCCCAAGCTGCCGGCGCGGTCTCAATCAACTACGGGCTCTTCATAAATACTGTTGTTAACTTGGTGATAATAGCAGCAGTCGTCTTCTTTTTAATCGTGCGTCCAATTGTCAGGATGCAAGCTCGCAAAAAGGTAGAAGAAACGGCGGCACCGACAACGAAAGAATGCCCTTACTGTGCTACCTCTATTCCTATTACTGCCAGTCGCTGCCCGAACTGCACTTCCGAACTGAAAATGGCATAAACCAGCAGTCACCCCCTTTAGTGAGTAACGACAGCAGCATATCGAGCACTTCGGCAGCACTCCACTCGGTTCAAGGAACCATGACCGAAGAGAGCCATGCCCGAGAGTACGCACGATTTCCTGAAGAGCGGAGCGAGGGAGGGTACATTTTCTTTTTTCCAGACGAATCCTACTCGACTTCTTAGATATAAACAGTTGTCGGAGGAACAGGAAGTGTGAGTTCAAATCCCTCCAGGCGCGCTTAAAAATCATCAAGTACAGATTTTTGTAACTCTTTCAGATGTGAAGTATCGTTATGACTGGTCAAGACGAAACGCCCATCTATATAATTGAAAGTCGTGATTCCGCCTACATCCTGCTTGATACTCCAGAAGTATGAGTTGTCCAGTCCCAGTAAGGAGCATATCAGAACTTTGTTCACAACCCGATGCGATACCAATACTACGCTCCCCTGATATTTGGAAAGGACATCATTAACTACCTCGATAGCTCTCCTTCTTACATCTTCCAGGCTCTCTCCGCCGGGCATTTTTACCTTGTGCGGATTATTATGCCACTCGTTGTGGAGGGTCGGATATAGCCTCTTTGTCTCTTGCTCGGGCAGAGATTGCCATTCCCCATAATCGAAATCCATAAGGCCCTCGGCAATGTGTACGCCGATTTTCTGATAACGGGCAATGATATTCGCCGTGCCCAGCGCCCTCCTTAAGGGGCTGGAATAAATAGCCTCTAATTCCCAATTGCTTAAATATTTGCCTAGCAACTTTGCCTGCTTAATACCCACTTCGTCAAGATTTACATCCGTTCTGCCCCGATATATCTTCTCCACATTCCACACGGTTTCTCTGTGTCTTGCCAGGATAAGTTTTGCCATTGCTCCCCACAATAATTATCTAATGTCTGAGAATTTATAGCAATCGGGAAAGAAACTTAATTTTTTGAGCCTGGATAGTTGACTTGTGCTCATTGATTAATTAGGATTATGGATGTAAAATAAACACTACAAAGGAGGCATAGCATGGTAGAGATGACGATTGACAGCATCCGAGTTAGCTTGATGAATTATCAAAGGGTGGTGATTTTAAAGGAGAAGGGGACTAATCGTTATCTACCCATTTGGATTGGTCCTGCTGAAGCAGATGCTATTGCCGTAAAGCTACAAAATGTCGAGCTATCTCGCCCTTTGACGCATGATTTGCTGCAATCTGTAATTTCTACCCTGGGGGCTTCAGTTGACTATATTGTGGTAAGTGGACTTAAGGAAGATACTTTCTATGCCCGACTTGCTCTCAGTGTTGATGGTGTTAAATTAGATATTGATTCTCGACCTAGCGATGCATTGGCCTTGGCCGTAAGAGTTGGGGCCCCAATATATGCTGAAGAATCGGTGTTGGAAAAAGCGGGCATTATACTTGAAGAGGAAACAGGCAAACCTGTTTCTGAAGCTAAAGTTGATGAACAAGAACTGATAGGGCTATCAGCATATAAGGATTTCATAAACACGCTTGATTTAGAAGATTTTAAGAAACGCCAATCCTGAGAATGTCAGTAGAAGAGGCCCTTTTGCCACTTCCAGATAAAGTCTCCTGTAGCTGGAGTGGGTGTCTACTACACCGGAGACAAGAACGGTAAACTGTCCTATATTGGCAAATGTACTGACAAGAACCAGACAGATGTCGCAAGACAACAGACTATTGCGGAGTAGCCGGTTAGGCAAATGCAGGAAGCTTAAAATTCTAACGTGAAGATTCCGCTTTCAGCTTGCCAACCAAGACTTGCAAGGCAGTAATATATCCCCTCCAGCCCAAGCCACTTATCTGCCCTTCAGCTATGGGGGCAATTACAGACCGGGCTCGCCATTCCTCACGGCGGTGAATATTGGATAAATGGACTTCCATTACTGGTAATTTGCTGTCAGCCAGGGCATCGAGCAGAGAAAATCCGTAGTGGGTGAGGGCACCAGGGTTAATTATTATGCCCTGGGCGGAATCTGTTTGCTCTTGAATAAAATCTATGAGCGCCCCTTCATGATTAGACTGAAATGTCACCACTTCGACATTTAAGGCCTGGCCCTCTTTCTTCAGTAGGGCATCAATTTCGTCCAGGGTCTTTTCTCCGTAAATTGACTTTTCTCTTTTGCCCAGCATATTCAAATTTGGTCCATGGATAACTAGAATTTTCATAAGGCTACCTCCTCTTTTTGTTTCTCCGGCGCGGATAGTTTTACTTTACGTTGACAAGCCACGCATTTAGCCCAATCCCCTCTGTCTTGTACCAAGAGCTTACCACAGCTAGGACAAGGCTGAGCTATTGGCCTGCGATTTACGGCGAATTGGCATTTGGGAAACTCGCTACACCCATAAAATACTTTCTTCTTCTTACTGACTCTTTTCACGAGCTCGCCACCACACTGGGGGCAAGAAACCCCGGTCTTAACTACGTAGGACATGGTTGTTTTACAGTCAGGATAGCCGCTACAGGCGAAAAATTTACCGAAACGCCCGACCTTTATGACCATGGAGCGACCGCAATTGGGACATGTCTCCTCGCTCGTCTGGGTCACGCTAACCTTTTCTAAATTTATCCAAGCTTTATCCAACATATCTTGGAAGGGGGGGTAAAATTCCTGCAAGGCAGCTATCCATTCATATTTACCCTGAGCTATTTCGTCTAGTTGTTCTTCCATCTGAGCTGTGAAACCAGGGTCAACGATTTTGGGGAAATGCTCAGTCAAGATTTTGTTGACAATTATCCCTAGTTCCGTAGGGTGGAATTTGCCATCGGCTTTGTTAACGTAATCTCTCTCTTGAATGGTGGACAGGATAGGGGCATAGGTACTGGGGCGTCCGATCCCTTTCTGCTCCAGTGCTTTTATCAATGTGGCCTCAGTATAACGGGGTGGTGGCTGGGTAAAACATTGTTCGGGAAAGGTTCCCATGTAAATCAATTTATCTCCAATTCTCAGCTTGGGCAAGGAAACAAAGCTTTCTCCTCGTTCATCTTCATCCCTGCTTTCGCTGTAAACAACCATAAAACCAAGAAATTTAACCATAGAGCTACTTGCTTTGAGTAGATATCCTTGAGGTTGTTTTTCACCCAAAAAATTTGGCGAACTTTTTGGGGACCCAATCGCCTCGCGCGCAGCAGCATTGCTTGCCTCTATCTCCACGTTGGTTGTGTCGTATAAAGCTGCTGACATTTGACTGGCGACCATGCGCTTCCAGATAAGCTCGTAGAGCTTTAGCTGAGCTGGATTAAGAAACGGCCTGAGTTGCTCCGGTTGGCGGTAAATTTTGGTGGGTCGAATTGCCTCGTGAGCTTCCTGGGCCCACTTTACTTTCCTGGCAAAACTACGTGGCTTTGGTGGGAGAAATTTAGCTCCGTATTTCTCGCCGATAAACTCCCTCGCCTCGCTTATGGCCGAGGCAGCCACACGGGTAGAATCGGTGCGCATATA
The DNA here is from genome assembly GCA_049678605.1 of Dehalococcoidia bacterium. GTDB lineage: Bacteria > Chloroflexota > Dehalococcoidia > GIF9 > AB-539-J10 > RBG-13-51-36. The sequence goes on from JBAUEM010000046.1 coordinate 26,720, forward strand.
GGTAATAAGTCCCACCGAGCCTTCCTTGCCCAAGGGTAAGCCTTCGTAAAGTTGCTGGGCAATAGCCATAGTTCGCCCAGCGGTGAAGTGCAGCCTCTGCCAGGCCTCTTGCTGCAAGGTGCTCGTGATAAAAGGAGGGGCCGACTGACGAGCTACTTGTTTAGTTGCCACCGCCTTAACTGCGTATTCAGCCTCTTCTAAGTCAGCGGTAACTCTTTCTGCTTCATCTTTATTGCCAATATCCAGCTTGGTGCCATCGGCTAGGGCGAACAGCCTGGCTTTAAAACTCGCTTCTTTTTCTTCAGGCGGGGCCAGCTCAACTTCCATAATCCAGTACTCCTGGGAAACAAAGTTTTGAATCTCCCGCTCGCGGTCAACAATAATCCTCACGGCCACCGATTGAACCCTGCCTGCGGAAAGTCCCCTCTGCACCTTTCTCCACAGGAGCGGACTCAGCTTGTAGCCCACAAGTCTATCGAGGATACGCCGGGCTTGCTGGGCATTCACCAGGTTCATATTAATAGAGCGGGGACTTTGGAAGGCCTCTTGAACTGCGTCCTTGGTTATTTCCTGAAAAACTACGCGCTGAACGGGTATGTCATCCTTGTCCAGCCTGGCTGCTTGTACTAGGTGCCAGGAAATTGCCTCTCCCTCGCGGTCAGGGTCAGTAGCCAAATAGATAGAACTAGCCTTACTAGCCGCCTTTTTGATTTCGCCAACTATCTTTTTCTTCTCCGCGGGAATGACATACTTGGGAATGAAACCCCTGTCTATATCTACTCCGAGGCTTGTCCTGGGCAAATCGCGCACATGCCCCACAGATGCTTTGACACTATAGCTGCGTCCGAGAATCTTGTTTAGCGTTCTTGCTTTGGCTGGAGATTCGACGATAACTAGTTTACTTGCCATGATTCATCCTGCCTTAACTTAACCCCAAAAAGTCACGAGGACTTTTTGGGGACCCCGATGAATTTGCTCTAAATTTAATTGGGTCCCCAAGAAAATCTTGCGATTTTCTTGGGATGGCTTAAATCCTTCGAGCCAGTACATAATTCATACTTCCCACTTGCCTGGCTATCCCCTTTAACTCCAGCATCGCTAGGGTGCTGCTCACTTCCGGCATAGTCAAACCGCTGCGGCGGCAAATTTCATCTATATGGTTGGGCTCGGAGCTCAATTGTTTTAGTATAGCGGATTCAACCGAGCACTCAGGAGCTGAGTGCTCGGCCGGGGAAAATTCCTTAATTTCTGCTTGCTGTACTACGATGGTCAGGTTTAGTTCCTGAAGAATATCAGTGTAATTGCGAACCAACTTAGCTCCTTCTTGAATAAGACGGTTAGTTCCCTGGCTGGACGGGGAGAGGATGCTGCCCGGGATAGCGAAGACTTCCCGATTCTGTTCCACTGCCTGATGGGCCGTAATCAAAGCCCCACTCCTTTCTCCAGCTTCCACCACCAACACCCCCAGGCTCAAGCCACTCATAATTCGATTGCGGAGTGGGAAGTTCTCAGCCCTAGGCTTGACGCTTAAAGGATATTCACTGACCAGAGCGCCGTGTTCCATAATAGCTTGAGCCAGTTTGGCATTTTCCCCGGGATAGACGATATCCAGACCGGAGGCAAACACAGCTACGGTTTTGCCCCCGGCATCCAGAGCAGCCCGATGAGCCACAGAGTCAATTCCTCGGGCTAATCCACTGACAATAGTGATTTTACTTCGGGCTAAGTCGGCCACAATCTCTTCAGTCACCTGCCTCCCGTAGATGGTGGGACGACGGGTACCGACCACAGCTAGGCAAGGCTCATCCTCGGCTGGGAGACTACCCCTCACGTAAAGCACCGGGGGATAATCATAAATTTCTTTTAATCTCGAAGGATAAAGAGGGTCGTCACAGACAAGCGCCTTTACCCTGTAGCGTTCCAGTTTTTCCATCTCGGCGTCCAGGAAGATTCTCGGGCGGAGGGTCACCAGGGCATCTATGCTTCGTGAATCCAGTCCTGCTTGCTTTAGCTTGCCTTCGGGAGCTTTCCAGGCATCCTGTAAACTGCCAAAGTACTCTTTTAGCTGGGAAAACCGTACCCGACCAATCCCGGGTATCCCGGAAAAACCCACCCAATATTTCAGTTCGTCAGCACTTACCATATGAAGCCTTGCTGGATTTTAGCATAACTCTCCCGCAAAAGAGAGCTATTGACACCATACAGTAGCTATGCTACGCTAAAATAAATTGAGACTCGCTTGATGGGAGACCGTTTAATTGTCATCCTGACCCTGAGTGAAATTGAGATTCTTCGCTCCGACAAGTCGGGGCTCAAAATGACGGAAGGGATTATTAAACAAACCTGATGGGAAAAGGAGGTGAAAAATGGGCCTTAACCTAGCTACCATGCTGCTAATCTTAGGGATTTTTTTCATCATCGTGGGCATAATAATAGCTGGTGTAGTCTATCGGGAGACGCGTGAGTGGAGAAAAATGGTACTGCCCATGTTTGATAGGTTTAATAGGAACTCCAATGAGACGGCGCCAGAATCCCCTGAGGAACCAGGTAAGTTAACGCCCCGAATGGCGGCCTTTGGCAAGGAGATATTTGGCCGATTCTTTGCTCATATGGACGTCGCTGGCTTGCTAGGCGGCGCCGCCACCGTCATTCTGGGCATAATTGTAGTCTTGATAGGACTTGCTCTCCGCGGTTAGCCCTTTCCTTAGTGCACCTCTGACGCCTTTGATAAGCCCCCACGACACAATGCCATAAATTATGGTGCTGATGAAGCGGGCCATCAACCTGAGGATGAAGAGTACCGCCCCTACAACCCAGCGTATTGGTAGGCTGTATAAAAGCCAGGCCGTAACTCGAGCGATTAACCGTGTAACGAAAAGGACGGCAATCGTTATGCCCTTCAATGGGGGGTTGTACAAAAACCAGGCTGCTGCGGCCGAAGTCCACCTGAGGTAAAACAGGAGAGCTGCTAATAGCCAGCGTAGAGGAGGGTGGTAGAAAAACCAGACTATACCTAGAGGAATCCCCACCAGTATTCTCCAGAACAAGGCACCAATACGAAAACAAATGTCCCAGAAGACATCTCTCGCGGGAGACCAAGTGTAGCGCCACAACCTCACCAGCCATACCACTAAGCCCAGTAAGAGCAGGAAGAGGAAGAACACCAGAAGGCCTATACCTATGACTGTTACTTCTCTTCCTAGTATCGAGACAGTCGGAACGGAGACACCTGCTCGATCAAGAACATACTTCAGGACAAGCTCCACGACCACCACCACGACGAGAAGAAAGATGATGTTTATTGGTCGAGCTGCCCACCTTCCCATCCGCACCAGCCAGGGATAGATGATGCGCCATGTGAAAATAATGCCTGCCACTGTCAGCACCAAGGCTAACAGAAAGATTGCCAGAACTGTCGGTATCAGCGCGAGAATTAGCAAAGACCCTATGAGGAAAATAACCGTGGCTACCGCGAGGAGCCCCGCACAAGTCATCATTTCGTCTCGTTCTCCTTAGCGCATCGGCACAAATTCACTTTGCTCTTTTCCATGGTGCCCCACATATTTTGCCTGAGACTCATATCAGTACCAGCAGGAAAGCTATGAAAGCAGACATGGCTGTAACCATGATCGTGGCAATACCCATAAAAAAAGCCGCCAAAGTACTTATCCCTACACCCATGGCTACGACGATCGCTGTTAACGGTAAGATTATTAAACAGCCCATATCGTCTTACCCCCCATAGGACACTTGGAAGAATTCACCTTGCTCCTTTTCATGGCGTCCCACATATTTTACCTGAGACCTATATTAGCACCAGCAGGAAGGCTATGAAAGCAGCCATGGATGTAACCATGATCGTGGCAATACCCATAAAAAAAGCCGTCAAAGTACTTATCCCTATGCCCATGGCTACGACGATCGCTGCTAACGGTAAGATTATTAAGCCCATATTGTCTTACCCTTCTTAGGACACCTGGAAGAATTCACCTTGCTCCTTTTCATGGCGCACCACATATTTCGCTTTAGACTCATATCAGCAGCACGAGAGCTATCAGACCAGTCAGTGATGTAGCCATGGCTGCGAGAGAAGCCAGAAACAAACCCAGCAAAGAGCTTATGTATGCACCCATGACTGTGATGGCCGCTATTAACGGTAAGATTATTAAACAGCCCATATCGTCTTAACCTCCTTAGTGCACCGGGACAAATTCGCCTTGCTCCTTTTCATGGCGCTCCGCATGCTTTACTGAACTCGATTGCCAAACTCCTTACAATTCACCCTCTCCCCTGTAAATCCTGAACAATCTTACAAAATCCTAAACCCTGATGTCTAAATCCTGGACAAATCCCTCTGAAATGCCAAAAGTAGGGATGAAAATGCAGCGTGACAGAGCAATAGTCCAGGATTTTTGCATTTTGAGTTATCATTTTGATTTTGCCCTTTAATTTTTGAATTTCCGTATTGTTTATAATTCAGGATTTTGTGCTTGGGCTTTGTCTTTTGTTCCTTAGTTTTTCTCCAACTTAATAACCTCCCCGGCTGCAAGTGTTATTGTAGAACCGGGAGAAAATTTTCACGGGTTGGCTTATTCTGTCACCTTGAATTTTGTTTCTCGATAGGCCACGACCATGAGCCCGACCAGCACTACCACCCCCACTACTACCCACACCCAGATTGGGATCGGTGATACTCTGAACTCGACAGGATCGGACCAAGCTCCTTCGTTACCATAGTTATCTACCATCTTAACCCGCCAGTAGTAGGTCCCCTTGTCTAAAGGGTCGTTCTCTGCCCACGTGTAGTTGTTTGTCGAAATATTCGCTAGGGACCAGAAGCTCCCAGCGCCAGCAGTCTGACTTATCTCCAGGGTATAAGTATAAGTGAAGTCCGTGCCACTGGGCACCCCTTGCCAGCGAAAAGTCACCACTCCTGACCTCAGTGTGCTGCCTCTGGGCGAGATGGGCAGCGGAGTTGTTGACAAGGTTTTCTTGGTTACCGTGAAGTCGCCCGAATCGGTAGCTTCGCCATCAGTCACGTCCAGCTGCAGCGTACCCTCCGGGCTGTCTTTCGGCACGTGGAAGCTGACGGCAACATTGCCATTGGATAGGGTCTGCATCGGATCTGAAGCAGCAATCCCGCCAATTCTCACCGTCAACTGCTTGCTGCTGCCGAACCCGTCGCCAGTCAGGCTAACGATGTCGCCAGGAGCTCCCCTATCGGGGCTGATTTCTATTATTCTGGCTTGAGTGTTGAGGGTAGTCGTCACAGCAGTCGTTATGGTACCAGAAGCCCCAACAGGATGGCTGCCATAGGAGCTGGCCGGCAGGACAAAGGAGGTTTCCCAAGTACCATCTCCTTTAGCGGTGAAAGCCGGAGTAACAGGCGCCCCATCAAAGTACACTCTGATGCCCGTTTCCCCGGTTGCGAAACCACCTCCTTTAACGATAATCGTATCACCTACATAAGGACCCCGCTGCTCAACTAATTCAACCAATACTCCAGCGCCCACGGCGAAATCCTTAATACCAGTTACATCACGAGCCCTGGTCAACTCTCCTGAGGCACTAATGGTATAGATGCCCTTCTGGAGAAGAGGAACAACGATGACGGCAGTCCAGGAGCCCTTCTCATCAGCAACAATAGGAGTGTTTGTCTCCCCCACCTCCCCATCGAAGGTAACCTCAATGTCCTTTTCTTTACTTTTAAAGCCCGTACCTTTTACCTCAACGGTCTCTCCCACCGTTCCCGAACTTGAACTGGCTGTGATTTCGGGCATCACCGTAAAATCCTTTTTCACCCAACATACAAATACCGTGCCTTCCTTAGCTTCGACACAGAAGGTATAGCTACCAGCGGGGGTGGCCGGGATTGTAAGAGATCCCGTCCAGCTCCCCCAAGTATTAGCCTGAACCGTCTGTACCGTGTCCAAGAAGTTAACCTGGATGTCCTGCGAGGCAGCAAAACCATAGCAGTTTACAGTTACTGCCGTACCCACCGGTCCCTTCTCAGGGTCAATCTTTACGGAAGGGCGGACTTCAAAAGTAGCCTTCGCCTTTTCGGCATAAGTACTGTCGGTCAAATAAACCGTATGAATGCCCTTCGCAGCCTCGGGGGCATAGAACACGAGGGTGTGGCTTCCAGCCCCGGTTGCCGTGAATGTATCTCTAGCACCCGTTAATTCGCTAGGATCCCATGGTATGCGAGAATCCCAGCAGACATGATAGGTGCCGGCCTCTGCAACTATAGCCGTTACTTCGATTAGCTCGCCGCAGATCCCTGGTTCAACCAGCTCGCCGCAGACCCCACAAGCATGGTCAAGGGTAATGGAATACCATGCTAGTATTTTGAAAGAATAATATTCGCCGCCATTGTTATCAATGGTAGTGCCGGAGACATCGGCAACTTCAAAGTAGTAGGTTGTGCCCGGGGTTAAGTTTTGGAGGAGTATGGAATGAAAGTTCACCTCAGCGGAATCCTGCACAGACTTCCAAGTCCCGTCTTTTGGTCTGTCGGTGCCGTAGTTCACCCGACTATCACTAGTAGTATTGGTAGTCCAGGTGATGGTGGCGGTAGTGAAGGTGATATTCTCCACATCAACATCGAATATCTCTTGCCCAGCGGCCAGAGCTAATTGGGGCAATATCAGCATCAGTAACAGAAGCCCGGCTATAATGGTAGCCTGTATTCGCTTCACACGTACCTTCAACTTTCTTAACAGGTAAGTTTTCCCAAAAAGTGCGTTTGGACAAACCTATAGAATATGGCGAACTATACGCCTGTTTTAGGAAGACTAAACTGTTGTCACCTCTCTTCTATATTTAAAATTTTTTGAAAAAAGGCTGTTTAATTCTGATTCTCCATTCAATTTTGGGCATTTCTGTAGTTGCCTGATTTATCAGGCTCGGTTGCAAACAGCCTCATCGAGAACATAATATCCTCACTTTGCTAGGTTTGTCAAGACGTGTGCTGTGTCATTGCCAGGCTGACTTTAGTCAGCCGAAGCAACCTCGTGGTGGGGCATGGGATTGCCACACCCCAACAAGTCGGGGCTGGCCATAACACCCCCACCCTTACGAGGCGTGAAGGAATCCTTTCCTTCGTCCTGAGCAAAGCGAAGGATCTTCCGCTAAATAACACACCCACCTCTTTCCAAGTTTTTTCATTTTGCTTTGTCATTTTGATTTTCGACCTTTGATTTTTGAATTTCTGGGCTCGTGAGGCGTGGAGGTGAGTGGGGAAAAATAGAGTTGACCCCACTTTTTGAGGTTTGAGCTAGTTCAGATAGATTAGTGACACACAAGTTATGAAAGGACGTTACAATGGCTGCATTATGAATGTCTATTGTACAATGCCAGGATACAAGCGCTTAGCGAGCGCCCCCAAGCTGTCCAGGGAGGCCAGGCAAAGACTCAAATGGTTCGATTACTACAAATCCCATAATCAAAACGCCTGCCTCACCTGTCGCTACTTTGGCATCTCTCCCCCAACTTTCTATCGCTGGAAAAAGCGCTATGACCCCAAGCATATAGAGAGCTTAGAGGACCTGCCTCATCGCCCCAGGCATTTAAGGCAGCCTACTTATTCAGTGAAACTGGCTGAGGCAGTGCTTAAGTTAAGGGAGGAATATCCCAGATGGGGCAAGGACAAGCTGGTGATACTTTTGCGTCGTGAGGGATTTACTTGCTCTGCTTCCACAGTGGGCAGAATTCTTAAGAAGCTAAAAGAGCGCGGTGTACTGAAAGAGCTCTTGCCAAATCACATATCGGCCAGAAAGAGCCAGAGGCAACGTCCTTACGCAGTAAGAAAACCTAAAGATTATGTGGCCAAGGAACCAGGAGATATTGTGGAAGTAGATACACTGGATGTGAGACCTCTGCCCGGCATGGTGCTTAAACACTTTACTGCTAGAGATGTTATCTCAAGATGGGATATTCTGGAGGCTCATACCAGAGCAAGCTCTCACACTGCAGCTGCTTTCATGGATGCCCTACTAAGACGGATGCCATTTCCTATTAAAGTAATTCAAGTGGATGGAGGATCTGAGTTTCAAGATGCTTTCGAGGAGGAATGTCAACGAAGAAGTATTAAGCTATTTGTCCTGCCACCACGCTCCCCCAAACTTAATGGACATGTAGAAAGGGCACAAAGGACACATACAGAGGAGTTCTACGAAGTAACAGATGCCAACTTCAATATACCGGAACTGAATCAAGCTTTGCTGAAGTGGGAGAATGTGTATAATAC
>JBAUEM010000047.1:0-15490 GCA_049678605.1 Dehalococcoidia bacterium
GAAATCGTTCCGCCTCTGGAGAAACAGCAGCTTATGTGGGCCGGCACCGGCTTTCACAAGACCTTCGGCTCAGCCGTATCCAGCGAAGAATACCTGGAGCAATTTGTAGAAACCGAGGGCATTGTCGGTAAGATTGATATCTACGAAAAGATTCCCGTAGAGGTTAAGACCACCTCAACACCTATAGGCACGAAGGATTTATTGCAATACAGGCCAACTTATATCGAGCAATTGGGCATGTACTGTGCTATGGTCAATGCCCACGAGGGAGAAATTATCATTTATCAGCGCCAGGGAGAGGAATCGCCCTCAACTTCCCCTCTGGTTATCTATCACGTCACTTTTCCCGACCTGGAGGCAATTCGAGAGGAAATGCGGCAGAGACGAGACCTCCTGGTGCAAGCACTCATTTCCAACGACCCCAGCAATCTCCCCGTTTGCCCCTGGCTCAAAAGGCAGTGTGATTATTCCCAGGTATGCGACTGCGCAACCAGCTCGGTGCCAGCATCGCATGAGATAGCTGAGTTAGCCGGGGAAATCTACGTCGATAGCACAACTTGCGAGCAACTCCTCAGCAAAATGGCTGGGTCTCAACCATCCCAACTGTTTCGCATCAACGATATTGTTTTCCCCCGCAAAGCATATTTTGAGCGCCTTAAGTTGAGTGAAGGAGTTCGGGAAGAGAAAGAAGAGTATCTTCGTTCCATGGATGAGCGTGGCTTTCTCGATGCACTCCGCGATTCATTACGCTACGGTGCCCCGGGCGAAGCGCAGAGGATTCCCGTGAAGCATGCGCCACTAGCCGACCTGGTCCAAATCTGGCAGAACTTGCCCACCATCCTGCGCGACCCAAAATTTTCTTCACTGGTGGAAAGAGAACGTTTGCCCAGAGCATTCCCTCATTACTTCCTCCGCTTGGGATTTAACTGTGCCTTAACAGAGAACACAAAAGGCAGGCTGCTGCTCTACTATGTTAAAGTTCCCAGAGAGGATGCCAAACTGATGGTCTATGATGTAAACTTCAGAAATTTGAATGCTGTTAAAGCTGAAGCATTACGCCGACTTGGGCTTTTGGAAAAGGCGACATCGCCACTGCAGCTTCCCAAATGCCCTTCATGGATGTGCTCTTACTGCGACTACAGGCTTGAATGTGGCGAAGCGTGACATAGGTGTGAATCTAAGAGGAATCTGGTCTACCGAATGGCTCGGTTGGCAAGAGGCAAAAAAGAAGTTCGTATATACTTAAGTCATAGGAAATTGCCAATGTGCAATTGAGTCTGCCCGAGTAGTGAAAATGCTAACTGGAATACATTTTCTCTTGAGCTATAAATGCGATTCAGAATGCGACCATTGTTTTGTGTATAGCAGCCCACAGGCAAAGGGAACCTTCACACTGGACCAGATGAAGAGAGTCTTCGATGAATTAGCCAAAATTGAAACAATAGAATGGGTATATTTTGAAGGTGGTGAACCATTTTTATTTTACCCTCTGATGTATGAGGGCATCAGGATTGCCCGTGGTATGGGGTTTAAAACCGGAATAGTAACTAACGCATACTGGGCAACATCAGAGGAGGACGTACAGCTCTGGCTAAAGCCACTTCACGATTTGGGAGTATCCGATATAAGCATAAGCGATGATGCATTTCATTATGAAGACAAGGAAATAGCTCCTGCGAAACATGCCTTAAATGCCGCGAGAAAGTTAGGTATACCCTGTGGATCGATTAATCTTGATAAGCCTACGGTTGAAGGGGGTATTGAGAGGGAGCAGGTCAAAGGAAAACCGGTCATTGGCGGTGGCGTTATGTTTAGAGGGAGAGCAGTCGAGAAGCTGATAGGAGGCCTTCCTCGGAGACCATGGGAAGAATTCACAGAATGTCCTTACGAGGACCTCAAAAACCCCGAGAGAGTGCATTTCGACGCATATGGCAACATCCACCTTTGTCAGGGGTTGAGTATGGGTAATATGTGGGATGCTCCACTATCAAAGATAGTCAAACACTATAGTGCTGATTCGCACCCAATCTGTGGACCTTTAGTCAACGGAGGGCCTGCTCGTTTGGCTAAAGACTATGACATCCAGCACGAGGATGAATATGTTGATGCCTGCCATATGTGCTACCTTGTTCGCCTGGCATTGATAGATAGGTTCCCACAATACCTTGCACCGAGGTTAGTTTATGGATTATAATAGGAACCGGCAGCTTCATATAACACGGCATGAAGAATTCGCGCCTTCTCACACCCACCCAAATCGCTCGCCACCGCTCAGGGCTTCTTCTATGCTGGAAATGCTAGGTAAAGTGTCGAAAGAAAGGAGACAACAACATGGATCTATCTGATGAACAGAAAATTGTGTCCATAATGAAGGAAAATTCATTGCGCGCGTATCTCGCCACCTGTGATGGTGACCAACCAAGAGTCCGTCCAGTATCACCCATAGTCGAAGACGATATGTCTATCTGGGTAACAACCGGTGGCGCTTCCAGAAAGGTAAAACAAATACGGCAGAATCCTAAGATTTGTCTTTCTTTTGTGGAACAGCCTAACGGAGATAAGGCCGCCACCGTCATCGGTGAAGCCCGGATAATCCCGGATATAAAAGAGAGAGGAAGAGTGTGGAAGCTGGCCAACTTCGATTTATACGAATATTTCCCCAATGGTCCGGACTCCGATGAATTTTGCCTACTGAAGATCGTCATTAAAAGGATCGAATGGAGAGACAGCTGGATAGCCGGAGCGAAAATCTATGAGCCAGCGCAACAATAAACAACCACGCCAGCTATCAAACAAGATTACTTCTCTTCCTCTAACAGAGCGTACCTCGCTTCGTGCCTTCGGCACTGTGGTCAACTCCTCATCTGGGGTGAACAGATGATTTCACAGAAACAAATTGGTGAAATAAAGAGTAAAATTATTCTTATACTTAAGCATTATGAGGTCGAAAAGGATATGGAGCGGACATTTAGTTATCTTATGATAAAATGAAGGGTTGGAGAGGTGAGCAATGAATTGGTTAGACATAGTCGTAATAGTTGTGGCAGTTTTATTGGGTATTGCGGGCTTACGGCAAGGAATTATCAAGACAGTATTTGGTATTGCTGGGTTAATAGGTGGCATAGTTTTAGCCGGGCGTTATTACGGCGGGCTTGCTGCATTGCTTTCTCCCACCGGTGCTACCTGGGCCAACATAGCTGCTTACGCCATCATCTTAATAGCTACTTTAATTGTAGCTAGTGTGATTGGCTGGCTCGTAGCCAAGCTGGTTCACCTCACCATACTTGGTTGGCTGGATAGGCTTGTGGGCTGTGTCCTTGGCGTCGTTATAGGGAGCCTGTTATGTGCTGCCGTTCTCGCTATTGTCGGTAAGTATTACCCGGGCGCGGAGGCAGTTATCAGTCAATCAGGAATAGCCAAATTCTTGATGGAGCAATTTCCCTTGTTATTAGCACTTCTGCCTGCGGAATTTGATTTCATCCGCGACTTCTTTATTACGAGCTAGCGTATAATTTACTCCTCAAGAACTTCATCTAATACCTTTTTGAGTTCCTTCTTAGGCTTGTAGCCGATAATTTGCCGAACAGGCTGACCGCCTTTAAATACGAGCATAGTGGGAATGGCAGCTATCCCATACTTGGCAGCCAACGGGCCATTCGTATCCACATCTACTTTAGCGAAGTCTATTTTACCGTCATACTCTCCAGCTAATTCCTGCAGAATAGGAGCGGCAGCCAGGCAAGGACCACACCATTGTGCCCAGAAATCTACCACAACTGGCGACTTCGATTGCAAAACAACGTTTTGAAAGTTATCCTCACCTGCTATTGGTTGTATCATTGAACTAACCTCCTTATTTAAAATACTATATCTAAAGAAAAAAAGTTAATGGCATTCCTCGTTGTCTGTTCAGCAATTGTAGCTTCATCAATTCCTTTAAGTTGGGACACGGCCTCCAGACCTCTTAAAACGTCAGCGGGCTGGGACTCATAACGTGCTGCCCTTTCATAAGTGACAGGGCAATCTGTCTCCAGAAGTAATCTCTGCAAAGGTGCTTCTTTGACTGCCCTTCTATGCTCTTCATGATACTCCGCAGCTGGCGTGGCAGAAACAAAATAGCCACCATCAATTATATCCCTAAGAACACTGGAAAAGCCAGTGAACCAATGAAAAACAGCTTTATCCATGCCGACATCCTGAATCAGGTGTAGTGCATCCTTCCAGGCATATCTACTGTGAATTACCGCTGGCTTAGCACATTTCTTAGCTATATTCAGAAGCCGACCAAGAACCTCTTTCTGCAATTCCTTGGACGCTACCTTCAACACCCTCTTGTCATAGTCCAGACCTATTTCACCAACAGCAACCGCTGAAGCAATATTTTGCTCAATAAATCGCAAATTATCATCTATCTCAAAAGTTCCAAGATTGGCTAGCTCCCAGGGATGTAAGCCTAAAGCAGGATAGACAAAACGGCGATGTTTTTGCGATATTTCCAATGTTTTTATGTTCGATTGGTGGTTCGACCCCACAGCTACTATAGCAATAACGCCTGCTTTTTTGGCTTCCTCGAGCATCAAATCGAGGCTTTTCAGTTCGTCAAGATGGGCATGAGTATCGATGAGCTTGTACACTAGATTTTCTTCTCTTTAAGCATGGCCTTATAATACTTAAGCCCCATCTCAGTCGGCTTGTAGCCATAGAGGGCAAACCTGTCTTCTGGTTCCCTGGTAATTAAATTTGCCGATACCAATGCTCGTAACATTGCCTCGCCAAAGTACCCAGCCAAATTAAGGTGATGGTCAGGAACTGTTTTGTTAGTCGCTTCATACTCCCGGCAAATAGCGGCCAAGAGCTTCGCCGGCTCCCTTTCCAGGTTCTGGAGGAGAGACTGCATAGTCTCTGTCTGCTTTACTACGTCGATAAAATCTTCGAAGGCACCCATGTCCGCTAACTCTTAATTTTAACAGTAATGAAGAGGTCACCGGGAGTCTTCCCTTCCAATCCCATCCCCCTCAGCCTTACCTTCGTGCCCTGGGTAACTCCTGGTGGGACTTTGACTATAAGTTTTTTCTTTCCCTTGCCTCTCTTATATTTTATTTTCTTATCAACACCGGATGCAGCTTCTTCCTGAGAGAGATAGATTTCATGGTACAAATCCTCTCCCTTACTCTGCCAGGAGAGTTCCTGCACACCCAGCATTCTCTTAAGGGTAAACCTGATGACCTTACCGAAAAGCCGTAATAATAAAGGTGGTTTATACTCCGAAGTCGATGTGAACCAATCTCTTTCTGATGGTTGACCTGAGGAGGTGAAAATAAAACCTCTGCCACCAAAGAACAAATTGTCCACAAATCTCTCATCAAACCTCAAACCAGCTTCCTGAAACATCCTTGCTAATTCTTGAAATAAATAGGGATTGGTAAAGGCATCCGCAAACACCCGCTCCTGGCTATAATAGCGCCCACCAGCATATTGAGCACCATATCCCGCAAAACCGGCCTGTCTCATTCTATCATATTCCTGCCGCTTCATTTCGTCGCCCAACACGGCATAGGCCTCGTTGATTTCCTTAAATTTTTCCCCGGCCCACTTCTCATTTCCTAAATTTTTGTCGGGATGATATTTCATGGCAAGCTTTCTGAAAGCATGTCTTATTTCCTCGTGACTAGCCCCCTCAGAAACACCAAGAATAGAGTAATAATCCTTCGTACCGCGATACATTTGCCCGAAAAGATATTTTAGCGATTAAAGCTCACTGCGGCAACTAAAAAAGTTCCTCTCTCTCGATGGGAGGGGATTAAGAGCCTGTCCTGAGTTTATCGAAGGATGAGGGTGAAAATAGCTGAATTTCCCCTGTCTCTTTATTTCCTCTCCCTCCCTTTGGATCGCCTTCAAGGCATTAGGCTCTTGCAAAAAGGCAGGATGCCTCTGAACGTCATCCTGCCTGCTTAGTTTCTTGGTGGCGGGGGTTGGATTTGAACCAACGACTTCCGGGCTGCAGGACTGAAATCGCGTTCAGCGGCTATGTCTTGGACACCGCACAAAAACGAGTGACAATTTCCTTAATGAAAATTTAATAATTGTACTATATGATAGTAACATGAGTATTTTAAGGAGAACATAGAGAATGACACAAAGGATAAGTTTTGTCATACAAGCATTTGGATTTCGGGTGCTCGCAATGACAAAAAGCAGAGTGTCTCATAAGTCATGCTACTACAAAATCTGGAGGTGACATATGAAGAAAGAGTTGATAGCCGCACCGCTGATCGCTGTTCTGTTTCTATTGTCGACGACGGCTGCTCCAGTCCTTGCCGACGGATGTTTCTTTCCAGATTCGATGTACCGCGATCTTTACGAATCGGCTCAGAGAGCTGTCATATTATATGGGAATAGTACAGGGAATTATACCGAGCACTTGATTTTGTCGGTCAGCTTTGAGGGTGATGTTGAGGACTTCGCCTAGGTTATCCCCGTGCCTGATAAGCCTGAGATAGCAGTTACCGACGCCGAGCTATTCTGGGAGTTGTCCGACTTCACCAGAACAGAAATCCCCAGTCCTGGGTTCGGGTGTTTGTTTTGGGGCGCCGGTGCTCCAGGGGATCAGGATGGAGTGGATGTTATTGAGGAACAGGTGGTCGGTCCATATGCTACGGCGATTTTATCAGCGACGAACGCGACAGCACTGGCAGACTGGCTGAACGCAAACGGGTACATTTTCCCGGAAGACGGTGAGGACATCGTCAGCGGGTACATCGAGAAGGAATGGTATTTTGTAGCCACCAAGATCAACGCAGTTGAAGAAGACACCGGCTATGCGTTGGCGGAGGGGGCCATTGAGCCCATAGTACTGAGCTTTGCATCTGAGGAGATAGTCTATCCATTGCGAATCACCTCGCTCAGTGCAACGATTACAACGCCGCCTGAAGTGCTTTTGTATGTGTTTGCTGACCATGTAATGGTACCTGAACAGTACCCGTTATATATTGGATATGGTAACTGGGAAGACAACGCGTTTACCTTAGAATTCGGGGAGACGGTGTCCGTTGAGGACCTGTCTCAATATGGTTATGCCATACTGCCTGAGCTGGTTTCCACTTATTTGCCTGGTGATGAATTCTACCTGACGAAATTGAGAGGTTGGATTAGTGCTGACCAAATGGTAGATATCGAGATGGTTAGCTATGAGGAAGGGGATTCTTTAGGTTCACTTGCCGAGACTAACGCGAACAGCGGCGATATTGTTGTGCTCGCAACCATTGTCGGTCCTGTGTGTAGCCTTTACCTCTGGCGAAAACATCGGAGGAAGGTGTCAGGCGCAAACTAGCCGGGTAACTAATAAAGCGCACGGGGCCAAACCGGTAACATTTAACCTGGCTGATACAGAGGTCGCAGAGTGGTAATACTTGATTCGAAGAGACGCCATTACGCGGCAAGAGTTAGCATCTTTTTGATTACGGTAGCCTTAATTGCCGGGATGGCAGGCTGTGATGGTGACGGTCATACTCTTCCTCCCTCCCAAAACCTGGAAATACGGGACTGGTATGATTTGTATGCCGTCAGGGACAACTTGGGCGGCAACCACACTCTGATGAACGACCTCGATTCCACTATTGCCGGTTATGAGGAGCTGGCAAGCCCGACAGCCAATCAGGGAAAGGGCTGGCAGCCAATTGGATTCTTTGGAGCTATTGGTGGTGGGTGTGGTGGTGTGGCCGGTGGTGTGGCCCCGTGGTGGTATGGCTTGACGGGCACTTTCGACGGGCAAGGACACGAGATACGTGACCTGTTTATCAACCGCCCTGACGAAGGTGATGTCGGGCTTTTTGGTGTTGTCGATGGGGTCATCAAAGATACCGGCGTGGTGAACATTACTGTGATTGGCGATGAGGGTGTTGGCGGTCTGGTGGGAAGTAGTACCGGCACTGTGAGCAACTCTTATTCCAGCGGCAACGTGATTGGCAATTCATCAGTTGGCGGTCTGGTGGGATGGAATGAGGGCACTGTGAGCAACTCCCATTTCACGGGCACCGTTACCAGCGAGGGATCTTATGTTGGCGGTCTGGTGGGATTGAATTGGTATGGCACTGTCACCGACTCCTATTCCACCAGCAGCGTGACTGGCAAAGATGGTGTTGGCGGTCTGGTGGGACAGAATGATGGGGCGAAGGGCACTGGTGAGGGCACTGTGAGCAACTCCTATTCCAGCGGCAGCGTGACTGGCGAAGATGGTGTTGGCGGTCTGGTGGGAGAAAATCAAGGTGAAGGCACTGTGAGCAACTCCTACTATGATTATGATGATGTCCTGATTAACGGCGCGAACATAATTACTATCGGAGCTTTGTTCGGTGAGGACTTCGACCAATGGCTTGCTAATGATAAGTTTTTAGATGTCAATGAAAGGCTTTCTCAAGAAAATGATTATTATGTGGTAAATAATGTCACTGATTTCAAACAGCTACTCGCCTTTGGTCAGGACGACTCATTGAAATTCAGATTGACAAACGACCTGGACTTAGGCGATGAACCCAATTTTTACATCCCTTATCTGGCCGGAGAGTTCGATGGAAATGGTCACAAAATCTCGAACTTGACATTCGATTTCGATTTTGTTCCCCAAGTCGGATTATTTGGATACCTTGCTCCTGGTGGAAAAGTCACTCAAGTTGGTGTCGAGAACGCAAACATAACTGGCGCTGATATTGTCGGCAGTCTGGTGGGAGAGAGTTGGGGCACTGTGAGCAATTCCTATTCCACCGGTAACGTCATTGGCGATGAGTATGTTGGCGGTCTGGTGGGATCTATGGGCGACCGCGTCACTGTGAGCAACTCCTATTCCACCGGCAGCGTGAATGGCAATTCGTCAGTTGGCGGTCTAGTGGGAGCGAATGAAGGGGAAGCCACTGTGAGCAATTCCTTCTGGGATATCCAAACCAGCGGACAATCTACTTCGGATGACGGGACAGGCAAGACTACGGCGCAAATGAAGAGCATCGCCACCTTCTCAGGTGCAGGCTGGAAGATAACGGCAGTCGCCAATCCTGGCACGCGCAACCATTCCTATATCTGGAATATCGTCAATGGAGTGACCTATCCCTTCCTGAGCTGGCAGTCGGTTTCGTGACACAACTGGAGCTTAGATGGTTGAGCCAGGTCTATGATATGCCTGAGGATGTAATTGCAACTCGCCGAATTCCAGGGACATCATACCAATTAGGCCTACTACAAATTAGGTATTATGTCCCCAGAATACCGGGAAAAGCATCAGGGAAGCTGGGGGGAGGCTGGATATTATTGAAACGTCGCCACATTCTAGGGACATACACGGGCCAGGTATCCCCGGCCCATGTATGTCCATGGTCAAACCGGCATTATCTACTCAGTCTGACTTTATTGTAGCAATCGCTACAATAGACCGGCCTGCCACTGGTAGGCTCAAAAGGCACTTCGGTGTCTTTGCCGCACTCGGCGCATATAGCAGGAAACATTTGGCGAGGGAGCCCGTAGCTGTTACCACGACTTCCATTCCGCTCTGTCTTCCTTGCCTGTCGGCATGAGGGACAGCGCTTGGGCTCATTAGTATAGCCCTTGGTTTGAAAGAACTCTTGTTCCTCAGCGGTGAAGCTGAAGTCAGTCCCACAATCGGCACACTGGATCGTTTTATCCTGAAAACTCATTGGATGACCTCCTTTCTCAAAATTTTTAGCTGGGGTTTGGGTCATCCAATACTTGATATGAATCTAACAGAATTCTAAGAAGCTTGTAATAACCTAAACTTAAACTATTAAATACATCATACACCAATTATTAATATTGTCAAGTCCGCCATGGCTCTATTCGTGCTTTAAGTCTGCCTCAAGCGCTAAGGCATAAATTCAATTTTGCTCAGGCTTAAGCTCTTTTTCCCTCTTTAAGGCTCTGGGAGTTCAAGTCGTATTCCTCAATTAGGCCGGCATCGGCAAAGCTGAAGTATCTATTCTCGCCTATTATGACGTGCTTTATCGCCTACTGCGGCACACTACGTCGCCTAATTAGCAACAACATGACGAACCCTGTAGTTTAGAACTACTCAAGAATCGGGTATGTAATAGAGTTCAAGTCCCGTGAAGTGCGGGGTACTGGACGACAGACATAATTTTATGCTATTGTTTAGCTTCAGTGTATGATCCAACTAAAATTGCCGGATTTGTTTGCCTAGATTACGTAGGTTATGCACAATCAAGAGTGACCCAAGCTTGTAGTATATCGGCGCTGCTAATTTCATGATGTAGTCTGCAGAAAAGACAGCTCGCTGGAGGATAAAGAATGAAGACAAAGAAAAGAGAGGACCGATCGGCTTCGCTGGTTGAATCCCAACCTGCGGTCCCAGTAAGGAGGAACCTTGCCCAAGACCTGTTCGATGGGGTTGCCCCCTCGTACGACACCTGGGCGCAAGTGCTGACTTACTTTCAGTACCTTCGTTGGCGCGAGTTCTTAGTCTCGCGAATGGCTCTCCGGCCGGGAAACCTTGTGCTTGACGTATGTACCGGTACAGCCGGTGTTGCCATGGAGATTGCCGACCACCATGATGGCCGAATCGTGGGCCTCGATGTCAGCCACTTGATGCTGCAAGCTGGCCTCCGCGCCGTCGAGAAGAAAAACCTGGACGGCAGAGTCCAACTTGTCCAGGGCCGCGCTGAGCATTTACCCTTTCCTGATGAGACCTTCGATGCGGTTGTCTTCACCTACCTGTTGCGTTATGTCCAAGACCCTGATGCAACAATACGGGAGCTGTCTCGCATACTGAAACCAGGCGGGCAATTGCTCTCGCTTGAGTTCGGCATTCCAGAAGCCCTTTGGATGAGAGCTATATGGGAACTCCACAATAGGGTCGTCATGCCCGTAATGACCATCCCCGTTTCACGAGGTTGGCATCGTATGGGCTGTTTCTTGGGTCCGAGTATCTCGGGCTTCTGTCGGCGGTGTCCTGTTGAGCGCATCGCCGCAATATGGCGTGAAAACGGAATTCCGCTGGTAGAAACGAGACGCCTGCTTCAAGGTGTAGCCATTGTGATGTGGGGAACGAAATAAAGGAATTCCAAGGACACCATACCAATTAGGCCTACTACAAATTAGGTATTATGTCCCCAGAATACCACACTAAGGCCCTATTCATTAGTGACTATAGGCATACCCTTATTAGTTTATTTAAGCTTTGCCCTCATACTTGAAGGAGATCCGCACCTTCGCACGATAAGCGACAACCTTGCCGTTCTCGAGACGCATGTCCAACTCTTCAACCTCAGCAATGCGCAGCTCACGCAAGGTCTTCGAGGCCTGTTCAACGGCGGCGGCGGCTGCCTTTTCCCAAGACTCAGTACTGGTTCCAATCAACGTTATTATTTTATAAACACCGTCAGTCATGATACCCTCCTTTCAGATTTGTTGTGTATTATACAACCAATGCTCTCAATGAGGCAACTAACAATGTGACGGATTGTGCAGTTTTCCGGTCACTTTTAAGCGCTAAGGGATAAATTCAGTTCTGCCCGGGCTTAAGTCCTTTTCCCCTCTTTAAGGCTTAAAAAGTCTGAGTTATATGCCTCAATTAGGCCGGCATCGGCAAAGCTGAAGTAGCGATTTTCGCCTATTATGATGTGGTCCAGGACTTTAATCTGCATAATATTTGCAGCGAAGACTAAATCCTGGGTTATTTGTTTATCGTTATCGCTGGGTTGAGGATTTCCTGCCGGGTGGTTGTGGACGAAGATTAAGGCCGCGGCATTATGTTTAACAGCGCCCTGGATAATTTCGCGAGGGTAAATAGCACTGGCGTTCAACGTCCCTTCAAAGAGGTCCTCAATCCCCACAACTTGGTTTTGGGAATCAAGGAACATGACTTTGAAGACTTCTTTTTTCAGGTCTCGCATAGAATGGTACAGGTAATCGAAGACCTCCTTTGAGGACCTGGAATAAGGTTTATCGAGGATTTGTTCCTTAAGAAATTCTCTAGCTACCTCCTGCATAAATTTGATTACAAAGATGTGGGTTGGGCCTATTCCTTTAATCTTCTGCAATTCCTCGGGAGGAGCCTCCAGAACACCTCTCAGGGTCTTGAACCTCTTTATGGCTTCTTTGGCTTGCGGTTTACAATCACTGCGAGGTGTCCCCAGTGTCAGCATTAGTTCCACAATTTCATAATCGAGGAATGCTGCCAGCCCCGATTGATTGAACCTTTCCCGCAGTCTTTTCCTGTGCCCTTCCTGGCTTTTAGCTTCCATGCTTCTGGTCTTCCTAATTGTAATAGTTTAGTTTTTCCATAAGTTCCCGCTTCAAATTAGGGCTCTCGCTTTCATAACTCCCCTTAACCCCTCTTATCTTAAGAGGGGGATTTTGGAAAACTTTCCTATCACTTCATCTTGTCTTAAGAGGGGAGTTGGGGAACACTTTCCTCTTATTCCCCTTATCTTAAGAGGGAATTTCCCCCTCACTCTAACTCTCTCTCACCAGGAGAGAGAGTTAGAGTGATTTATGCAGTTAACCATAATTATATATTTTAACTATGGTTATGGGAATTACGTTATACGACGGCAACGGAAGTGCTGATATAATACTAATGTAATGAATTTAACCCGGCAAATAGAGCGATATCTCCCCCAGCAACTCCTGGAGCTAGTCAAGGATATCAGAGGACAGGCTGCTAAGCGGGGGCAAAGAGTATATATCGTCGGTGGTGTAGTACGAGACCTGCTTTTAGGAGATCCTTCGCTTCGCTCAGGACTTAGCTTCGACCTGGATCTGGTAGTCGAGGGCGATGCGGTGAAATTGGCCCAACAAGCGGCTGAAACCAGTCAGGCAAAGTTGCTCGCCCACCCCCGCTTTGGCACCGCCAAGCTCAGATATGAGAATTTCACCCTGGACCTGGCTACAGCACGAAAGGAAACCTATGCCAAACCGGGGGCATTACCTACGGTTACCCCGGGCACCCTCAAGGATGACCTCTTCCGTAGAGATTTCTCTGTCAATGCTATGGCTATATCCCTCGCTTCAAACGATTATGGGGAGTTAGTCGACCCCTATCAAGGTAAAAGCGACCTGGAGCACCGTCTCATTCGTATTTTGCATCCCGGAAGCTTCAGCGACGATGCCACCAGAATTTTACGAGCCGTCCGTTATGAACAACGGCTAGGTTTTGAGCTCGAAACACAAACTGCTCAGCTGCTTAAACAGGATATTCCTATGCTGGATACGATAAGCGGCGACCGAATCAGGCACGAGCTAGAACTAATTTTTAAGGAAAAACAGCCGGAATTTGTCGTCAGGCGGCTTGCCGAGCTAGGAGTGCTGCAGAGAATAAGCCCCTTCCTCAAAGGCGATGGCTGGGTAGCTGAGAAATTTGACAAGGCGCGCCGTCTAAAGAAGCCCACCCAATTGCCCTCGCTCTATTTCTGTCTTCTTATTTATTCATTTGGCGAAAAGGACATCGAGCAACTTCTCGCCCATCTCAACATATCGGCAAAATTATCCCGAGCGATGCACGATACGCTCCGCCTCAAGACCAGCCTTCCATTCCTGGACAAGTCTTCCCTGAAACCCAGCGAGATTTATTATCTGCTCCGGGAATATGAGCCTGTGGCGATACAGACAAATGCCGTAGCTTCAGACGAAAAAGAAGACACCCCATCCTTAATCGTACATCGCCACCTCCAACTATTTCTCACAAAACTGCGCTATGTAAGGACTTCCCTTAACGGGGAAGAGTTAAAAAGACTGGGCATCTCCGCCGGACCGGAGATGGGAAAGGTCCTCCAGGTATTGCATAAGGCAAAATTAGACGGAGAGGTTAGAACCAAGGCCGACGAAAAAAAACTAGCCCTCTCTCTATCACGAAATCACAAGGATGGGAGGTGAAGAATATTGAAGACCGCAGGGCCAACGTAGCAGGCCACAAGATACTTAGGAAATCTCCCTGCCCAGCAAGGCAAGAGAAACTTCCATAACGGCATTTTAGAGGCTCCGGCCAGGAGTCCGGCTACGTCAAATGGCAATATAGGTTGAGCAGAGATGAGGAAAATGCCCCAGGGACCATGTTTATTCATCCAGCCTACAAGCCTTTGATATCCCGGTGCGTTCTCAGCGAGTATGAATCGCTTTCCCAAGTAGCCGGCGTAATAACCACTCATTTCCCCCAGGGTACCAGCTACGCTGGCTACGAGAGCTACAAGAACAAAACTCCACGGTGATACCTCCATCATCATCTTCGCCACTGCCATCATTATGGAAACATGAAAAAATACCGGAACAAAGATGCCCGCGTTAGATACCAGGGTGACTCCGAAGACAAGCAAATAAGCTGTGGAGGCAAATCTTTCTACCGAGATATTGAAATAAGCCATTAAGTATTGAAACAAATAGGCAAAGCCGACACTGAGACCAGCAAGTACGGCAACGTAAAGCGCCAATTTAAGCCATCCTTTTTGCTTCAGCTTTTCCATTGCCATTAAATTACCCCGGCAGGTCTAAAGACCCGCAGCTACGCCCCGATTCTATCGGGGTGGGAAAAGGAGATGCCAGGTAGCACTCCAATCCTTGCTCCCTCAGGCGTGAAAACAGCTCACCGGCTTTTTCCTCCCCTGAGAAAAAAGTAAAAAGACATGGTCCGGAGCCCGCGAGATAAACTCCCGGGGCTCCGGCTTCTTCCAGAGTCTTCCAATATTTGTCCAGCCCGGGGAAGAAATCAAAGGCTACCTTTTCGAAGACATTGAACATAAGACCAGGGTCAATCGCTTTTCTTTGCATCAAAGATGACAAGACCTGTTGAACAAACTGGCCTTCGGTGAAATAAGCAGCGTCTAAATTATTATACATTTGCTTTGTTTTGTCCGAGATTTTAGGTAATGGCGGCACCAGTAACACAAAGCAGGTTGAAGGCAAGGATGGTAGCGGGGTTACGTTTTCTCCCTTCCCCTCTACCAAAGCCGTGCCTCTATAGATAAAGAAGGGAACATCCGAGCCCAGCTTAGATGCTAAATGGACTAGTTCAGAAAGCGGCAACCCCAATCCCCAAAGCTCATTTAGAGCTAAGAGGGTAGCCACGGCGTCGCTGCTGCCACCCCCCAATCCCACACCCCAGGGTATATGCTTACGAAGTTCGATTCGTGCCCCCAGACTACATTTCGTGCTTTCCTTAAGCAGGGCGGCCGCCTGTATTACCAGGTTATCGCACTTTAAGCTGGGTTCATCACATTCAAAGCATATTTCCTCGTCTAACTGAAAATTGAGGACATCGCATAAGTCTATTGACTGAATAATACTGGAGATTCGGTGATAATCATTATGCTTGCCCAGTACTTCGAGGACAAGATTTATTTTAGCCGGGGCATAAACAGTCAACATTATAATCCTTTAACTACTCACCCCTAATGTCATTCTGAGGGAGCGTGGCGACCGAAAAATCTCGGAGATCCTTCGCTTCGCTCAGGATGACACAGGCAGGGAGCAAAGATTT
>JBAUEM010000048.1:0-19887 GCA_049678605.1 Dehalococcoidia bacterium
TGTCCCAATCATAAACGAGTTGCCTTAATCTCTCAGGCTCACCTTGTGTTAGAAATCGATACCCCCTCCAGGCTCATCTTGTATTGAAAGAGACTCGTAATTGACACACTTGAATGACCGGGGTAAAATACATTGTTTTGATATGGCTGATGTAAAACTTGGTTCAGGCGAGAGTTTCGAGGCCCTGATGCGTAGATTTAATAGGCAGGTGCAGCAAGACCGCATTTTAGCTGAAGTTCGCCGCCGCAGGCATTTTGAAAAACCTAGTGAAGAGAAGAGAAAGAAAGCGGCAGCGAAAAGGCGGAAAAGTTCTAGATAGTCAAGAGATGGCGCTGAAGGATAGTATTCAGGAAGCTCTCAGAGGAGCGCTTAAGCGGCAGCAGAGAGTAGAGCTTGCTACATTAAGGTTATTATTATCTGAAATAAAGAATGCTGAAATTGCGCAGCAAAAGCCCGCTGACGATAACAAAGTGCTTGATGTTATTACCAAGGAAGCAAAACGTCGTCGGGAGAGTATCGAGGCCTTCAAGCAGGGGAATCGTGGCGATCTGGTGGCGCAGGAAGAAGCAGAACTGGCTGTTCTTATGAGCTATCTTCCTGAGCAAATGAGTCGGGCGGAGATCGTGGCAGCGGCACGGCGAGTGGTTGATGCAGTTGGAGCTAAAGGGCCGAGCGACAAAGGCAAAGTCATGTCTCAGCTTATGCCTCAACTCAAAGGCAAAGCTGATGGCAAAGAAGTCAGCGAGATAGTTTCAGAATTGCTTACTGCTGGCTAGGTTTAGAAGGCGCGCGAGGTTTTTAAATTATGGCGTGATGGCGGTAAAAAAGCACCGCCATTGTTCTTTGCAGTATGAAATTTGGAATCGTTATTTTCCTAGCACCTAGACTGATCCAGATTGTTACCCTGATAAATCGGGGCTCTTGACGCTTTGTTCCTCGGAATGACATCTTGGTGAACGGAGTCGGTTAATGAATATCTCTAAGGAAATTCTGGATGAAGTTGCTTTAAGCGAAAAGGAATATAAGCTTATCGTGCAGCAGCTAGGGCGAGAGCCTAACGGGGTAGAGCTGGGAATGTTCGGCTCGTTATGGAGCGAGCATTGCGGCTACAAGCACTCTAAGCCCTTACTCAAGCTTCTGCCCTCCCGAAGCAAAAATGTCTTAGTAGGTCAAGGAGAGGAAAATGCCGGGGTAGTAGATATTGGCGATGGGCAAGTGGTGGTAATGAAAATAGAGTCCCACAATCACCCCTCAGCGATTGACCCATATGAGGGTGCAGCCACAGCAGCAGGCGGCGTTATAAGGGATATCTTTACTATGGGTGCTCGCCCTATAGCCTTGCTCAACTCGCTTCGCTTTGGTCCTTTAACTGAATCCAATAATCGCTACTTATTCAATGGGGTTGTTGGTGGCCTTGCAGACTATGGAAATTGCCTGGGAATACCTAGTGTGGGTGGCGAAGTATTTTTTGCTGATAGATATACTGGTAATCCGTTAGTTAATGGCTTATGTTTGGGCCTTTGTGAAAAAGGTAAGCTAGTCAAAGCCAGGGCCAGTGGTGATGGTAACTTGTTAATGGTGGTGGGAGCAGACACCGGGCGTGACGGGATTCATGGCGCTTCCGGGTTAGCATCGCGTAGTTTTGAGGATGAGCCAGAGACGAAATCAGTGGTTCCGGCAGGCAATCCTTCTCTGGAGAAACTGCTTATTGAAGCGTGCCTTGAATTAGCGCAGACTGATTGGATTGTAGGCATGCAGGACCTGGGGGCTGCTGGATTAACAAGCTCTACGGTGGAGACTGCGGCTAGGGGTGGGAGTGGAGTGGAAATAGACGTACTTAAAGTGCGTCGTTGCGAAGAGAATATGACCCCCTATGAAGTAATGCTCTCGGAGTCGCAGGAGAGAATGCTGGTAATTGTGAAGAAGGGTTGTGAGGAAGAGGTGAAAGCCCTGCTTGATCGCTGGGGAGTTCACTACGATATCATTGGTCGGGTTACCAATACTGGCTTAGCCGTGGTTAAGGAAGGGGAAAAAGTTGTCGCTGAGATTCCCGTGAATTTGTTGGTCTCCCCGCCCCTCTATCGCCAGCGGAGTAAGAAGCCAGCATGGCTTGAAGAGCTTCAATCCTTCGATGTGAGCATCGTCCCTGACCTCAAGCCCAGGCAATGCAATTCTGTTTTGCTTCGCTTACTGGCTTCTCCTAATATTGCCAGCAAGGAGTGTATCTATCGCCAGTTTGACTATCAAGCGATGGGTAATACTGTGGTTCCTCCCGGTGGCGATGCTGCTGTTTTGCGTATCAAGGGGACTAAGAAAGGTATTTCCTTAACTGTCGATGGCAATGGGCGGTATTGCTATGTTGAGCCCTTCCTCGGTGGGGTGATTGCTGTGGCTGAAGCTGCTCGGAATTTGGTCTGTAGTGGAGCTGAGCCTTTAGCTATTACCGATTGCCTTAACTTTGGTAATCCTGAAAAAGCTGATGTCTATTACCAGTTGAAAGAGTGCATAAAGGGTATAGCGCGGGCTTGTCGGGAGCTGAGGATTCCCGTGATAAGTGGTAATGTTAGCCTTTATAATGAGAGCAAAGGCGAAGCTATCTATCCCACTCCAATAGTAGGTATGCTGGGGATTGTAGAGGACATAAGCAGACATTGCACTATGTCTTTTAAAAAGGAAGGTGACCTGGTATTTCTGCTGGGCGAGTCCTCTCCCTTAACCAGTAGCTCTCAACCCCGATTTCATCGGGGCTACAATGGCCTTGGTGCTAGCGAATACTTGGAGTTAGTACATGGCTTGGTGAGAGGGAAACCCGGCATTGATTTGGATATGGAGAAAAGGGTGCAGCGCTGTTGTCTGGAGGCTATAAGGCGGGGCTTCATCAAGTCAGCCCACGATTGTTCCGAGGGCGGTTTACTGATAGCCATTGCTGAAAGTTGCATTTGTGGCGATATTGGTTTTAAAGGCGAAAGCTGGAAAGCGCCTGCTCGCCGAACACCTGCCCGCCAGGGCTTGGCAGGCGGGAGTTCTTTGGCAGGCGAGAAGGGGAGATTGGATTCTGCTTTCTTTGGGGAGCATCAGTCACGGGTCGTGGTGTCAATGTCGGGTGATTCGGCGGTTAAATTGAGTAAGGTAGCTAGAAAATGGCAGGTGCCATTGACTTTGCTGGGGAGAGTTGGCGGAAAGCGCTTAGTGGTGGAGGGCTATATTGATTTACCTCTGGCCAAGGTGAAAAGAGCCTGGCAGGATGGCCTTAAGCTGTTATAGGTGAAATGCAAAAACCAAAAATAAAAATGCAAAAGTACAGAGCAAAAAGCAAAAGTTTTATTTTTGGGTTGTCATTTTGATTTTTTACCTTTGACTTTTGATTTTCTGAAAATGATGGAAGTCTCTCCATTTCGAGGTATATGCTATAACCAAGGAATAGTTGGAGATTTAGCCCGTGTCCTTTGCCCTCCCTATGATGTTATCACTCCCGAACAGCAGAAACTTTACTACAAAAAGGGTGATTACAATGCTATTCGCCTGGAATTCCCCGCTGAGAGCCCGGAGCCCACAGGTGATAGCTATCAAAGAGCAGCTATTACCTTTCAACAATGGCTGAAGCAAGGAGTTCTTCAGGTTGATAAGGTACCAGGCTTCTATTTGCATGACCATCGTTTTGAGTATTCAGGCGAAAAGAGGGTAAGGCGTGGGCTGATAGCTCGTGTCAAGCTCGGACCCTGGGGCAGCGGTATATATCCTCACGAAGAAACATTTCCCAAAGCTAAAAGCGACCGTTTGCATTTAATGCGAGCTTGCCGAGCTAACTTCAGCCCATTGCTTTCTCTTTACCAGGGTTCTGAGCGAAAAATTACCTCGATATTATCTGAGGCATCCCGAGCTGAGCCCATGATTGAGACATCAATTCTCTATCCCTCGACGGGAGGGGATCAGGCCTGCCCTGAGCGAAGCCGAAGGGATGAAGGTGGAGAAGCTCATACTCTATGGGCGATAACTGACCCAGAAATCAAGCGGGAGCTAAGTCAGTTTCTATCCTCTCAGCCCCTTTACATTGCTGATGGTCATCACCGCTACGAAACAGCCCTAAATTATCAACAGGAAAGAGCAGAAGAGCAATCTGATTCCTTTGACTCCTCTGTCATTGCAAGCGAAGCGAAGCAATCTCTAACTGGCAAAGGAGCCTTTAATTATGTAATGCTGGAGTTAGTCGACTTTTCTGACCCTGGACTTGTTGTTCTACCTCTGCACAAGCTAGTGCGTGGTATAGCGCCTTCTGCTCTGGCTGGACTGGAAAAACAGCTTGAGAATTCCTTTACTCTGGAATTTGTTTCTTTTAGCGAGGACTCCCTTGCCTGCTATCATTGCGAGCCTTTCGCTCTTTCTGTCATTGCGAGCGAAGCGAAGCAATCTCGTGGAGTTCAGGGCATAGTCTTAGGGATCTTAGGTCTGCACACTGGAGCGTTAGTGATTCTGAGGCTGCGTCAAGATATTTCCCTTGAGGCCATGATGCCCGGTAACAGATCCCGAGCTTATCGGGAGTTTGGCGTTAGCATCCTTAATCATATTATTTTGGACGATGTCCTGAGCGGAGCGAAGGCTCTAGACGTCGCTTATACCGTAGATTTGAAAGAAGCCTACCAGCAGATAAAGGAAGGGAAATATCAATTAGCTTTCCTATTAAATCCTCCGCAGCCGGAAATGGTCAAGGCTGTTGCCGATGCTCAAGACAGGATGCCGAGCAAATCAACTTATTTTTACCCCAAGCTCCCCGCTGGTTTAATCATTAATCCTTTGGACTGACTGGCTTTAAGAAATAGCCCGACCATCAGGTTACAGAGCAGGGCTGGGCCAAAGGTTGTCAAGACACTGAACAGGTGACTATAATAAATGAAGTAGAGCGATAAAGGAGGCGCATGATGAAATCGAGGATTATTTCAGATCCCAATATCTGCGGTGGGGAACCTTGTATCAAGGATACGCGCATTCCAGTGCATGTAATCCTCAACCATTTGGCAGCTGGAGAGGATTACGACACTATATTAAAGAATTTCCCCCGACTCAAGCGCGAAGATATCTTGGCTTGTCTCGAATATGCCGCGTATCTGTCTACTGAAAAGGTAGCTCTGTAGATGAAAATCGTGGTGGATGAGAATGTCAGCTATGGACTCGTGGAAAGGCTGCGTATCAGAGGGCATGAGGTCATCTCTATTTCTGAATTAGCTGAAAAAAGAAGAATGTCAGATGAGGATGTTTATACTTTGATATTAGGAGAGCAAGCAATTCTTGTTACTAGAGATTACCATTTTACCAATCCCATTCGCTTTCCAGCAGAGAAAACTAAAGGGATTATTTATATCCGACATGGTAATTTGAAGTCGGAAGAAGAAATTATGATGGCAGAAAATTGTCTTTGTAGCCATGATTTGGAAACGTTCCAGGGGAAGTTGGTTGCTCTTTACAAGGATGGTATGAGAATTCGGTAATTAGGCAATACTCCCAAACCTATTTTTACCCCAAGCTCCCCGCCGGTTTAATCATTAATCCTCTGGACTGACTGGGTTTGCAAAAAAGACTATCTATAGCTTTACTGCTTTAGCACTGTAAATACCAGGAAGGGCAAGTATCTCCTGTAGATGCTCTTCACCTAGTGGTTCATCGAGAGCCAAAATCATGAGGGCTTTTCCCCGGGGCTGGAGTCTGGATAAGTGCATGGAACTGATATTAATATCGGCTTTGCCGGTTATGTTACCGATGATGCCAACAAGCCCAGGTTGGTCAAGATGGTCGCAGAAAAGGAAATATCCCCCAGTGGGCACGATATCCATCCAGAAGTCATTAACCTGGACAATGTGGATCTCGCTATCTCTAACTGTGCCCGATATTGCGGTGGTTCCTACATTGGTATTGACCTCCAGGGTGAGCAAGTTGGAGTAATTCTGGCAGGTCGCCTCTTTTTCTTCGCTGATCTTCAAGCCACGCTGAGTGGCGATAAAACCGACGTTGACCAGATTGATTCTTTCCTCGCTTGTTTGTTGCAATAGCCCGCTGATGAGCGCCGTCTTAATAGGGTTGCAATCGTAATTACTTACTCCGCCGCTATACGTGATGTGTGTTGAGTTTATTTGTCCCTCCATTAGTTGACTGGCAAGGTTGCCGATAGTTGCAGCTACTCTCATAAATGGTACCATCTCAGGAGCTATGTGTGGAGCGTTAACGGCGTATTTGCTAAATCGTCCTTGAAGCACAGCCAGGACCTCTTCAGCGATGTCTTTGGCGATGCCAGTCTGCGCTTCAATTGTAGAAGCGCCCAGATGAGGGGTAACGATTATCTTGTCCTCTTTGAATAGAGGACTATCTGTTACTGGCTCATTGGTAAAGACGTCAAAGGCAGCGCCAGCTATTTTCCCAGTCCTAATTGCTTTAACTACCGCTTCCTCGTCAATCAATCCGCCCCGGGCACAATTGATAATCCGAGCTGTGGGCTTTAATTTTGCCAACTCCTTACTGCCAACTAGTTTCTTGGTAGCTGCTGTCAGAGGCACGTGGAGAGTGATAAAATCAGCCTCTCTAAGAAGCTGGTCCAGGGACACCAGGTCTACTTCGAGATTGCGGGCATAGTCTTTAGAGACAAAGGGGTCGTGGGCGACCACGCGCATCTCAAAGGCTTGGGCCCGTTTGGCTACTTCAGAGCCGACATTACCCAGACCGATGATGCCCAGTGTTTTATTTCTAAGTTCCGTGCCAACCATTTCCTCTCTTTGCCATTTACCTGATTTAAGGCGGCTATTTGCTTGTGGTACGTTACGTGCCAGGGCAAGCATGAGGGCGATGGTATGTTCTGCGGCAGCCACAGTATTGCCTGTAGGGGCGTTAACCACCACAATGCCTTTCTTAGTAGCGGCATCGACATCGATATTATCTGTGCCCACGCCGGCTCGGCCGATCACCTTAAGTTTCTTCCCCAATTCAATGACCTCTGCCTTCACTTGTGTTTGGCTGCGCACAATCAAGGCATCGTAATCGCCAATTATAGCCTTGAGCTGCTCAGCCCAGCACTCAGCGCTCTGAGTGCTGGGTTTGGTCTTGATATCGACTTGAGCGTAGCTACGCAGGGATTGTATCCCTTCTTCAGCAATTGAGTCAGCGACTAAAATTTTCATCTTTCAAATATAAATCCCAAATCCTAATCTCTAAGCCCTAAACAAATTCAAATTTTCAAATTCCTAAATTCAAAACCCTTATGTTTGGTCATTGGGATTCTGATGAGAGGAATCAAGTTTTTCCTTTCTTTTGTTTAGCATTTCGTATTTAGTGCTTAGGATTTCTTCGCCTTGGGTAGAGCTTTGTTTAGCGCCTCCAGTACCGACTTGATATCATTGTCCTCCACGGAGCCGAGATGGCCAATACGGAAAATCTTGCCTGCTAACTTCCTTTGACCTCCGGCAATGACTACGTCATGCTCCTCCCGGAGCACCTGAATTAATTTGGGGACGTCAATGTTGTCAGTGGCGTTCACCGCCGTCACTGTGTCAGAGGCATAATCCTCTTCAGGGAAAAGGGAGAATCCCAGCGATTTGACTCCATTTCTCGCTATTTGGGCTATTCGAGCATGCCTGGCGAATATGTTGTTTAGTCCCTCTTTTAGCATTAAATCCAGTGTGGTATTTAGAGCGTAGAAGATGGAAATGGCTGGTGTCCAGGGAGTTTGCCCTTTCTGGAGAAAATCTTTGGCTTTGGAAAAATCCCAATAATAGCGTGGCATTTTGGCTTGAGCATGAGCCTGCCAGGCCTTTTCACTTACGCTAACCATGGCTAGTCCGGGAGGCACCATCCATCCTTTTTGGGAACCAGTGACAACTATATCACAATGCCAGTCATCGGTAGGAAAATTGATGCAGCCCAGGCTCGAGATAGCGTCAACCAGGAGAAGTTTATCGAATTTCTTGACCACGGCGCTTATGTCACCGAGCCTGTTAGTCATCCCTGTGGATGTTTCATTGTGAGTTGCCAGCACTGCCTTAATAGCGCCATCTTTGATACTGTCATGCTTCCTTAATACCTTTTCTATTGCATCAAGGTCAACTGCCTTCCCCCATTCAAAATTAAGGCGGATTACTTCAGCGCCGTACCCTTCGGCGATATCGGCAAAGCGCTCACCGAAGGCTCCGTTGGAGATGGATAAGACCTTATCGCCCGGCGACAGGGTATTGACAATAGCTGCTTCCATGCCACCGGTGCCTGAAGAGGTAAGCAGGAAAACGTCTCCCTTGGTCTGAAATACCTGTTTTAGTTTCTCCGTTGTTGAATTGAGAATTTTGGCAAATTCTCCCCCCCGATGGTTTATCATTTGCCGCCCCATGGCTTGAAGAGCTTGTGGCGGGCAGGGTGTCGGTCCCGGAACACGTAGCTGCATTTTTATCAACTCCTTTTTATGAATTAGCGGTTTCCCACTTCCTTTTCGCACTATCGACCATTCTCAAAAAACGCCGTTTGCCTACTTTGATAATACTTCCGTCCTTCAAACTTACTAGACTGGTGCTGACTTTCTCTCCGTCGACCTCGATAGCACCTTGAGCTAGCAGGCGGTTTGCCTCTGATCGGCTCTTTGCTAAACCAGCCTCAACTAGTAAGCTTGTAATGTCTCTCTGAACCTCAATTTCAACCTTAGCACTGAGGGCAATGGTAGCACGTAGTTCGACTGTGTGTATTTCCTTAGGTATTTCCCTTTTCTGGAGTACTCGGGTAAAATGTTCTTGTGCCTCATCCGCTGCCTGTTTACCGTGGAACTGCCTGACAATTTCATGAGCCAATCGTTTTTTAAGGTTCATGGGGTTAACCGAGCGAGTTTTCAGTTGCTCCTTGAACTCAGCGATTTCTTCCTCAGGAACGTCGGTCACTAGCTCAAAATAGTCCACAATAAGAAGGTCGGGGATAGACATCACGTTGCCATACATCCCCTTAAGCTCGCCTGTAACGGGGTCTATATAGTAGGGCGGCTCAGCAATGCCTATTTGGTTATTTAAGCTCTTGCTCATCTTCCGATGACCATCAGTGCCAACCAAGAGGGGAACAAGGAAAACTTGCTGGGGAGGCTGCCTCGTGCTTTGCTGTAGCTCTCTGCCCACAAGGCAATTGAATTTCTGGTCACTGCCTCCGAATTCAACATCGGCCTGGATAGCTACTGAATCATAGCCCTGAAGCAAAGGGTAAAGCATCTCAGTTAGAGATATAGGGTTGCCAGAACCATACCTCTTGTTGAAATCCTCTCTGGCTAGAAGTTGCGCTATGGTAAATTTGCTGGTAAGTTTAATTACTTCATCTAAAGTGAATTGGGAAAACCATTCGCTTTGCCATCTTAGCTCTGTTTTGTCCTTATCTACCACCTTGAAGAATTGTTCCATGTAAGTTTGAGCATTGCTCTCTATTTCATTGGGGGAGAGCATAGGGCGAGTAGCTGACTGACCGCTGGGGTCGCCAATTCGGGCTGTCCAATCGCCGACTATAAGAATCACTTTATGTCCTAGCTCTTGGAATTGACGCAGCTTTCTCAGGCCTACCACATGTCCCAGGTGGATGTCAGGAGCGCTGGGGTCGAAGCCTTGCTTCAAGGTCAGAATTCTCCCCGAGTTCAGCAGCCTTAGAAGTTCCGCCTCTGTTATAATTTCAGCCACTCCTCGTTTTAATATGGTGGCAAACCTTGTATCAGTCATTTTAAATCTTTAGCTAAAATTGCTTCTACTTCTCGAACATCTTTTTCGATTTGTACCTTTAGCTCTTCAGAAGAGGGAAAGCGTTGCTCATCCCTTAATTTTTGCACAAATTCTACACTTATGTCTTTGCCATACAAATCACCTTTATAGTTTAACAGGTGAGTTTCCACCGTTTTTTCCCCTTCCCCAAAGGTGGGGCGGATGCCAATATTAGTTGCTGAAGGGAATTGCTTGCCATCTACCTGAGCGATAGTAGCGTAGATGCCGTTGCCTGGTAACGCTTGTTGTGGCTTTATATCCAAGTTAGCGGTGGGAAATCCCAGAACTCGGCCACGTTTGTCGGAAGTGATGACTTTGCCTCCCAGGTAGAAATAGCGCCCCATTAACCTTTCTACCTTTCTCATATCGCCTTGAGCTAATGCTCGGCGGATGAGAGTGCTGCTCACTACTTCGCCATTGATTGTAAAGGGAGAGATAACTTCCACGCTGAACTCCATTTCACGTCCCAGGGCGCGGAGCAGGTTGATATTGCCTTCCCCGCCTCGTCCTAAAGTGAAATCGGGCCCCACCATTATGCCACGCATCTTGAGCTGTTTCTTAACTAAGGACATAAACTCTTGAGCACTTAGCTGGGCTACCTTGGGAGTGAAAGTGAGCACTGCGACTATGCTTATGCCTAGCTCTTGAAAAGCCCTGACCCTGTCCTCCAGGCTGCTAAGCCAGGGTAGTTGATTATGCGGATGTAATACCGATTGGGGGTGAGGGCTAAAGGTAACTACTCCGCTAAGCAAGTTTTTCTCTGCTGCTCGCTGCTGCAATTTTTCCAGCAGGTAGCGATGCCCGGCATGGACACCATCGAACACGCCTATAGTAAGGAGTGTTTCTCCCTGGGGGGTTATATTGGCTAGTTCTTGCTCGATTTCCATGGTCTCAGGGTTTGGTCCTCGCACTTGGAGTAGCTAACTTTCTATTTCTAGCCTTGGCTATGGGCAGTAGTTGAGACATTAAAAGGCGAAAGTTATCAAAGGTGAGCGATTGAGGACCATCGGCAAGCGCCATGTCAGGATTAGGATGGACTTCTATGAGAAGTCCGTCTGCCCCGGCAGCTACTGCTGCTAATGCCAACGGGGGTACTAGATACCATTTACCTGTAGCGTGACTGGGGTCGGCGATAATGGGTAAATGGCTGACTCTTTCGATAATCGGTATAGCACTAACATCCATGGTATTACGGGTATAGGTTTCAAAGGTTCTGATACCCCGTTCGCAAAGAATAATCTGCTCATTCCCTTGGGCCAGGACATACTCAGCGGCTAATAACCATTCTTGGATGCTAGATGCCAAACCACGTTTGAGCAACACTGGCTTCTTTGTTTTCCCCACCTCGTCGAGCAAGACAAAGTTCTGCATGTTTCTCGCTCCAATCTGGAGTATATCAGCGTATTTGGCTACTAAATCAACATGGTCTGGCGACATAACCTCGGTGATGATGGGCATTTGAGTTTCCTTGCCTGCCTGTGCCAGCATTTTGAGCCCGTCTTCGCCCAGTCCACGAAATTGATAAGGTGAGGTGCGTGGTTTGAAGGCGCCACCTCGCAGTACAGTGGCCCCGGCTGCTTTGACTGCGTGAGCAGTGGCCAGAAGTTGTTCCTCGCTTTCTACCGCGCAGGGTCCAGCCATGACGACTATTTCATTGCCACCGATAGCCACGCCATTTATTTTGACTATAGTGTCTCGGGGATGGAACTCCCGACTGGCAAGTTTGTAGGGTTTGCTCACAGGTATGACTTGCTCCACGCCGGGGAGCAATTCCAAGGTGTCGCGAAGTTCAGGGAAAACTTGCCCCAGTACGCCGATAACGGTATGTTCAATACCCTCTGATATGTGTGACTTTAGACCAGCGACTTCGATTCTTTTCTTAACCCCGCTGATTTCATCTTGGCTGGAGCCAACTTTCATGACTACAATCATGTGTTGCCTCCAATTGATAGTGACGGTTTGTCCTTTAACTTCTTCGCCTTTCCTAAGTAAACATGTATGATTTCATCGGGTCCCTTTTTGGTGTTTACAAGCATCAGAATTCTCAGGCAGCGGGATAGGTCATTGGGGACACTAATTTCGTGTCCGCAAAGTAGAGCCAGGTTGGGTGGCCATCCTAGCTCTCGTGTTGCTGAAGCGGGAAACTCAGCATTTAGATCTGAAGTGGTGGTAAAAAAAATGGCAGCTATGTCGTCGACTTTAACGCTATTAGCCTGCGCCATTTCCTTAAGCAACTCCTCAGTTGCAGCTAGGATGCTCTCTTTATTATTTGCTGAAACTGTGGTAGCACCTCTGATGCCACGGCACTGCAATTTAACTTCTCCCCTTTTCAGATTTAAACTAATAGCCTATCCTATTTATCATCCTTCGTCAAGAAAACGATTTGAATCGTTGAGTATAAACGTGGTGAGCTAGTTCAGATAGATTCGTGACACTTTATATGTTTGTAACATTGGGTAGTAACCTTCCGTGTCATTGCGAGCCCCGACTTGTCGGGCGTGGCAATCTCCGCGCCCAACAACCTGACCGAGATTGCTTCTGGGCTTCCGCCCCTCGCAACGACAGCAAGGGAGATTGCGGAGCCTGTTCCGAACCGTGGGTGAGGAATCTCGCTCCTCGCAATGACAAAAAAAGGGGTGCCACTAATCATATGAACGAGTACAACCCCTTGACAAAACTATTCGAGATTTGATAGATTAATATTGATAAATTAATATTTAAAGTAACTCAAGTGTATCTGGCTTAAAACCAAAGTAAGGGGGGAATTACGGGAAAATTTTGCTATCGTTTTTCTAAGTCATCAATGATACCGTTACGATTTTGGCTCGAAGCTAGAAAAGGAGGGGCAGAAGTAACGGCTTTATGCCAGTGAAAACTGACCCTGGATGCCCTGCCCGTCGGCTTGAGCTGAGCGGGGGCGATGAGGGCATCATAAAAAAGGCAAGACAAGAAAAAGCAATACAAGAATTAAAGTAATACAAAGGAGGAAGAATGAAAGAAAGAGCAGTTTATTCCATAATGGCGCTGGTGCTGGTGCTGGGTATGGCACTCACACTGGCAACGCCGGTAGGAGCGGCTACGGTCACATTCACGGGTAATGTGACGGCTGACTTTACCGGAGCGGGTATCCTGACAATTCCTGACCCGGGTGGGGTGGGGGATGTTGGCCTGCCAACGAGTCCACCATTGCCACCGCCTGGTACAGTCAGTGGCTGGGACATGATAGACCTTCGGCTGACCTATGACCCGGGTACCGACATCCTGTACGTGGGGATAAATACCTACGGGATAGCTGGTGATGCCGATGGTGATGGTGACCCCAGCGTGACTTCAGCATGGTTGGCGGCCAAATTAGGAACAGACATCGCCAACCTCGGCAGCACAGAATGCATTGCGATCTTCTTTGACCTGGACAAGGACGGGACATATGATGTGATTGCCGGTGTACCTGCCGGGGAAGACATCAGCGGCTTCACGGTCGCCAACTTCTCGGGGTTTCCGGCAAACCCTGCGTTTGCCTTCGGCGCGGACCTTCCAACTCACACAGGAATCCATACTACTCCAGCTGCAGGCACCCCGGACTTTGAGTTCACCATCCTGAACTTCTCTACCCTCCCGGGATCGGATGCCTCGCTGGGTGGATTCGTAGTCCAGGGATTCCTGGGCTCCATAGAAGATGACGGCATCGGTGAGGACTTCATCCAATACGAGCAGAACCCCCATACCATCACCACCATCGTTTCCTCGGCGCCCACGGTCGTCTCCGGCGGCTCTGTCACACTGACCGTGACTGAATATAACAGTGGCAATGTTAGCCTGACCAGCCCACAGGTAGCAGTCACCAAGGACGGCGCGCCTCTGGCCACGCTGGTATCGCCGCCTGACAGCGGTGACACTGCTGATTTCGGTGTCCTCAATGTTGGCGAGACCTGGACATGGGCTCTGAGTTCCGGTGCCATCACCGCCACAACCACGTTCGTTGCCAGAGGCAGCGGGACTGCCCCGGGGGACTTTCCGGTTGACTACGTCACTGACCCGCTGGAGGAGGATGACGTGGACGTTGACACAATCAACCCCGACACCATAACCACTATTACTTCCTCAGCGACAGAAGTCGTATCCGGTGGTTCGGTTCTCCTGACCGTAACCGAACAGAACACCGGTGATGACCCGCTGACCAACCCCTATGTCCAGGTCCGGAAGAACGGCGTGCTTCTTACCACGCTGGTAGCACCGCCCAGCAGCGGTGACAACGGCAACAACATTCTCGATACAACGGAGACCTGGACCTGGACTAACGTCCCTTCCGGTCCCATCACCGCCTTGACCACGTTCGAGGCTCTGGGCTTCGGCACTGACTCGCTGCTCAACGAGATCAGTTTTGCCACGGGCCACTTGGGCGAGCGGGATACGGTGGATGTTGACACAATCGAGCCCGACACGATAACCACTATTACTTCCTCAGCGACAGAAGTCGTGTCCGGTGGTTCGGTTCTCCTGACCGTAACCGAACAGAACACCGGCGATGACCCGCTGACCAACCCCTATGTCCAGGTCCGGAAGAACGGCGTGCTTCTTACCACGCTAGTAGCACCGCCCAGCAGCGGTGACAACGGCAACAACATTCTCGATACAACGGAGACCTGGACCTGGAGTAACGTTCCTTCCGGTCCCATCACCGCCTTGACCACGTTCGAGGCTCTGGGCTTCGGCACTGACTCGCTGCTTAACGAGATCAGTTTTGCCACGGGCCACTTGGGCGAGCGGGATACGGTGGATGTTGACACAATCGAGCCAGACACGATAACCACTATTACTTCCTCAGCGACACTGGTTGACCCCGGTGATTCGGTTCTCCTGACCGTAACCGAACGGAACACCGGCGGTGACCCGCTGACCAACCCCTACGTCGAGGTCCGGCAGAACGGCGTACTTATTCACACGCTCGATGAGACCACTCCTGGCTGGAGCAGCAACATCAATGGAGATGCTGTCCTCGATGTTGGCGAGACCTGGACCTGGACTAACATCCCTTCCAATCCCATCACCGTCGCGACCACGTTCGAGGCTCTGGGCTTCGGCACTGACTCGCTGCTCAACGAGATCAGTTTTGCCACGGGCCACTTGGGCGAGCGAGATACAGTGAGAGTTGACGTGAAGGGGGAAGGCTGTCTGGAGATATGCAAGTTCCAGGATTCCAACGTCAATAGTATATGGGACCCTGGTGAGCCATGGCTGCCTGATTGGAGATTCCGTGTCACGGGACCTGCTGGTTATGATAGGTGGGTGACTACGGGACCTGATGGCTGTGTCGTGCTTCTTGACCTTGCTTCCGGCACGTACACCGTCACCGAGGAATTGAAGGCAGGATGGTACAATACCAAGCCCGGCGGTGACCCACCATATGAGCAAAAGGTGACTGTGGGAATTAGCCTTGACTGTGCCCGGGTTGAGTTCGGAAACCGCGAGGAAATCAGGGATATTCCGCCCATGATACCTGCCATGAACAATTGGGGCATAATCGCTATGATAACGCTGTTTGCTGGATTGCTGGTTTGGACGGTGAGGAGAAAGCGATTAGCCGCGTGAATTAGTTAGCCTGAAAAGGCAATGTCAAGAAAGCATAAGAAGGGTGCAGTGCCCCGCCCGCAAGGACGGGGCACTGTTCACAAAGGGCAAAGACAGCCCCTACGGGCGCAGTTTGTTGCGTCCATTGAGGCCATTAAGTTGGGCCTGAGACGGCACCGAGTGGCGGTAAAAGGCAGCCTTATTTTTGGTGGCGGTGTTCTGGCATTCATGCTTATCCACGCGCGCATGGTGGAGACCGAGGCACTGGCGGGCTTCCTCACATTTACTGCCCGGGCTACGGGCGCCATCTTGAATCTGTTTGGTGCCTCAGCCCAGGTAGATGGCACATTAATCTCATCGCCCGACTACTCTATACGCATCGTCACGGAATGCACCGGCCTTATTCCTATGGCTATTGTTGTCTGCGCTGTGCTGGCTTATCCTAGTACGGCGAAGCAGAAGGCAATTGGCGCTGCTTTGGGGATAGTGGGGATATTCGTCCTTAACTTGGTGCGCACAGTGAGCCTGTTCTTCATCGGCGGCCACTTTTCCAGTAGTTTCTTCAACACGGCCCATTTTCTGATATGGCAACCCGTGATGATCGTATTAGCCATTGTTCTATGGCTCTTCTGGGTGGAGAAGCTTGTCCGTGTCACCCCGCACTAGGCTTATTCTTATCTTTGCCGGCAAAGCTGTCGGCATCCTTATTGCCATTTCTGTGCTGTGGACTTTTGTCATTGCCATGCCTTACAATCGTGCCCTGGTAGCTGTCACGGATAGAGTGAGCAGGGCTGACATCATCCTGGGGGCGGACTTTGACGAAGAGGTCAGGCGGCAGAATTTCCTGGAAGAGGACTCTATATGTATCGCCGTGCGGCAGCCGGGAGAGATTCTGTTGTATGGTTTCATCCCTGGCTCAGCTCTGCACTACGGAATGCTCTTGGTCATCTCGCTCATTGGGGCGACCCCGGCATTGGCCTGGCGGCGGCGCTTCATCTTCATTCCCCTCGCCATCCTCATAATGTTCCTCGTACACCTGATCACTATACTTGTGTTCGCAGGGCTTTCTCTTACAGGCGTTGCCGCTCCGCAGCATCTCTCTGTCATCCTGTTTATCACTTTGGGCACCGCCCTTTTTCCGGCCTTGGTCTGGGGTGTCCTGTGCTACAAGTATTGGTGGCCCAAAACTGTCTGAGCCCCCTAAGAAACGATGCTGACCTAGCTGCGTGCTGAGCCTGGCAAAAAATTGAAATTTTCCCCCTAGCTACGTATCAAATCATTCAAGTACCTAACCCAACAGGAGATTGTCGAATCATAAATATCTAACCATACGAGGTACTAACTTCTTGCGGGGATCAACATGTTGGGCTCTCTTTTCTTCCTCATATGCCTGGTACAGCTCGGCTAGCTTGGCATCTATATTCCTCTTCAGCTCGGTGGGATTTAGACTGAGGTATATTCCCTTTAGTTCCTCTCCGAAAAGAAGAAGACCATTGATGAGATAGTCCGTGTTGCCCGACCGGGAAGTAAAATAGTAATTGCTGATGAATCGGAACAGGTAGCCCGAGTCGTGGCTCGTTTCCTCCGTTTGTCGCGTTCGACTCAGGATAATAAAGTAGATACCTCCGTTCCTGTTCATCTGGTCCCAGAAACAATGAAAGAGATACTTGTAGACGGTATTTAGAAAATGCATGGTCAATATCACGGGTATTGTCTGGAATTCAGAAAACCGGGATAAGGAGATGGTCAAGTTAATTCTACTTGATCAACTTAAACTCTACCACGTCCACCAACCCCAAATCGGTCAGTCTGAGCTCGGGAATCACGGGCAGGGCCAGGAAGGAGAGGAGGGCGAAGGGAGATGGGGGCAAGTTGCCCAGGCTGGCAGCAGCTTTCTCCACTTTTTCATGCTGTGATACGACTACCTCCAGCGGCTCAGGGGAAAGCAGGCCAGCGATGGGCAAGGGCAAAGAAGCGAGAATTTCCAGGTTGGCGCAAACAACCAGCCCGCCCTGCAGCCTATTAATTTCCTCAATTGCCTTGAGGATGTCGAAGTCGTTAGCACCCACCGCTATTATGTTGTGAGAGTCATGAGCCACTGACGAAGCTAACGCTCCCTTCTTTAAGCCGAATCCCTTGACCAGTCCTAATCCGATGTTGCCGCTAGCCTTGTGCCTTTCCACCACCACCAGCTTCAGAATGTCTCTCTCCACATCGGGCATAACTGTCCCATCCACAACTTTTATCTTTTCCATTGCCTTCTTGGTAACTATCTGTCCGGGGATGATTTCTATGACCGGGTAGCTTTCCCTAGAGGTTTCACCCTCATCCTTCGACAAGCTCAGGACAGGCTCTAGCCTCTCCCTTCGAGGGAGAGAAATTTTCAGCGATTTCCCCATAGGAGGCTTAATGCGTACCGTGTCTCTTAGCTCCAGAGTAACAGGGGGCAAGGGGAACAAGGGCTTGCCTTGCCTTGCCACCATCTTTCCCTGGTAGAGCACCATGTCTATCTCTAATTTAGCCAGGTCAGTGATAGTTATAAGATTGGCTATATACCCCGGGCCAATGCCTCCTCTATCATGAAGCCTGAAATACTCAGCAGTATTAATCGTCGCCATCTGAATTGCCCGGACCGGCTCCAGACCTCTGCTAATGGCCTTTCGTACCACAGCGTCAATATCGCCTTCCCGAAGTAAATCAGAGCAACTACGGTCGTCCACCACAAAGAAGCATCTTTTATAAGTATTATCGGTAACCAGAGGCAGAAGGGCGTCCAAGTTCTTCTCTGAAGAGCCCTCTCGAATCATGAGGTACATACCCCGGCGCAACTTCTCCTTTCCTTCTTCTGGGGTAGTGGATTCATGGTCAGAAAGAATGCCAGCGGACAAGTAGGCATTTAGCTCCTTGCCAGCGAGTCCCGGAGCGTGCCCATCAATAACCCTCCCATTTGAAGCACTGATTTTCTTCAAAACCTCTTCATCCCCACTGACTACGCCGGGAAAGTTCATCATCTCTCCCAGGCCGATTATCTTAGGGTGAGCTAGAATTTTCTTTACTTCCTTAGAGTTGATTCGGGCACCTGATGTCTCCAGGTGGGTTGCCGGCACGCATGACGGGGCCATGAATAGCATATCCAGTGGGAGCTTTCGCGCCAAATCCGTGATGAATTTTATTCCTTCAAATCCACAAACGTTGGCGATTTCATGTAAGTCAGTGACCACGGCCAGAGTGCCTCTGGGGACCACGGCCTGAGCGTACCTTGCCGGGTGAAGCATAGAGCTTTCTATATGCGTATGTCCGTTAATCAGCCCGGGAGCTAAAAACCTGCCTTGTAAATCGATAATTTCCTTGGCTTTACCATAATCTCCTACTCCGGCAATCCTGTCACCGTAGATAGTCACGTCGGCTTGCTCTATTTCTCCAATAAAGGTATTTACTATCCGGGCATTTTTCAGGAGCAAATCAGCCGGTATTTCCCCTCTGGCCACGGCAATAAGCTCCTTTAAACTCATCTCCTAATCCTCCAGGGCATAAATATCGGGCAAATTGCGGAACCTCTGATTTAAGTCCAGTCCATATCCCACGACAAATTTATTGGGCAGGGATAAGCCAAGATAGTCAATAGATACCGGAACTCTACGCCGAGATGGCTTGTCTGTTAGGGCACAGAGCTTCAGCGAAGCAGGCTTCCTCTTCTTTAAGTAATCGAGTAAGAAAGAGGTGGTAATTCCAGTGTCCACGATATCCTCAATCACCAGAACATCTCTGCCTTTTATGGGCGTCTTGACCCCTTGAACTACTCTAACTTTGCCCGAGCTCTCCCTGGCAGCGCCGTAGCTGGAGAGCCTGATAAAATCGAGCTCCAGGGGCAAATCAAGCTGGCGAATTAGATCGGCCATGAACACAAAAGACCCTTTAAGGACGCCGATGAGCAAAGGCTGCTTACCTTGATAATCCCTCTTGATTTCACGAGCC
Source organism: Dehalococcoidia bacterium (assembly GCA_049678605.1). Classification (GTDB taxonomy): domain Bacteria; phylum Chloroflexota; class Dehalococcoidia; order GIF9; family AB-539-J10; genus RBG-13-51-36. The sequence goes on from JBAUEM010000048.1 coordinate 19,293, forward strand.
AGCCTGTCTACAGCTTTAGCTATCTCGTCACGGCTGATAAGAATTTTGAGTTGCGGCTGAAAGACCATTACATCGTTCCCAAACTAGTTACTATGATAGCATAATTGCATCTGGTTACGGATGCAGTCTATTCTAATTGAAAAATGAGCCTGAAAGAAAGATTTCAGGCAACCCGTTTAGCAAATCCTGGATACATTTGGTTTTGTTTTGACAAATCTCCTGGTTGTATTCCTGTATGTGTTACTTTTTCGTAAATTGTATAAATGAGCTATAGATATTCGGGAATTGTTACCAAACTCAGTATGTCCATATACCTCATATTCCCGCTCTATGATCTTCTTCGATGTACAGAAATAAGAGCTCAAGGTCTGCAGCAGATTTTCTTTATCGTCTCCGCTACCTCGTTAACCAGCCCATAGAAAACTTACAGACGGATAATGGGAGTGAGTTTGCCTGGGAGTTTGAAACGGCTACCGCCAAATTAGGTATTCAAAGGTACTTCTCCAGGGTCAAAACCCCCAAGGATAACCCGGAGATAGAAAGGTTTAATGAGACCTTAGAGTATGAATGGCTTTACAACTTTAATCTATCTTTA